>JBCKTV010000001.1:0-80989 GCA_038925365.1 Gallionellaceae bacterium
GGTAAGACTTTTTGACCCCTGACCCTCCCCCTTTGGTTCAGGGGTTTTTTTTGCCTATAGAAGCCGAACCTTTCAGCGAAAATAGCCGGTTTAATGCCATCACCTGGCTGGCGTGCACAAACACACCATGACGCTGCAACGCCTCGCCATCTGCCAGTGCAGCGTGCGCCTGGGCTTGCAGCGCTTTATCTCCCGATTGCAGACTGGTATCGATCAATACACTGGATGGAGAAGGCAAAGGCCCATCCTCAACCACGCCTAGATAATAGGGCTTGGCCAGCTCACTTTTCTGCTCCAGCAGAAAACCATGCGGCGTATGAAACTTCCGCCATGCAAGCTGAGCAATTTTCCTGACTGTTTTCGCATCAGCGGCATTGCCTTTGAGCTGCGAATATTTCATCAAGCCCGCAGCGGTATAGGCATAACTTTCCAGATCACCCTGACCGAGCAATTTTCGACGGCTAATACCTTTATAAAGCACTCCCCTTTGCCACAAATTTTCAAGCATGAAATCGCGCAAATCACCTGCTGCCTGGCGAAATCTTGGGGCAATATCAGCGGCCTCAGTCAGCGCTGACAGTGCAAGTCCATTAAGCCCGGCCAGCAGCTTAGTATCCTTGGGAACAACACGCGTCTTGCGCTGCTGCATTAGCTTGGCGTAGATTATCTTTAGGCGGGGTTGCTCATCGATTGCAGCTTGCTTCTTGTTCATCGGCAAATAGCCTAGGTCAAATTCTGCTACCGTATCCATCCCCCATATTCTGGCAATCAACGCATATTCATCTTGATCAAGAATTGATTTGAGTTGTGTCTCGCTCCACAGATAAGCGCCACCTTCTCTTCCCTCATTATCCAGCGCGGAGGTGCTGGTAACAAATGCAGCGCCGATGCGCATTTCCGATAGCATAAAATCCAGTGTTTCGATGCCAATCTCGCGGTATGCTGGATTTTTGAATATCCTAGCGGCACGCAGATAAATCATTGCAAGCTGTGCGTTGTCGTATAGCATTTTTTCAAAATGGGGCTGTTGCCAGCTGGGGTCTATGGTGTAACGAAAAAAGCCGCCAGCCAAATGGTCACGCAGACCTCCATGCATCATTTGATCCAGCGTGAGCCGCAACCACTCGGCAAGCTTGGGATCATGATGCTGCTCTTCAATCTCCAATAAAGCGACCAACTGCGGAGCAATTGGAAATTTGAGCGGCGTATTGATGCCACCACTCATCAGATCAGCCTGCTCCAGCGTTTCTTGCACCAGTTGCTTGCGATAATTTACTGCCAGAGCAGCCGTTGCTTTCGTTTTTTTTATTGTCCGCTCAACAACACCTGCTTTTTGAGCAATCGCTTTCAGCCCCGCACTATCTCTGTTCCATTCGTTGCTCAGCGCGGTCAAAATACCGCTAAAGCGCTCCGGCTTTTCATACAACACGGCATAGAGCGGATAGCCCTCTGGGGTGATAAAAACATTCAACGGCCAACCGGCAGAACCCAAAGTACTTTGTGCATAGGCGATCATCTCGGCATCGAGTGCCACCTCCAGCTCCCTATCCACTTTCACCGGTATATAGTTCTGATTGATCATGGCGGCTATCGCTACATTGCGATAACTCTCCGCTTGCATCACATGGCACCAGTGGCAAGAAAAATAGCCGATGGAAACGAATAGCAATTTATTTTCCTTACGTGCCAACGCCAAAGTTGCCGGGCTCCACTCCTGCCAGGCAACAGGATCATCTGCGTGTATTGCGAGATAGGGCGACGGGCTGCTCTTCATCTGGTTTAACAATTGCGCAGAAACAACTGAAATCTGCACCGAGAAAAGCAAGGTGATGGCAACGAAGAACTGAAGTGTAGTGATTGTGTATTTAACTATTTTTTGAGTGTTCACTTTGAGCACAAGACAGCCTCTTAAAAAATAAATTACGCGGGACTGATTTTAAACTGGCGACATTATTTATTGTTGAATTTACTTATTTCATTCTTGATTGTATCAATCTGCTCGCTAGATATTTTATTCGCCCCAGATAATACCAGTGATTTGTTCGAAGCTGGGGCAATGGCTGGTTGAATCACAGAGCTGCTGACAAGCGGATGTATTTGATCCTCCAAGGTAGGAGAAACTTTCATTTTGACCTGTAATTTACTTACATTTTGAATGATTAGCGTCATTCTTTCATCCTGCTTTTTACGTTCAAGCTCCAGGCTTAATTTTTCCTGCTCCAAGGCCGCCTTGAGCATTTCCAGCTCACTTTTGGAAGCCTGCAAACTTGCACTTAAGCTCTCTATCGCAGCAGCGCTCTGGCTGAGCTGTGCATGGCTGTCTTGATTATTGTTCATTGCCATCACCGCAACGATCAATGCAATAACCGCGACGAATGGTGCAAAGCCATCCAATATATAGCCTGCAAAGAGTTTCAGCTTCAACACCAGCAACATGCGAAAAAGTACCGCATTTGATGGTGGCGCACTGTCGGATGTTTTATCGTTGTCGCGTTCTGTATCCATGACTATTTCCCCTATTTAGGATGGTTAAATTTCTTCTACAAATTCCAGCGCATTATCATCAGGATCACGGCAAAACAACGCTCTTCTGCCCGTCTGGCTAAGATTATAGATGATACCTGACCCTTTCAACACGCTCACAAGTGCAGACAAATCATCTACCGCGAAAGCGATATGACGGTCTCTGCCGCCATTTACGGGTCTTTGCAGTCCGACTTCAGGGTTGGGTAGCTGCATCAAATGCAGTTGCTGCGTGCCAAACTCATACCACACACCGGCAAAGCTCATCTGTGGACGCGCTGTGCTGGCTGCAAAGCCCAGGATATTTTCATAAAAGCCGCGCGCCCTGTCCAAATCAGCCACCAATATCGTTGCGTGCAGGAGCTTGCTAACCTTCATTCCTGATAGTCCTGAGTGATTTCAGTTTCACTGCAGCCCATTTTGATCGCCTTCCAAAATTCATCATTCGACAACTCAAATTTTTTCATGCGATTAAATTCTTTTCTCGCTGTATCAAGCTGAGTATTCAATTGACCCTTACTCATCTCGCGCACGCCATCCCGCACCACTTCCAGCGAGTGCCCAACCAAGCTGCCGGTTCTAGCCTCCACCACCACATTTTCGCCATTGGGCGTATCCAGCACATAGCCATTGATATTTTCACATAGTGAGATTGCTTCGGAGGAAAATATCTCAACATCGGTGCATAAGGCACGAGCAGCGGTATAACGATTGTGCTCTATGGTCCAGATGGTCAATATGATGGGCGTCTCTGGTTCGATGACCCGCGCACTTACCTGCTTTGCAGACTCGTCGCCTAGTGTCCGGCTGGGTTCTTTTTTTACGCCGCCAAAAATTCGCTTAAGCGCAGATTTAAAAAAATTGCTCATCTTCACACCTTCGTTTAATCATCACTTCTTACTTACCACTCACCGGCTGCACCAAACTCGCCGCCAGCTTGGCGCGTGCTCTCGCTTCATCGGTATCCTTGCCATTCGCCAGCGCCACACCCATGCGCCTGCGCTTGAAGGACTCCGGCTTGCCAAATAAACGTATATCACTTTGCGGCACGCGTAGTGCCTGATCCACACCTGCAAAGGCGATTCCAGCTTGCTCAAGCTGGCCGTAAATTACCGCACTGGCACCCGCAGTACGCATGCTAACATCGACCGGCAAACCCAGTATCGCACGAGCGTGTATTTCAAATTCATTTTGTACCTGGCTGCACATCGTCACCATGCCGGTGTCGTGCGGACGCGGACTCACTTCGCTGAACCAAACTTCATCGCCCTTCACAAACAACTCAACGCCAAACAAGCCGCGCCCGCCAAGATTATCGGTCACTTTTTTGGCAATGTCGCGCGAGCGCTGCAAAGCGAGCGCGCTCATTTTTTGCGGCTGCCAGCTTTCCACATAATCACCCTGCACTTGCACATGGCCGATCGGCTCACAGAAGTGCGTTTCAACTTCACCATCGACATTCAGCGCACGCACCGTGAGCAGGGTAATTTCGTAATCAAAACATATCAGGCCTTCTACAATCACGCGTCCCTGATTCACCCGGCTACCACTGGCCGCATAGTCCCATGCGACAGCGACTTCGCCAGCACTATCCACTTTAGACTGCCCCTTGCCGGATGAGGACATCACCGGCTTGATGATACAGGGATAGCCGATACCGCCATCTATAGCCACCTGCATTTCGGCCAAGCTGCTGGCAAATTTGTACGGCGAAGTAGGCAGGCCTAGTGTCTCCGCAGCCAAACGGCGTATGCCCTCGCGGTTCATTGTCAATTGAGTTGCACGTGCAGTGGGAATTACGGTAGCCAGACCATCACGTTCTATTTCCACCAGCATATCTGTGGCGATGGCTTCTATTTCCGGCACGATAAAATCCGGCTTTTCTTTTTCCACCAGCGCACGCAAAGCCGCTCCGTCTGCCATATTGATCACATGCGAACGATGAGCAAGCTGATGTCCCGGCGCATCTGCGTAACGATCAACCGCAATGGTTTCCACCCCCAAGCGCTGCAAGGCGATGATGACTTCCTTGCCTAGCTCACCGCTGCCCAACAACATGACTTTAATTGCAGAAGGAGAAAGTGGCGTGCCGATTGTGAGTGGGGTTTTCATGATGTGCAGGTGAAAATATAAATCAAAAATAATTCAACTGAGGAATCGTAACATTTTGACCCTGTTATTCCTAGGCAGAAACCTCTTCAAATATCAAATGAGTCTAAAGGCAGCGCGTATTTCCAACAGGAAATGAGTCTGAATTGGCGTTGTTGAAACGCTGATTCGGTCAATATGCGAGTGACCCTTGCCGGCCAGACAGGCAGGTTTGACCGCACACTGCGTAGCTGCTAGACTTTCAAACATGAAAACCACACTTCAACCCATTGAACATCTGGGCAGGTTCGAGCGTCTGCAATTGGCAGAAGACCTCTGGGATGAATTTGCCACTGAAACCGACCCAGAAACCAGGCCCGAAGTTCTTGACGAACTGACACGCCGCGCAGTCTGGCGTGACAGCCATCCAAACTCAGGCAAAAGTCTGGCACAGATTGCACAGTCACTGGGCGTCCACCTGTGACATGGACGGTCGATTTTGAGCCCCCCGCGCAAGCTGAAATTGCAGAGGCTTTTGCCTGGTACGAAGAATGCAGCTACGGCTTAGGGGGCGACTTCTTGCGCGTTGTCGCCGCTGCACAAGAGCAACTCATCCGCAACCCAGAAGCGTTTCCGGCAACGCGCAACCGGTTTCGTCGCATTCTGCTGCGCCGCTTTCCCTATGCCCTGCATTTTGAGCTGTTGACCGACCACCATGTTTCGGTATTGGCCTGCCTTCATCACCGGCAAAGCCCGACCCGCTGGCCCGGCAATTGAATTCCCTAAGCCCCAAAGCGGCTACGCCACCGATCAATTGGGAGAGAAGGTCGTATCACTTGCCGCAGAAGGCGACCGCATCAGCAGCGCAATGGATGAATTGCTGACGCGGGCTTGGGCATAGTCAAAAATTAAAATGTCGAGTCAAATACTACACCTCACTTATGTATCTTCCCTGACAGTAGGCTGGCTGAAATGATAAGCGTCGCACCGATATATTCCTGCAAGCCCATTTTTTCGCCTGCCAGAAAATATGCGGCGATAGCAGCAAACAGCAATTCAGACAGCAGCAGCACGATGGCCTGATTGGCAGGCAGGTGCGTCAAGCCGAACTGCACCGCGAAACTGGTTGCGCACAGCACTAGCCCAACCAATGCCAACAACCACCATGAATCAAAATTAATACTGCTTATCTGCATTGCCACGTCCCCGCTAACCAGCAGCATGATGCCGGTCAGCAACACGGTACCCAACCACACTGAGGCCGATTTGAAATTGACGCTCAAATAATGGGTGTGGCGCACAATCACATTTGTCAACGCGAAGCTCATGCCCGCCGACAAAGCTATCCACTCAGCCCTATTCTGCGGCATCGGCAAGCCTAGGCTAGGTTGCCACAACATGACTACCGCACCAGACAAGGACAGAAATATAACGAGATAGCCAAAGCGATTCAAACGTTCGCCCAGCAAAAAATGGGCAAACACAACCGTCCACAACGGTGCTAAATAAAACAACAACAGCACGCGCATCACCTCGCCCTCGATGATGGCCTGCACGTAGCCAAAATTGGTCCACCCTGCACTTACAATCAACAACGCGCCCCACCAGCCCGCCAACCGCCATTCTCGCCAGATAGGGCCGGATACCGCAAGGCCGATGAATAGGGCGACGGAATACGCAAGGAACGAAGACAGCATGCCGGAAATACCTGCCTGCTCTAATATGCGGAATGGATACCACACCAGGCCCCACACTGCCGCTCCGGTGAGCAGACCGACCACTGCTGTAACTTTTTGTTTTGATTGCATCAGAAAACCTTTAAATAATAATGACAGCTTAAAGCACTAGAAGCCTCCCACACTACGCTCTGCTTCGCATAGGACGAGAACCCCTGCGGGGCGTCTGACTTAGACACGAAATTTAACACAACTAATTGATTTTATTTAATATATCATTAGTGGCTACAGTTTGAATTCAATGCGTTGCGATTTAAATTCGACTGGATAATAGACAAGGATTGTTTGAATATTATTTGGCTGTTTGCGCAGATGCAGTCACCCATTTAGCCAAAATTGCATACATGGATTTTACATCGATGGGTTTGCTGATAAAATCATTCATCCCCGCTGCTTGACAACGCAGCCAATCTTCGTTGCGGGCGTTGGCGGTCATCGCAATAATATAGCTGTCCTTGAGATCAGGATGGGCGCGTATCTGGCGGGTGGCCTCCAGTCCATCCATTACTGGCATTTGCATATCCATCAACACGCAGTCAAAGGCTTGCTTCTGCATGATTGCGAGCGCCTCAAGGCCGTTGTCTGCAATCGTAACAATGACGCCTTGCATTTCCAGTAACTCTTGGACCAACATTTGATTGACTGGAATATCTTCAACCACTAGGATTTTTGCGCCTTTAAGCACCTGCAAATCTGGATGAAAAATATCAGCCACAGTCTCGGCGTGTATCTCTCCCTTGTCTAACAGAATGCTAAACCAAAACGTGCTGCCCAGGCCGAGCTGGCTTTCCACGCCGATCTCACCCCCCATCATTTCTACCAATCGTTTGCTAATCGCCAAACCCAAACCGGTTCCGCCATATTTACGCGTGATGGTAGTGTCCGCTTGGTGGAAGGCTTGGAATAGATCTTTAATTTGTTCTGGGCTAAGGCCGATGCCACTATCCTTAATTTCAAAACGCACGCGCATCTCACCTTCTGCGGTGGGGAGGCTTTTAATGCGCACAATCACGTCGCCATGTGCGGAGAATTTGATCGCATTGCTGATCAAATTAGTCAGCACCTGACGCAGCCTGAGCGGGTCTCCGCGCAGCGCTTGTGACAACAATTCATCTGCTTCAAAAATCAGCTTCAAGTCTTTAAGGGCAGCACTATCACCCAGTTGGTTGGAGAGATTGTAAAACATCTGATCCAGATTAAAATCGATAGATTCAAGCGTGAGATTACCGGATTCAATCTTGGAAATATCCAATATATCGTTGATGATGCCCAGCAGATTTTGTGCAGAGAAATGAATGTTATGAATATAGTTGCGTTGCTTGGGGTCGATTTCAGCCTGTAGTGCTAGATACGCCATGCCCATAATACTGTTCATCGGGGTGCGAATTTCATGACTCATGTTGGCCAGAAATTCGCTCTTGGCAATACTTGCCGCTTCGGCTGATTTTTTAGCCAACTTCAGCTCCTCGTTGCGCAGGCACAGCTCTTCCTGTTGGATACGCAGCTGCTGCACCTGCGCTTCGAGCAGATCGCGCGACTCGCGCAGCTCCGCTTCGTCTTGCATACGCTGTGTGATGTCGGTGAAGCCAAACACCCGGCCAACAATCTTCTCGCCTAAGTGCTGAGGCCGCGAACTGGCCTCGAACACGCGCCCGTCATGGTGGTGCAGCAGGTCTTGCGTTTCGCCGCTGTCCACAATCGCACTAAGCCGCGCGCGCAACAACGCCGACTCATGCACGCGAGACGCAACCGTATCCAAGATGAGAGCGTCGTCATGCGAGTAGAGCAACTCGTCGCTGAGCTGCCACATCGTGCCGAACAAGCGGTTCATGCTGTCAATCTTGCCTTGCCAATTAATCACCAGAATGCCATTGCCAGTGGATTCCAGCGTGGCGCGCAACTGCGACAAGGTGTGGGTCAACGCGTCCTCGACCTCACGCTCACGCTTGGCCAAGGTCGCCTGCACCAGCAGCAGCGTCGAGTCGCCGTGCACCAGCACGCGAACCGACTTATTGACACTGAGCAACTCGCCATCGGCACGACGGTACTCGCTCTGCTGGCTCTGCACGTTCTGCGCTTGGCCGCCGCGCACGTCATCCCAGTAGAAGACATCTTGCAAAGCACTCTCAACCTCGGTGATTACCATGCCCTGAAGCAGCTCAGCCGGATAACCCAAGGTGTGCGCGGCAGACGCGTTGGCCAGCACAATCTGCAACGTCGCCGGATCCACTAGCAGCTGCATCTGCGGGCTGTTGTCCAACATCAACTGAGCCAGATTGCTCATAACAAGATCGCTCATGGCTTGCCTCCCTCGGGGCGAGCATTGTCGGCATCGAAGTAGTAGCTGATGCGCTTGCGTGGACTGAGATAGTTGTACACCTCGCGCGACACCTGAGCCGGTCGCAGCGCCATGGCGATGCTGACCTCGGTCTCGCGCTCCATGTCGAACATAATCGCTTCGTCCCTAGGCACGTCGACATCGTACAGCACCAACGTCGGCTTCATCGGACGCGCCGTGTTGACGGTCGCCACCATGCCAATCACACCATTGGATAATTGCACGATAGTGCCGGGCGGGTACACGCCCAGACACCGAATGAAAACTTGCAGCAGCTTGTCGTCGAACTTGCCGCGCAACGTGGAGAACATCCGCGACAAGGCCTCGTGCGGTGTCAGCGCGTCGGCAATCAGGGGCGGGTTGCACAGCTCGTCATAGTAATTGGCGATCACGATGATGCGCGACAACAGGCTGCTCGCGCAGCCTTGCAATTTGTCTGGATAGCCGCTGCCATCAAACCGCTCGTGGTGCTCACGGATAATGGCCAGCACTGGCGCGCTCAGATGTAGGCGCTGGCCGATGTCCACCCCATACTGGCAATGCATCTCGTAAAAATTGCGCTCGGGCGTCGTCAGGGGCTCAGTCTTGAGCAGAATCTTGCCGGGCACCTCCTTGAGCCCAATGTCATGCAGCAAAGCGCCGATGCCTAGCGCGCCCACCACCTCCACGGGTAACTTCAGGTCGCGCGCCATCATCATCGACAGTACGGTGACGTTGAGCGAGTGTAAATACAGCTCTTCGCCGCCCAACTTATCGCCCATCACATAAATCGCCAGCTCGGGCGAAATCAGAATCGAGTCGGCGATCTGGGCAATCAGCGCACTCGCCTGCGCAACCGATTCCGCCGGCTTGCTGTACAGGTTTTTCTCTATATTCCGAATCACTTGTGCGGTGTTGACGTAGGCTTTCTCGATGCGTTCGGCCACCTGCCGACGCTCGCGCATCTGCTCCATCATGACGCGTTTGGCGAGCATAGCTGGGGGCAACTCCGGCACGGCAGTGGGCGCGGGCGCGGCTGTGGCGCATTGGGGCGGTGGGGTACCATCGCTCAGCTCAGGGCTGTAACGCACGGTCTTGAGCCCAAGCCCGCGTATCGTGTTGATCTGATCCTCGGACTTGAGCTTGAAATGGCTGAACGTAAAAGGATGCTCAAACCACTTCATGTCCAGATGGACGTACAGTCCGACCTGCAACTGCTCCATTGTCAAGTAGTGCTTATTCACCATTGGGTTTAAAGCCTCTTATAAACAAAATATTCAATATAGTCAATTACTTACGTTAATATCACTGCTTAAGCGCCTATCAGCGGTTTTGTACAGATGCACTCACCCATTTAGCCAAAATAGAATACATAGTTTTTACATCGATGGGTTTGCTAATAAAATCATTCATCCCTGCGTCCGAGCAACGTAGCCAATCTTCCTTGTGGGCGTTGGCGGTGACCGCAACAATATAACTGTCCTTGAGTGCAGGATGTGCGCGTATCTGGCGGGTGGCCTCCAATCCATCCATTACCGGCATTTGCATATCCATCAACACGCAGTCAAAGGCTTGCTTCTGCATAATTGCGAGCGCCTCAAGGCCGTTGTTTGCAATCGTAACGATGACACCTTGCATTTCCAATAACTCCTGAACCAACATCTGATTGACTGGGATATCTTCAACCACCAATATTTTTGCGCCTTTAAGCACCTGCCAAGCAAGATGCGATAGCTCAGGATCGGATGCTTCAGCCACAGTCTCGGCGAGCATTTCTCCCTTACCGAGCAGGATGTTGAACCAAAACGTGCTGCCCTTGCCGGGCTGGCTTTCCACGCCGATCTCACCCCCCATCATTTCTACCAATCGTTTGCTAATCGCCAGACCCAGACCGGTGCCGCCATATTTACGCGTGATGGTAGTGTCCGCTTGGTGAAAGGCTTGAAATAGATCTTTGATTTGTTCTGGGCTAAGGCCGATGCCACTATCCTGAATTTCAAAACGCACGCGCATTTCACCTTCTGCGGTGGGAAGGCTTTTGATGCGGACAATCACCTCACCATGTACGGAGAATTTGATCGCATTGCTGATCAAGTTAGTCAGCACCTGACGCAGCCTGAGCGGGTCGCCGCGCAATGCGCGTGACAACAATTCATCTGTTTTAAATGTCAGCTTCAAGCCTTTTTTGGACGCACTCTCGGCCAGCAGGCTGGAGAGCTGGACTAACATCTGATCCAGATTAAAATCGATAGATTCAAGCGTGAGATTACCGGATTCAATCTTGGAAATATCCAGGATGTCGTTGATGATGCCCAGCAGATTTTGTGCAGAGAAATAAATATTGTGAATATAGATGCGTTGCTTGGGGTCAATTTCAGCCTGTAGTGCCAGATACGCCATGCCCATAATACTGTTCATCGGGGTGCGAATTTCATGACTCATATTGGCCAGAAATTGACTCTTGGCTATATTGGCAGCCTCGGCTAATTGTTTAGCCAGCTCCAACTCATGGCTACGAATCCGCACCCGCGATTCCAGATGCTCATTCAGCTGCAAAAGCTGGTTCTGCGCCTCTTCGAGTTTATGATTGACGCTCTGCATTTCCACATTACTGGCGGACAGCTCTTCGATGCGCTGCTGTTGCGACTCGCGCAAACGCGCCTCGGATTCGACTAGCCTTTTGCGGGTGTCGATTAGCACGAATATGCACTCGACCGCCTGCGGCAGTTCACTGGCAAACCCGACCGATTTGATCACGAAATCGCGCACACCAACACGCAACGCCGCAATCACAATGCTATCGTCGCTCATGCCGGTGGCCATAATCACCGGCAGATCGTGGCCTTCGGCCTTAATCTGTGCCAGAAACTCAAGACCGGTGACACCGCAGGGCAAGGTGTAATCCAGCACCATTAAATCGACACCGCCCTGCTGAATGGCGCTGCGTGCTTCGTCGGTAGTCAGCGCGGTGATGACCGTGTAGCCCGCCTTTTCTAGGTTGCGGCGCTCCAGCATGGCGGTGCCGGAGTCATCCTCAACGACCAGTACTAAACCTTTCGATGCTTCTATCATGAAGGGAATTCCTAAAGTAGAGATTCGTTACGCTGATGTTATTTTGGCACCGCTACTATTTGCAAGAATAGACCGAGGCGCTTCACGACTTCGCAAAAGGCATCGTACTCAACTGGCTTGGTGATGTAGAGGCCGCAGCCCAACTCATAGCAATTCTGCACTTCGCGCGGATCATCGGAGGTGGTGAGCATTACGATGGGGATAGTTTTCGTGCGCTCATCCATTTTGAGCTGGCGCAAGGCTTCGACCCCGCCCATACGCGGCATGTTGATATCGAGCAGAATCACCAGCGGGGCAGTGTGCGGCCGCCCTGCATAAGCGCCTTCAAAACGCACATAGTCGAGCGCCTCCTGGCCGTCCTTGACCCAAATCACCTCGTTTTCGACACCGGCGCGACGCAGATTGCGTTGCACCAGGGTGGCATGACCGTCATCGTCTTCCGCTAATAATATGGTGAGGGGAGTGGCGCTAGGCATGAATTTTCTCCTTGTTGATCCTAATTCTAATTTAACAGCGCGACTTTTCGGGTTTCTTACCTGGCATGCATAAAATATGCAATATAATCAGTAACTTACGTTAAATACCTAGCTGAACAACAAAACCCGCAGCAGCGCAAAAAGCTCGTTGGCATTCACCGGTTTGCTAAGGTAATCAGAGGCGCCAGCTGCTATGCATTTTTCGCGGTCGCCCGCCAAGGCATTGGCGGTGAGCGCGATTATCGGCAGCGACTCGAACTGTTTCATTTGGCGGATCTGAGCCATGGCCTCATAGCCGTCCATCACCGGCATCAGTATGTCCATCAGCACGATATCCACGTCCGGGTTCTGGACTAACTGTTCGAGGGCAGCGTGACCGTTTTCGGCTTTGATCACTACCATATTGTTGCGCAGCAGTAACGCGCTAATGATGAAAATATTGAGCGCGACATCGTCCACTACCAGCACTTTCTTGCCAGCCAAGCTGGCGGCTAAATCCGCAGCAGGATCGCTGCCTGGGAGTGCGGGCGTTAAATTTAGAATTGCTTCCTGACTGGTCTCTGCTAACGCCATAACTTCCTCCGCCGCAACTGTGCGCTGGGTCGTTTTCGGTGTAAAGATTGTAATGCCCTGCCCAGGTTCTGGCGCGCGCAACGGGAGATACAGGACGAAGGTGCTGCCCTGGTCAGGCTCGCTCATCGCCAGCCGCAATTCGCCGCCGAGCAACCACGCTAACTCACGCGCGATGGATAGCCCCAGACCCGTGCCACCGTATTTCCTGTTAGAGCCGGTGTCGGCCTGCTGGAACGCCTCGAAAATAATCTTCTGCTTATCTTCCGCCACACCGATGCCGCTGTCGGTGACAAAAAATCCTATCACCGTCTCGGCGCGGCTGATCCCATCATGATCCACACGCAAGCTTAATTCCACCGGTGCTATGCGCACCAATACCTGACCCTTCACGGTGAACTTGAAGGCGTTGGAGATCAGATTCTTCATTATCTGCTGCAAGCGCTGTAAGTCGGTGTAGAGGGATGGCGGCAGCTTAGTCGCGAGTTCCACGCTGAAGACCAGCCCGTGGCTCTCCGCTAGGTCGCGGAAGTTCAATTCGATAGCTAGGCTGATCTCGGCAAACGACACTTCCTGAAGTTCCAGCGTCACCTGGCCGGATTCGATCTTGGTCAGGTCGAGAATATCGTTGATGAGCGCCAGCAGATCCTTGCCCGATCCATGAATCATCTTAAGGTAATCAAGCTGCTGCTCGCTCAAGTTGTGCTCGTCGTTTTCGGCGAGCATCTCAGACAGCACCAACACGCCGTTGAGCGGCGTGCGCAACTCGTGCGACATGTTAGCGAGAAACTCAGATTTGTACTTGGAGGTGAGGGCCAACTGCGCGACCTTTTCTTCCAGCTCTTGGGTGCGTAGCAAAACCCGCTGCTCGAGGCTGTCATTGAGATCCTGGATTTCCGCAGTTGCCGCTTCGGCTGCTGTTTTCTCCAGCCTCAGCTCATCGATGCGCTGCTGTTGCCACTGGTGCAAACGCGCCTCGGATTCGGCAAGCTTTTTGCGGGTGTCGATTAACACGAATATGCGCTCGACTGCATGCGGCAGATCATAGCTCAACTCGGTCGATTTGATGACAAAGTCGCGCACGCCAAGGCGCAGCGCCGCGATCACAATAGTCTCGTCGCTCATGCCCGTGGCCATGATCACCGGCAAGTCGTGGCCTTCGCTCTTGATCTGCGCCAGAAACTCAAGACCCGTGACACCGCAGGGCAACATGTAATCCAGCACCATTAAATCGACACCGCCCTGCTGAATGGCACTACGTGCTGCATCGGCGGTCATCGCGGTGATGACCGTGTAGCCCGACTTTTCCAGGCTACGGCGCTCCAGCGTGGCGATGCCGAGGTCATCCTCAACGACCAGTATCAAGCCTTTCGATGTGTCTGCCAGACTGTCGGAATTAGACATTATTAATGTAAGTCATTGATTATATTGAATAATATATTAATAAGGGCACTTGTAGGAGCGGCTGTTAGCCGCGAATAAAAAACAATCGCGGCTAACAGCCGCTCCTACAGGGATATTCTTAAGTTCTACCAAGATTGCAACACTACTCTAGCATGACTCATTTCCCAAAAAAAGCTATCGTTACGCTGAACGCTCTTTAGGCACCACCACTATTTGCAAGAACATGCCGAGACGCTTAACGACTTCGCAAAAGGCATCGTACTCAACTGGCTTGGTGATGTAGAGTCCGCAGCCCAGCTCATAGCAATTCTGCACTTCGCGCGGATCATCGGAGGTGGTGAGCATCACCACGGGAATGATTTTCGTGCGCTCATCCATTTTGAGCTGGCGCAAGGCTTCGACCCCGCCCATACGCGGCATGTTGATATCGAGCAGGATCACCAGTGGTGCGGTCAGCGGCCGCCCGGCATACACACCCTCACAACGCACATAGTCGAGCGCCTCCTGGCCGTCCTTGACCCATATCACCTCGTTTTCGACACCGGCGCGGCGCAGATTGCGCTGCACTAGGGTGGCGTGACCGTCATCGTCTTCCGCTAATAATATGGTGAGGGGGGTGGCACTAGGCATGAGTTTCTCCTTGTTGAATATGTGGCGTATCTAAAAATCATAGGGTGGGCAGATACGGCAACACCCACCCTTGTTACATTGTCCGTGTTAGCCAAGAACATTACTTTTTTGAACCACGCCATTTAATGCCTTACTGGCGGCCACTGCCTAGCAGCGTGCAGTACGCGTAGCATTCGCACTAAATCTGCGGCAACGTCGTAAATTAAAATATAGTTTCGATACACGACAAGTTCACGAGTGCCTTGCAGTCGGCCAGGCCGACCAAGGCCAGGATGATCCACCAAGCGAGCAGCTTTCTCGGATAGCAGCTCATCGAGATCAAGCGCGGCACCTGGGTTATCGGCTGCGATGTACTCGCGAATTGCTTTTCGGTCTTCTTGCGCCAGCCGCGTCCAAACCAATTTCACGAATTAGAGCCGGCCATCTTGCGTCGTGTCTCTGCACGCCAGGCTACAGCCTCTGCTTCGACCTCTTCGGCCGAAACCACATCGCCGGCATTGGCCGCGTCGATCCCGATTTGCACCTCACGTCGGAACCAGAAGTCATGCTCGGTGGCCTCTTGCTGTTGCTTCACGTAGTCACGCATGAAGTCGCGCAAGAGCTGCGCACCGGTACGGTCGCGGGACTTCGCAGCCGTAGAAAACTCGCCTTTTAATTCTTCATCAACCCGGAAGGTAAAAGTTGCTTCACTCATGATGTTGCGCCTTATGTGTTACGTTAGAAGTGCACTGTAGCACAACGGTCAATCGTCGCACAAGCTCTGGATATTGGTGCTGCCGCGTGTGGAGCTAGTTACCGCGTGGGCAGATGAAGCTTGCCCACTCTACCCGACTATTCCGCAGTTTCCATCGCCTTGATAGGCAAGCTTATAAAAAATGTAGTGCCTACACCCACACTAGACTTCACCCAGATTTTTCCGCTGTGGCGCTCCACCATGCGCCGCACGATGGAGAGCCCGACACCTTCGCCCTTGGCCTTGTCGGGATGGAAGCGTTGGAATATTTGGAACAGTTTCCCTTTAGCCGCCTCGCTCATGCCGAGGCCGTTGTCGCGCACATAATAGGTGTGCATGAAGGCGTTGTTTTCGGCATCCGCTTGCCAGCCGATTTCGATGAGGCCGCGCCGCTCAGGATCGAGGTAGTTGAGCGCGTTGCCGATCAAGTTGGCGAAGATCTGGTCTACCACCGTGGCGTCGCCCCACACCTGCGGCAGGTCGCCCACGGTGACAGCCACGCCGCGTTCAACGACCACGGCCTGCATCGAGTCCACGATGCGTTTGACGATGAGGCCGGTGTCCACCAGGATCCAGTGATATTCCACTTTCCCAGCACGCGAGAGACGCAGCATGGCATCAATGATGTTGGACAAGCGCTTTACACCAGCTTGGATGAAGTTGATACTTTCCTTCATGTCACTGTCGATCAGCCCTAGGCCGCGCTTCTGTATCTCCGCCGGCACGCCGTCGCTGGTAAGGAGGCCGCGCAAATCCTCGGATACGGCAACGAGTTCCTTGCTGAAGCCTTGCAGGTTGACGAGTGGCGAGCGCAGGTCGTGCGAGACGCTGTATATCAGCATGTTGTTCTCGTCGTTGCGCTGCTGGAGCTGGCTGAGTAGGAGTTGCGCCTGCGCATTGCTGGCTACAAGGAGTACCTCGTTGCGTTTGCGCTCGGTGATGTCTATCCTGACGGAAATGAAACGAACGACATGCCCCCGCGCATCTTTGATCGGAACAATGGCGGTGTCCACCCAGTACAGCGAGCCAGTTTTGGCGCGGTTGCAGATTTCACCCCGCCAGATATCCCCCCGGGTGATAGTAGCCCACAGCTGGGCGAAGAATTCCTTGGGATGCGTCTCGGAATTGACTATGCGGTGGTCTTTCCCAAGCAACTCGGCCTGGGTATAGCCACTGATCTCGCAGAACTTTTCATTGACCTGAATGATGCCCCCGGCCAAATCGGCTGCGGAGATGATGGCATGTTGGCCGATCGCCTGAATGTAGCTGGTCAGCTCTATGGAGCTCCGCTCGGCATGTTCTTTGCTGACTGCAAGATCGGCTGTGCGATTCTGCACCCGCTGTTCGAGGCTGGCATTGAGGAGCAGGATTTCGTCTTGCACCCGCCGGCGCTCGGTGTTCTCCTTGGTCAGATGACTGGCCAGCGCCAGCGCACGTTGGCGCTGAGTGGCAAACATCCAGATCAGCCCCGAGAGCATCACACTCAATAGTATTCCCATTAACAGGATGAGCAAGGGCTTGCTCTTATCAAAGAAGCCATCAAATGCTGGGAGCGTGGTGAAATACAGCGTCCAGGTATGGCCATACAAATCTATGTGCCTGCTAAGCGTCAAACTCCCGGGCGGCACCGTGCGCAGCGCGTGCGCAATGCTATCGTCATCATAGAGCAGGCTGTCGGCCGAGCGCTGCGTGCTGTCGTAGATCTCGATATCAACATCCTTCTCTGCACCAGCCTGCTTCGTTTTTATGATGCCGTTCATGAGGTCGTTTAGCCGGAATGAGCCGGAGACATAGCCAACCAGATTGGTGCGCCGCTCTGCAAGCGTATCGTGAGGCATTCCATGCTTGTAGTGAGGCAAGAACATCAGTATGCCTGCCTGCATTTTCTCGTCGACTTCCTGAACGAGTGTCACTTTCGAGGTCATTGATGTGCCGTTAGTGTCGCGTGCGTGCTCCATCGCCTTACGCCGATTGGTTTCGGCGTACATGTCAAAACCAAAGGCGCGCCTATTACGCCAGCCGAACGGCTCGATATAAATAGTGGGGGTGTATTCCTCGCGTGCGCCTGGCGGAAAAACTTTGTAATCGGGGAAGCCTTCAGCACGGATAGCGCGTAAATGTGCATCCAAGCGCGCGGCTGGAATAGGGACTGAAATACCGACGCCCTGTATGCCAGGGTGTTGCTCCTGAATTTTCAGGCTGGAGATATAGTCCCGCCATTCGCTTCTATCAACATTTTGAGATGCTACAAACAGCCCAACACTGCCGCGCAACACGTGTTCATAGCCATGTATACGCTCGAGTATGGCGTCGGATACCTCTGACGCACGGCTTTCAAGCTGAACCTGCCGCGCCTGTACGAGAGATTCTTCCGCGTTGTTCCAGTTCAATAACGTCACCAGCAAGGCGAGCAGCAGCACTAGCCAAGCAACTTGCGGACTAAGTATCCACACACCGACCTGCGCCCAGAAAGACTTCTGTGCGCTTAGCTCAGAAGTCGGCATATTTTCTGAATCTATCGGGCTGTTTGATTTCGACATTTTTGACCCGCTACCAGAGTAATTGGAAAATGTGACGCGGGGCTGGTCAGCGGTTCTGCTGATCCCAGTCGCGCAGGGGCTTCACGCCACGGGCGCGGAGTTCGTCGAAATAGGCCTTGAGCACCTGCTTGCCGGCTGCACCCGTGACCTGCAGCCAGGGAGCTACGATGTTGGGTAGGCTGTTAACCCACTTGGCTTTCTCGGCCTGTGGCAGGTCGGTGATTTGGAGGCCAGCAGCCTGCATGGTATCGAGCGCGGCATTGGCGGTCTTGGTGACGTGCTTGCCGTGGGCAAGCGAAGTGGCCTTGCCGGCCTTGAGCATGGCGTTCTGCACTTCCTTGGGCAGGCCGTCGAAGAACTTCTTGTTCACGGCCACGCTGCCGAAGTACATGGCACCAAAGTTGACGCGGGTCAGATGCTTGGCTACCTCGTGCACACGAGCCGGGCCGATGCCGCTGGCAAATGACAGCGCGCCATCGGTCACGCCGTTCTGGATGCTTGCGTAGTAGGTGGTCAGCGCGCCCTCCACCGGACTGGCACCGGTCTCACGTAGCCAGTTGGCCGTGGTGCCGGGCGCGTTGATGCGCATGTTCTTCAGGCTGGCCATGTCCTTCACCGGGAAGGTGGCGTAGATGTCGTAGCTGTCGGTAATCAGCGAGGACAGGGGCAGCATGTTCTGTGCGGCCCAGCTGTCGCGCAGCGCGGGTACGCTGGTGTTGAGCTTGTCGAATATTTCGATGAGCTGCTCGTGGTTGGTGTTGGCGAACGGGGTGAAGTAGGTCACGTTCTGCAGCGGCATGGCGGAGTTTTCAAACAAGGTGCCGACCATGCCCACATCCACGATGCCGTCGCGCACGGCAGCGCGGGTGTTGCTGAACTTGTAGAGCGTGCCGCCGTAGCTCTCGATCCAGCGCACTTCGTACTTGGCGCCGCCTTCCTTCAGGATGCGATCCACCTCGGGCTGGAACACTTCCTTCATGGCGAAGGACCAGATGTTGGTGGCGGGGTGGCTGGAGCCGATGTTGACCGTGACGAGCTGCTGCGCGCTGGCGGATCCGGCTGCAACCATTCCCATGGCAACTAGGGTTGCGATGGCGATATTTTTGAGCTTCATGTTGTCTCCTCGGTGGCTTATATGGTTGTAAGTTCAGCCGGTTGGCATAATCCAAAGAGTAGGATAGAGAGCAGCCTTTGTCAACGCTATGTTAGCTACACTCTGTTGCAATGCCTCTTTTTACCTGCTGCACTCCCGTTACGGAGTGACGCACCCCCTCGATAGCGGCCTTGACAATAGGCATATTTCTCAATCAGAGGGGCTAACAGCTAGGCGGACTTAAATATGATAAATTTATAACTCATTGATTATATTGAATATTTTATTTTCCGTAATAATATTAATTTCAATACAAATCAATTGCTTGCGAGTTAAATCCGACAGACTCCTAAGCTGATTCCCCACTTGGACAGAGGCAGGCTCGCACGTAATGCGGGCACCCAACGGCGTACCCCTTGCGGGTAAAAAAGGGGGAACCAGCGAGGAAGAAAGGTTCTGGATGCGCTCATTCCAATTCTAATTTAAAACTACAATAATTCTGTAGGTCGCCCTTCAGGGCGACATGTCGGGCTGAAGGGCGACCTACGGAAGCCTGACGTAGATTTTTTCATGCCGCTCTCCTTTTTTCAGCCTGACTACAGCGCTTCATTTATAATCCCGCTCTGTCTCGCTTTGATATAGAAAACATGAATCCCCTGCTCGACCTGTTACAACCCTACCCTTTTCAAAAACTTGCCGCGTTGTTCAAGGGCGTAGTAGCCAATCCTGCTTACCAAGCGGTGAGTCTGCATATCGGCGAACCCAAACACACGACCCCGCAATTTATCTGCGACGCGCTAAGCGTAAATCTCAATGGGCTGGCGAATTACCCTACAACACTGGGGAGTGACGCGCTACGCAACAGTATTGCCGCTTGGATACAGCGGCGCTACAAAATTCCTGCTATAGACCCCAGGACTCAGGTGTTACCGGTCAACGGCAGCCGCGAGGCGCTGTTTTCCTTTGCCCAAGCGGTGATAGACCGCACCCGCCCGCTGCCGGTGGTGGTGTGTCCCAATCCGTTTTATCAGATTTATGAGGGCGCTGCGTTTTTGGCCGGTGCTACGCCGCATTTTTTCAACACGGTGGCAGAGGATAATTTTAAGCTGAATTTTGAGCAGTTGAACGAGGATGTATGGCAGCGCACGCAGTTGATGTATGTGTGCTCACCGGGTAATCCAAATGGTCATGTGATGCCGTTGTCGGAATGGAAGACGCTGTTTGAAATGTCTGACCGCTATGGCTTTGTGATTGCAGCGGACGAGTGTTATTCGGAAATTTATTTCGATACACCGCCATTAGGGGCTTTGGAAGCTGCACAGAAACTGGGGCGCAGCGATTTTCGTAATCTGGTAATTTTCTCCAGTCTGTCCAAGCGTTCGAATGTGCCGGGCATGCGTTCTGGATTTGTGGCGGGCGATGCCAAAATTCTGGAAGCATTCACGCTGTATCGCACTTACCACGGCTGCGCGATGAATCCAGCGGTACAAGCAGCCAGCGCAGCAGCCTGGAATGATGAGGCGCATGTGGCGGAAAACCGCCGCCTATATAAAGAAAAATTTAGCAAAGTTGTGGATATTCTTAAGCCTGTGCTGCCCGTCACCCTGCCCGATGCCAGCTTTTACCTGTGGTTGCGCGTGCCGATTGCAGACACCAGCTTCGCGCAAGGGCTGCATCGCGACTATAATGTCACCGTTCTGCCCGGCAGCTTCCTTGCACGCGAAGTTCGCGGCATTAATCCGGGAAAAAATTATGTGCGGATCGCACTGGTTGCCTCACTAGAAGAAACGCTGGACGCTGCACACCGCATTGCCGAATTTACTAAAAAAATTCAGTAGCTAGGCGTTAGTCGATAGTTTTTAGTTAAAGCAAAATCCGCGTAGCGGACACCACAAACTAATGGCTAACGTCTAGCGACTATTTAACTTAACTACAAGGAAAAATCCATGTCACAACTACAAAAAATTATCGATGACGCTTTTGAACGCCGCGCCGACATTACACCACGCAATGTGGACGCTCTACTGAAGGAAGCCATCAACGCCGTGATGGAAGACCTTGACCAGGGCAAACTGCGCGTAGCGGAAAAGATAGATGGTCAGTGGGTTACGCATCAATGGCTGAAAAAAGCCGTGTTGCTGTCATTCCGCATTGAAGATAACGGCTTTATCAAGGGCGGTTTCACCAATTACTATGACAAAGTTCCATCCAAATTTGCCGATTACAATTCCAAGGATTTCCGTGAAGGCGGTTTCCGCGTAGTGCCGCCTGCTGCGGTTCGCAAAGGTTCATTTATCGCCAAGAACGTGGTGCTGATGCCGTCTTATGTCAATATCGGTGCCTATGTGGATGAAGGTACGATGGTGGATACCTGGGCTACCGTTGGTTCCTGTGCGCAAATCGGCAAGAACGTCCACCTGAGCGGCGGCGTTGGTATCGGCGGTGTGCTGGAGCCGGTGCAGGCCAATCCGACTATTATCGAAGACAATTGCTTTATCGGCGCACGCTCAGAGATCGTAGAGGGCGTTATTGTTGAAGAGGGTGCTGTTATTTCTATGGGCGTGTATATCGGCCAAAGCACCAAAATTTATGACCGCGAAACAGGCTCGGTAACTTATGGCCGTGTACCTGCCTATTCTGTGGTGGTGAGCGGCAATCTGCCTTCCAAAGATGGCTCTTACAGCCTATATTGCGCAGTGATCGTGAAAAAAGTGGATGCAAAAACTCGTAGCAAAGTGGGGATTAACGAATTGTTGCGCGGTATTTGAACTAAAAATAACGGTAGCAATTAAAATTAAAGCCACAAATAAAATATTCAATATAATCAATATGTTACATTAAATAGCGCATCTGAGTCCGACACCCCGCTAGCGGCCAAATACTGAGGAAAGTACGATGATCAAGCTATATGGCATCCCCAATTGCGACACCGTAAAAAAGGCCCGCACTTGGCTTGCCAGCCACGATATTAGCGCTGAGTTTCACGATTTTAAAAAACACGGTATCAGCCCCGAACTGGCGCAGCGCTGGCTGCAACAGTCCACATGGGAACAGTTGATTAACCGCAAGGGCTTGACTTGGCGCGGTCTGTCTGAAGAATTAAAAACATCCATCAACAACAATGCAGCCGCCCAACAACTAATGCTGGACAAAACCAGCGTGATCAAGCGCCCGCTGCTGGAACAGGACGGCAAGCTGTTGCATATCGGCTTTGATGATGCTGCCTATCGCCTTCTTTTTAACCTCTAATTCCAATTATTTTATGTCCGCTACCCTGCAACTAACCCAACAACTCATCGCCCGCCCCTCACTCACACCACTGGATGAAGGCTGCTTGCATATCATCGGACTACGCCTGGAAAAAATCGGTTTCAAACTGGAAAAATTTCGCTGCGGCGAAGTGGACAATCTGTGGGCGCGACGTGGTAACTCCGGCAAGCTGTTGTGCTTTGCCGGACATACCGATGTGGTGCCTACCGGTCCGGTAGACAAATGGCATAGCGATCCTTTCACCCCTACCATTCGCGACGGCATGTTGTATGGTCGTGGCGCGGCAGATATGAAAGGATCGTTAGCTGCCTTCGTTACCTCGATCGAAAAATTTGTAGCGGCACATCCCAAGCATGAAGGCTCCATCGCGCTGCTGCTGACCTCGGACGAGGAAGGTGTGGCGGTGGATGGCACGGTGCGTGTGGTTGAGGCACTACAGGCACGTGGCGAGAAAATGGATTACTGCATCGTGGGCGAACCCACCGCAGTGAGTAAAACCGGCGACACCATCAAGAATGGCCGTCGCGGTTCGCTCTCCGGTAACCTCACAGTCAAAGGCAAACAGGGGCACATTGCCTATCCGCATCTAGTCAAAAATCCTATACATCTGGCTGCACCTGCGATTGCAGAATTGGCCTCCACTGTTTGGGATAAAGGTAATGAATATTTTCCGCCTACCTCTTGGCAAATATCCAACATCCACGGTGGCACAGGTGCGACCAATGTGGTACCTGGCACCGTCGATATCCAATTCAATTTTCGCTTCTCTACCGCCAGTACGGTGGATGAATTGAAGGCTAAAGTACACGCCATTCTGGATAAACATGGCCTGCAATATGATTTGCTGTGGTCTCTGTCCGGCAAACCGTTCCTGACCCCGCGCGGCAATCTGGTCGATGCGGTGAGTGCTGCGATCAAACAAGTCACCGGCATCGACACCGTACTTTCCACCACTGGCGGCACCTCCGACGGACGTTTCATCGCCGACCTCTGCCCGCAAGTGCTTGAGATAGGCCCGGTCAACGCCACCATCCACCAACTAAATGAATGCGTGGCCGTAGCTGACCTTGATATTCTGTCGGAAATTTATTATCTGACTATGGAAAACCTGTTGGTCAAAACAGCATGAGCCCCTTGCATATTTTTACCAATATCGCCGAGCTGCACACCGTGCGCGATTGGCTGCGTTTTTCAGTGAGTGCCTTCAACGAGAGCAAACTCACCTTCGGCCATGGCTCCGAAAATGCCTATGACGAAGCTGTCTACTTGATTTTGCACACCCTGCATTTACCGCTGGATACGCTGGAACCCTTTCTGGATGCACGCCTAACCCTGCAAGAAAAAACGGTATTGATGGCGCTGCTCAAACGTCGCGTTGAACAAAAAATTCCCGCCGCTTATTTAACCAATGAAGCTTGGCTGGGCGAGTTCAAATTTTATGTGGATGAGCGCGTCATTGTGCCGCGTTCATTTATTGCAGAGCTACTACGCGAACGCCTGCTCCCTTGGGTGGCAGAGCCCGACAACACGACTGCGGTTCTGGATTTGTGCACCGGCAGCGGCTGTCTCGCCATCCTCGCTGCACACGCTTTTTCACATGCGCTAGTGGATGCGGTTGACCTGTCCGCAGAAGCATTGCAAGTCGCCAAACGTAATGTGAGTGATTACGAATTAACAGACCGGGTACAACTGATACAGTCTGACTTGTTCAAGGCGTTAAAAGGTAAACAATACGACATCATCATCAGCAATCCCCCCTATGTAGATGCGCCTTCAGTAGCAAAACTTCCTGCAGAATATCTGCATGAACCCAAGCTGGCGCTGGGCAGTGGCAAGGACGGCCTGGATGCAACCCGTGAAATTCTCAAGCAGGCTGCCGCCCACCTCACGCCGCATGGAATATTGATAGTCGAAATCGGGCACAACCGCGATGTACTCGAAGCCGCCTACCCTGACTTGCCGTTTACCTGGCTGGATGTGTCCGCAGGCGATGAGTTCGTTTTCCTGCTGCACCGCAACGATCTGATTTAATATTTATGACAGTTAACCACTACGAAAATTTCCCAGTTGCATCCATCCTACTGCCGCGACGTATCCGCCGTGCCGTGGAAATTATTTACTACTTTGCACGTGAGGCTGATGACATCGCCGATGAAGGTGATTTACCCAACGCAGAAAGACTCGCCAAGCTCGACGAATTTCGTGCAGGTTTGCAGCGTATTGAACGCGGCGAAGCGGCACAAACATCACTGTTTGAAGCACTGGGTGATGTTGTAAGAAAATACCAGTTACCCATACAATTGTTGCACGATCTGCTGGATGCATTTTCGCAAGACGTGGTCAAAAAACGCTATGCAAATTTCGATGAGTTGCTGGATTACTGCCGACGCTCTGCCAATCCGGTAGGCAGATTACTGCTGCATTTGTACGATGCAGCCACGCCGCAGAATCTGGCTTACTCGGATCAAATCTGCACCAGCCTGCAGCTCATCAATTTCTGGCAAGATGTGCAGAAAGACCATACCATGGCACGTATCTATCTGCCGCAGGATGAGATGGCGCGCTTTGGCGTGAGCGAAGCGCAAATTGCTGAAGGGCGAGCGGATAAAGCCTGGCAGGAGTTAATGCAATTCCAGGTTGAGCGTGCGCGTGCCATGATGAAAAGCGGCGCTCCGTTGGGCATCATACTGGGTGGACGCATCGGCCTGGAAATGCGTTTGATTATTGCGGGTGGCAATCGTATTTTGACCAAGCTAGAAAATGTTCATTACGACATGTTCAAACAACGCCCAGTATTGCGAGCACATGACTGGCTAATTATGTTGTTTAACAGTGCACCTTTCAGATTTTAAATTAAGCCATCCCTGACATGACTCCAGATCAATACTGTCAAGATAAGACCAAACAGAGCGGATCGAGCTTCTATTACAGCTTTATGTTCCTGCCCATCGAGCGCCGCCGTGCCATCACCGCCTTGTATGCCTTTTGCCGCGAGGTGGACGATGTGGTGGATGAATGCACCAACGAAAGTGTGGCACGCACCACACTGGCTTGGTGGCGCGGGCAGGTCGCCGAGATTTATCACGGCAAACCTCAGCATCCTGTCGCGCTGGCTCTGGTTCCACTGGTCAAACAGTTCAACCTGCCGCAGGAACATCTGCTTGAAATCATTGACGGCATGGAGATGGATCTCAATCAGCATCAATATGCCGATTTCAAATCACTGCAACTCTATTGTTACCGTGTTGCGTCGGTAGTGGGCTTACTTGCCGCAGAAATATTTGGTTATACCGATCGCAAAACGCTGAAGTATGCGCATGATCTGGGCATCGCTTTGCAACTGACCAATATCATTCGCGATGTCGGTGAAGACGCACGGCGTGGCCGCATCTACCTGCCACAGGATGAGTTGGCACAATTTGGCGTACATACCAAAGACATCCTGAATGCACGTGAAACAGATGAGTTTAACAAGCTGATGAAATTCCAGATTGAACGTGCACAAGGCTACTATGAGCTAGCGCTGGCAGAACTGCCTGGTGTGGATCGCAAAGCACAACGCACCGGTCTGATGATGGCTGCAATCTACCGCGCCACGCTGGAAGAAGTTGCTTATACCGGATGCCACGTACTTAAAGAGCGAGTTTCTCTACCGCCTTTACGCAAGTTGTGGCTTGCGTTTAAGACATGGCTAAAGAACTAAACGTAGCTGTAATAGGCGCTGGCTATTCCGGCATGGCTGCGGCAGTGACGCTCGCGACCAACAACATCCCTGTCACCGTATTTGAGAGCGCAAAACAACTCGGTGGCCGTGCACGCGGAGTGATGCATAACGAGACCCAACTCGACAACGGCCAGCACATATTGCTGGGCTGCTATCACCACACACTTAATCTCATTAAGCTGGTCGGTGGCAATATCGAGACTGACTTCCAGCGCCTTCCCTTGCAACTCACATTGCATAATCGCTTTGAACTTAAAGCACCCCGCCTGCCTGCCCCCCTGCATCTGTTAGTCGCTTTTCTCAAGGCTAAAGGTTTGTCCTATACAGCACGTATGCATGCTGCTCGTTTTATGCTGGCGATGCGCAAGATAAAATTCAAATTACCGCACGACATCACTGCACTCGAACTACTGCGTGCACACAAGCAGGATGACGATCTGATACACCTGCTGTGGGAACCTATATGCATCTCAGCGCTGAATACCCCGCTGCATAAAGCCTCAGCACAGGTTCTGCTGAATGTGCTGCGTGATAGCCTCAACGGCTCACGTGCGGATAGTGACATGTTGTTGCCGCGCGTGGATTTTTCTGCTATTTTTCCTGATCGCGCAGCCGAGTATGTCAAACAACGTGGCGGAAATATCATGCTTTCTTGTGGCGTTGAATCCATCATTGCGCACGAAGATGGGATAGAACTGATTACTGCGCAAGGAGCACAGCGTTTTGACCAGGTAATCTGTGCTGCGTCACCTAGCAGCACAGTGCGCCTGTTTCGACAACTACCAGCGCTGGAACAAATTGCACAGCAGATCGAAGCGATTCCATATCAACCCATTTACACTGTATACCTGCAATATCCGGCTATCGTTCGCTTGCCTCACCCCATGTTGGGTCTGGATCGCTGCATCAGCCAATGGTTGTTTGACCGCGGGCAGATCGCAGCCCAGCACGGCCTAATCGCAGCAGTGATCAGCGCGGAGGGTATTCATCAGGAATTGACGCAAGAGCAGCTAGCAGAAAAAGTAACACTGGAAATAAGACAACAACTGGGTATCACCGAAGCACCGCTATGGCATAAAGTGATTGCCGAAAAACGCGCGACCTTCTCCTGCGAGCTTAATCTGTCTCGCCCTCCTTGCACTAGCCCCATAGCCAATCTCATGTTGGCAGGCGATTTCACCGCTGGAGAGTATCCCGCCACACTGGAAGGAGCGGTTATGAGCGGCATACACTGTGCCCAGGCTATAGGGTAGCTCTAATAATATTGTTGGCCAGCTTTGTATATGGTAAATTGCCTGACCGGATAGATCGCTTATTAATAATAAGTGACAGTATTCCGACTTAATTAATCTAAAGGGGATCTGACATGTTGGTTCAAAAAACTTGGGCGGTAATGATGACTGTAGTGCTTGCACTTATCTTGAGTGCTTGCGCCACAGACGTTAAACGAATTGGCGTTGAAGAGGTCAAGGATTTGTCCGGTAACTGGAATGACACCGACTCTCGCCTCGTGTCAGAAGAAATGATACGTGATTCACTGTCCGGCGGATGGATTGACCGCCATGAAAAGAAAACCGGCAAGGCACCCACTATTATCATAGGCGAAGTTCGCAACCTCTCGCATGAACATATCAATACCCGCACATTTATAGCCGATCTGGAACGTGCTTTTGTCAACTCCGGCCGAGTTGACGTGCTTGCATCCAAATCTGAACGCGACGCTATTCGTGACGAACGTAAAGATATGGATACCCATGCGAGTGAGAAAACACGCAAAGCAGCAGGTAATGAAGCAGGTGCCGATTTCATGCTGCAGGGCACAATCAACACCATCATCGATGCAGATGGCGGCCAGCAGATTCGTTTTTATCAGGTAGATCTTACCCTGATCAGCACGGTAGATAACCGCAAGCTTTGGACAGGCCAGAAGAAGCTTAAAAAAGATGTTAGGGCTGCAAAGTTTCGCTAGCAGTCTGTATCGATTGGATGCTTGCATCATTGTAAGTTATTGATTTTATTGAATAATTTTATTTTAAATACGAATTTAAAATACTACGGAAATCGATTATTTGCGAGTTTAGTTCTACATGCTATTAGCATCCAATAATAATTTCAGTGGCTCAAACATGCAAAATTCAATCAACTTTAGAGCTAACAGTTCAAGCAAAATTAACCTATCCTATCGAGTGTCGTACTCATTTTCAAGAATGGCAGCCTTGGCAATAGTCATTGTATTGCAGGGTTGTGCAACATACAGCGCTGGCTTTGTTCAAGTTGAAAGTGCAACAGCCAGTCGTGACCTGAATGGAGCGGTCAAAACGCTGGATGATCTGAAACTTAGCGGGGTAGACGAAGCCTTGCATCATCTGAACAAGGGTACCTTATTGCGCTTACAGGGCAACTATGCGGAATCCAACAAGCATTTCGATGTAGCTAAGGATTTGGCGGAGAAATTGAGTGCGATCAGTGTTACTGAGCAGTTGGCATCCGTATCAGTCAATGACACGATGAAGGCTTATGAAGGCTTGCCCAACGAGCAACTGATACTTTATTCATTTAAAGCGCTAAATTATCTACAAATGAATGAAGTGGATGCTGCGGCAGTAGAGGCCAGGCAGTTTGATATTAAACAAAGCTTGATTGCAAAAGATAATTCCGATGCAAAATATCTCTCAGGTGCCTTTGTGCGATATCTGAATGGCATGATTTACGAAGCCGTAGGCGAGCGTGATTCTGCACGGATAGAGATGCAAAAAGCCGTGGCAGGTTACAAGGCGCAGAATTCCGGATTGGGTGTACCCCAAGCGCTCCTGGCAGATTTAGATAGGCTCAAGAAGGGGAAGTCTGCATCAAGTGAAGTGGTATTTATTTTGCATAATGGTCTCGGACCATCACTGGATGAAGTGACCATTCGAGTACTAAACCCGAATCCGCAAAGTGGCTCTGTACTACTGAGTCTGTCTGTACCGACATTCTCCAGACGTTCAGTGCCGGTGTCACGTGTGGTGTTAAGTGGGAATTCAAACTCAGCAACATCAGAAGTGGTGGAAGACGTTAATGACATCGCCGAAAAAAGTTTTAATGACCGCCTGCCTGCCATTATTGCCCGTGCCGTCGCCAGACTGGTGGTAAAAAACATAGCAGCAAAAGAAGTCAAGAAAAACAGCGCCCAATTAGGGGCGTTCGGCATTCTGGCGGATATTGCGGTAGACATAGGTACAGCCGTTTCAGAAAGGGCAGATACCCGCACCTGGTCGTTATTGCCAGGAAATATCAATATGGCGCGCTTATCCTTGCCCGCAGGGATACATAACTTGACCGCAACCTATTACGGTGCACACGGGAGCATCATCGCTACTCGTGAATACAGGGATATTGAGGTTAAGCCTGGTCGCAAAACGTTTGTTTCCGACTACTTTCTGAATCAACCTGCGTCTGCGAAAGCGCCTCAATAATCAAGGAGATTGAAGATGGCTACTCTCAATACATTTAGATTCTTTGTCCTGGCGCTAGGTTTGTTTTCAACAACCATCGCTTTGGCGGGCCAGCCGAAATGGGTCAGCGACAGCTCGCTGGAATATCCAAATTCAATGTATCTGGTTGGACGCGGTGTAGGCTCAACAGCCGCAGAAGCTCAAAATCGGGCACGGGGTGATTTGGCGAGCATTTTTGAAGTACACATCGAGGTAGTAAACCAGAACTCGACCAGCGTCACACAATCTGGAAATCGAGAACAAGTCGACAGACTTTCTTCCCAGCAGGTTTCTGCAAAGACTGACAAGGTGATTAGCGGCATCAATATCGCACAAGCTTGGCGCGACCCCGTGACACAGGATTTTCATGCGCTTGCTGTTCTTCCGCGTGTCCAAGCCAGTAATAGTTTGCGCGAAGAGCTGTCAAAAATTGACGCAAATTTGACTGAGCAAATGCACGCGGCCAAATCTGCCGATGATCTATTGTTAAAAATCGGCGCGCTGTCCCTAGCATTACAAGTGGCTATCAAGCGTGAAGGTTTTCAAACAACTCTCAAGATCATTGACCCTTCCGGACTAGGTGTTCCCGCTTCGGTTTCACTAGCCTCGGTACAAAAGCAGATTGACGATACACTGAAGAATATTCGAATAGCACCTCATATTGTTGAAGATGCCGACACTAGTGAATTTTCTTCCCTGATTAAAGGCGGATTGGCCGCAGCAGGTTTCCTTGCAACCAGCACGGAAGATGCCGACCTGCTTCTAGAAACCAAGCTTACCATGACAGATATGGGGTATATCGACGGCTGGAACTGGATGCGGGCTACGATTGAAGTCTCTCTGGTTGAAAAGGCGTCAGGGCGTGTACGCGGCAGCAAAACATGGCCCGTCAAGGCATCAGCTAAAGACAGCAAAACAGCCCGCAAACGCACACTGATTGAAATTGAAAAATTACTCAAGGAAGAATTACGCTCAACCATCGTTGAGTTTGCAGCAAGTTAACTGAGCGAAGATTCATCATCGTTCATTGATGATGAACACCCTATTCACCTCAACTATCGCCCCTTGTTTTAGGGCCACCCTTTATTCAGATAAAGATTTGACTGGTACAGAATTGACGCTGATTTTTTCCTTGGCCAAGCGGTTAAAAACTTCTTCTGCCGCCGCAGCCATATAAGGCTTCAATTCTGAATCTATATCGCTCGCTCCGGCTATTGCTCTGTTTAAATATTGCATATCCAGCTCGGCAATAGACCAGATATTGCTGGATTTCAGATCGCGCCAGCTAGCAGAGATTCTGGCATTCGCCATACTGGATTTTGAGGCAATTACTATCAGACGCGATATGGCCTCCACTTTCACATCCCTATCCTTGGCACTGGGCCTTTCCACAATATCAGAAATAAGATAATTTCTTGTAAACGCATTCTGGAAAAGAACCAATATCCGCTCCACCTCGGCTCTAGCCATATCATCCGCAACAGATTTCTGAAGTGCCATATCACCCATAGGTGCAGAAAAACCTACACCGACAAAATAACGTTTATCCCCGGATGCAAGAAAATTACTACCTTTATTTACCCAGTCAGGCGCATTCTTGAGCGCAGGAAGATATTTTGCTTCATCCATGCTTATTTCAGCTTGGATGGGTTGATCTACACGGCATCCAGAAATCGAAAACATCATGAATATAGCGATGGGAAGGAATCCGGTTTTAGTGAAAATATATTTCATTATTTTTTCTGATTAGTTTCATCTCGGATGTATATATTTAGTTGTGAAAATGGATTCACATTGTCTCTTTCCCTGATCAAGCGGTCAAAAACTTCTTCTGCATTTCTCTCAAAGTAATGCTTCAAGTCGACATTCATGTCGCTTATCCCCTCAATCGTGCTCTTGACATACTTCATATCCAACTCTGAATGTGACCATATCATATTTGTTTTTGGATCGCGCCAGCTTTCAATTATCTGGGCCCCTGCCATATTTACCTTAGTGCTTTTTTTAATCTGAAGTGAAACTGCTTCCTTTAACTGAATTAAAATATCATCTTCAAGTTCAAGTAAAAAATCAACCTGATTTGAAACAGCCGCTCTGATCTTACGCGTCGCCATTTCTTTAACCACACGCGAAATCTCACTTCTAAACTGAGGGGGGACTGCCGATTTAAATTGTCTCGCAATTGCATCATCTATCTGACTCATCACACTTTCATTAATCTGGCGCGAGGCAGTCTCACTAATTTTATGCGGAACTCCTTCTTCACCACGATAATCACTCGATTTGCTGGCAGACATCAAGTAGTCATTTGAAACCGCTTCCAGATAAGATGACAATACACGAGCAACCTCGGTCAAAGATTTGTCATCGGCGAGAGATTTCTGCAATGCCATATCTCCTCGCAGCGATGCAGAAGACACGCCTTTAAATACGCGCCCATCGTTAGCACCCTCTATACGGCTTCCGTTATTGACCCATTCTGGCGCATCCTTGATTACTACTTTGGCTTCATCCTTAATTAGTTCAAGGTTACAGCCTGAAATAGTAGCTACCAGCAATGCCAGTATTATTATATTTTTGATGGCGCCAGAATTTTTCATGGTTGTCTTATGCCTATTATTCAAATCAAATCAGTCGATAACTCGTCGCATATATATAATAATATATACCCTAAAGGGCACAAGAACACACTACTCACCTGCTTACGCAGGTATTAGTGCAAGAACCTGCAAGCAGGTCTTCGAGGCCCTACACTACGCTATGCTCCGCATAGGACAAGAACCCCTGCGGGGTAAATTATTATATATATGCGACTCCTAGTAACTATCATAACATCGCCTGAAACACACGCTGAATCAGAATAGACACCAAAAGCACCCTTATTTACACAAGGCGCACTCGAAATCCAAGTGACATATACTTTGATGAAATCATATTGCATGCCAATATCAGTGGATTCTGGCACAATAATCTAGTCTTGTTTTATGGCAAGGAAAAGCCAGCGAACGCTGGCTTTTTTGCACTCATAGTTAGGCAGCAACCTCTACCACACGCCTGTCAAACACAAAACCCGGCTTCGCGCAGTAATAGTCGCACCTACCTATGGTTGATTCTCAAAGTGTGAGTGTTGCTTTGATCGTATGTCAGGATATTTTGATTGACTTGGGCTTTCTGCCCGGCGCTGCGGGAGGAATATATCCAGCCAACCTGCACCTTATTCCCTCAATTTGTTTGCCCTTGTCGAACCTAATCGAATGACAGGTCATGATCTCCCCTTTAGCAGCAAGATCTGACAATTGAAGACGCGCTTTAACGAGGGAGATACCCATTGCATCGGCAATCTCAGTGTCGAACCGCTCGCCATGTTTTTTGAGGTATTCAAGGATTTCTTTCATGGTCGCATTATGCCATGTTGAGCACTCATCCTCACAATATCAACAAAAATGCTCACCATTCAAAAAACATCACGGCGGAAACCACCTATTCCAGCTACGTTTGGTATCAACACCGCTTTACGGTTCATGTCCGACTTCAATATTATTACTGCGGCGCAAGCGTTCAAGTGTGTAATCTTTCATGTCGCGCATTTCAAATGCACTGGAGGAAATAAAATTATTCATGGCATTCTGGTGCTCGCGAACAAACCCTGACCAACGGTAGCGTAGCAGTATGAATTTATCGTTGTCGACAACGTTAACTGTTTTTTGCCCTAATTCAAGCGTCCAATTCAGGGACAGCGCACCTTCAATGCTTACCTTTTTACCTATTATAGTTTCGGCTGCACGGGCTCTTTCCCATTGATAATGCATTGCATGCACCTTGGCCCAAGGCATGTAGGGAACTTGCACAGCAACATCAACATCGTAGCCGTTCAATGGTTTCTCGGACGGACCTACATTGGTATTCGTCAAATAAGTGAACCTGCTGTATTGGTTGGCATAGAGATCGAAAACCTTCCAGCTCAGATCAGCTCCAATGCTCCAGCGACCCAGATTGAATTGGCTCTCATTGTCGTAAAACAATTTCAAACCTGCCATAGCTGAATTCTCGGCCAGCAATTTTCGATAACCCAACCCCAGATTGAAGTCATAGCGTTTCTCAAGCAATTTTTCCGCCTCCACTGCTACTCGCAACTGCATCAGCAAGGTATTCTGCCTGTCAAATGCCCGGTACAAAGGCTGTACCGTTTCAACAGAATAAAGCGGTTTTCTGTCGGTCGTTGCATCGAGGGCAATTTCGGTACGCATCTTCCAGTCATCCCAGGACGACACGTCTGCGGCATGTGCAAGGTTCACTGTAAACAGCATTCCTATTATCAAAAATATTTTCTTCACTTTGCTTCCAATATAGATCATTAACGCACCTCTAAAGTGCGTTAATAAGTAAAATATTCAATAAAATCAAGTACTTGCAATAAGCTTGACACCAAATCTGGACAGACTGCTAGGTGCCCATTAAGAATTTCAATACCGTTGTATGGATTAACCGAAGCAGACTTTAGCCAGCCGCGCGCTGCCTTCTAGCCTCATACAAAAACACACCGGTACTCACCGACACATTCAAACTTTCCACACTGCCCAGCATCGGGATGCGCACCAGTTGGTCGCAAGTTTCCTTGGTGAGGCGACGTAAACCCTCGCCTTCAGCACCCAGAACGATGGCTAGCGCGCCGGTGTGTTTGAAGCCATTCAGATCAGACTCGGCTTCACCATCTGCACCGACCACCCAAATATCGCGTTCCTGCAATTCGCGCAGGGTGCGGGAAATATTGGTGACGGTAATATAGGGAACTGTCTCTGCTGCACCGCAGGCCACTTTTTCCACTGTGCTGGTAATGCCAACTGCACGATCTTTGGGAGCGATCACGGCGTGCACACCAAAGGCATCCGCGCTGCGTAAACAGGCGCCCAGATTGTGCGGGTCTTGCACACCGTCAAGCACCAAGATTAATGCGGGCTCAGTCAAGGTATCCAGCACATCATCGAGATGTTGCACGCGCTGATCTGTACTGACCCTCGCTGCAACGCCCTGATGACGAGTGTTTCCGGCCATGCCGTCGAGACGCTTGCCATCTACCAGCACGATACGCACAGCGTGCGACTCTGCCAGTTTCAGCAGATCGCGCGCGCGTGGATCACGGCGTTGAGAATCCACATAAAGCTCTGAAACACTATCGGCATTTTGGCGGATACGTGCGATTACAGCATGAAAGCCGTGAATAATACGGGTTTCAGCCATGTCGCTTGTACGGCTTTTTAGATTTCTTCGGCGCGTGCTCACCACCCCATGCACCGGCTTTACTGCTTACGTCAATATCTCCACTGGCTTCTGTGCTCACACTTTCAAGAACGAAGTCGATCTTGGCACTTTCCATATCCACACGCACCACTTGCACACGCACGCGGTCGCCAAGGCGGTAACGTTTGGCTGAGTGCTCTCCCAGCATCTGATGCTTGATTGCATCGAAGTGGAAATAATCGGAACCGAGTTCGGAAACGTGAACCAATCCTTCAACGAACAATTCATCCAGAGTGATAAACAAGCCAAAACCTGTTACGGAAGAGATGGTGCCGTCATACACATTGCCGAGATGGTCGCGCATGTAGAAGCATTTGAGCCAGGCTTCCACATCACGTGTAGCGTCATCGGCACGGCGTTCGTTCTGTGAACAATGCACACCCAGCGCATCCCATGCTAGCGACGGCTTGTATTGCGTGCCTTTCAGCACCGCCTTGATGGCGCGATGCACCAGTAGGTCGGGGTAACGGCGAATCGGCGAGGTGAAGTGCGCATACGCCTCATAACCAAGACCGAAGTGACCTGCATTTTCCGGTGCGTAACGTGCCTGACGCAAGGAACGCAGCATTACGGTTTGCAGCAAGGCTGCATCAGGCCTACCCTTAATTTTCTTCAGCAGTTTGGCATAATCGCCCGCTTCAGGCTCATCACCGCCGCCCAGCTCCATGCCGAATTCCTTGAAAAATTCGCGCACAGCGCCCAATTTTTCCGGTGTCGGGCCTTCATGCACGCGGTATAAAACCGTATGTTCATTGGCATTCAAATAACCCGCCGCGCACACGTTGGCAGCAAGCATGCATTCCTCAATCAGCTTGTGTGCATCGTTACGATGAACTGCAACAATCTTTTCGATCTTGCCATCGTCATTAAAGATCATCTGAGTTTCGATGGTCTCAAAATCAATTGCGCCACGCTTCTCGCGTGCCTTGAGCAGGCTCTGGAACAAGGTATACAGGTGATTGATATGCGGCAGCACAGCGGCATATTGCTGCGCAACTTCTCCTTGGGGATTGGCCAACATGTCGGCGACCTGGTTGTATGTCAGTCGCGCTTTTGAAACCATTACCGAGGGATAAAAACGATATTTTTCAATATCGCCATCGGCAGTGATCTGCATGTCACACACCATGCACAAACGTTCAACATGAGGATTGATCGAGCACAGGCCGTTGGATAATTCTTCTGGCAACATGGGAATCACGCGGCGCGGGAAGTAGACCGAGGTACTGCGGTTCAACGCTTCTTTGTCCAGTGCATCTCCCGGTTGCACATAAGCGCTAACGTCGGCAATTGCCACCACCAGGCGGAAACCAGTGCCGGCAGGCTCGCAATACACTGCATCGTCAAAGTCACGTGCGGTTTCACCGTCTATGGTCACCAAAGGTAGTTCGCGCACGTCTTCACGTCCAGCATAATTTTCTGGCAATACCTGTTCCGAAAACTGCTCGGCCTGGTGCTTGGCATCATGCGGAAATTCATTTGGCAGATCGTGTTTACGCAGGGCGATCTCGATTTCCATGCCGGAATCGCCATAGTTACCCAGCACTTCAACGATACGGCCTATAGGTTGTGCATGTTTGTTCGGCTGCTGCATGATTTCCAGTATCACGACCTGACCGACCACAGCAATATTCTGCTCACCCGGTGCCACTAGAATATCCTGGCTGATGCGGCGATTTTCCGCCACCACAAACAGGATGCCGTGATCTTCAAACAAACGCCCCACTACACGGGTATTGGCGTGTTCCAGCACCTCCACAACACTGCCTTCGCGCCGACCGCGCCTGTCAGTGCCGCCCACGCGCACCATCACGATATCGCCGTGCAGCACCTTGTGCATTTCCTTGGCGCTCAATACCATATCGTCGCTGCCATCTTCGGGTATCAGGAAACCGAAGCCATCGGGATGCCCCTGCACCTTGCCTTTGACCAGATCAAGCTTCTCCATCACGCAGATGGCACGCTTGCGGTTGCGCATAATCTGACCGTCGCGCTCCATTGCACGAACGCGCCGCACAAACAGCTCTTCTTCGTTCGGCTCGATTTGCAGCATGCTGATCAGCTCTTCCTGTTCAACAGGCACACCATGTTCTGTCAAAATTTGCAGGATATATTCCCGGCTAGGCAGCGGATTATCGTATTGCTCGCGTTCGCGTTCCAGGAATGGATCGAGGGCACGTATGTTATTTTTATTATTTGTCATTGACAGCTTATCCTATTGCAATTAAAGTACGCGCCCTCAAGCAATCCATTGCCCGGATGGCGGAATTGGTAGACGCGCACGGTTCAGGTCCGTGTGCCGCAAGGTGTGGAGGTTCGAGTCCTCTTCCGGGCACCATGCTTCAACGGATTTAAAAACTTTTGAATAACCTAATGCGGTTTTAGCTGTGCATTTGGAATCAAAAGCCATCTTAGTATCAAACTCAACATAGTTTCCCGAAAATAAGCAATGCGCAATGCCACTCTGGCTTTGCGCATTGTTTTTTTCTATTTTAAAACTATCCGGTTCAAACAATTAGTCTTAGCCCTCGAACGGATGACGCAACACGATCGTTTCATCACGATCCGGTCCTGTGGAAACCATATCCACAGGTACTTCGCAAATCTCCGCAATGCGCTGCAAATAATTGCGCGCTTCCAGCGGCAGTTCTTCATAACGCTTGACGCCGACGGTACTGCCACTCCAGCCTGGCATATCTTCATACACCGGTTCGCAACCTTCCAACGCATCGGCGCCGACTGGAAGAATATCGATGATTTTACCTTCCACTTTATAGCCCACACACAGACGCAAAGTCGAAACACCATCCAGCACATCCAGCTTGGTGACACATAAACCGGACACACCATTGATCTGAATCGAACGCTTCAGTGCAGCCGCATCGAACCAGCCACAACGACGAGCACGGCCAGTGGTAGAACCAAATTCGTGACCTTTTTCGGCCATGTGTTTACCAGCAGGATCTTGTTTAGTTACTGCGTCGTACAGTTCAGTTGGAAACGGACCTGAACCAACACGCGTAGTGTAAGCCTTGGTGATACCCAATACATAATGCAAAGTCTGCGGCCCTACACCAGCGCCAGCACAGGCTGCACCAGCGATACAGTTGCTGGAAGTCACAAACGGATAGGTACCATGGTCTATATCCAACAGCGCGCCCTGTGCGCCTTCAAACAGCAGATTCTGACCGGCCTTGTTCGCTTCATACAGTGCGCGTGGCACGTCCATCACCAACGGTTTGATGCGGTCAGCCAGGGCCAGCGCATCATCCAGCGTTTTCTGGAAATCCACTGTTGCAACGTTGAAATAATTTTTCAACACAAAGTTGTGGTAATCGAGTATCTCGCCCAATTTGGCAGCTAGACGTTTGCGATGGAACAAGTCTTGAATACGTACGCCACGTCGCGCAACCTTGTCTTCATAAGCAGGGCCTATGCCGCGCCCGGTGGTGCCGATTTTGGACGCGCCCTTGGCGATTTCACGCGCCTGATCAAGTGCCACGTGATAGGGCAATATTAAGGGACAAGCTTCAGAAATTTTCAAACGACTGCTAACGTCAATACCCGCAGCCTCAAGATTATCCATTTCTTTCAGCAACGCATCCGGCGCGACTACTACGCCGTTACCGATATAGCAGATTACTTTGTCGCGCAGAATGCCGGAGGGTATCAGATGCAATACGGTTTTCTTACCGTTGACCACCAAAGTATGGCCAGCATTGTGACCGCCCTGAAAACGCACCACGCCTTGGGCGTGATCGGTGAGCCAATCCACGATCTTACCCTTGCCTTCATCGCCCCATTGCGTTCCGATTACTACGACGTTCTTTGCCATCTGTAAATTCCTGATTTTAGTTAAGCAGATCAACCACGACCCATGCAGAATTACGCAAGATCAGTTCACGGTCACAGTTTAATTCACTACGTAATGTGGCATCACCCAGCAGATCAACCACAACCGAAAGGCCTTGACTACGCAACAGTGCGATACTTTCTTTCAATGCTGAATCATTGTTATGCGGGGCAAGAATGCCTTTGGGTTGCGCCAATGGTGGCAGCAATCCAAGCAACTGGCGCAAGTCCATACTGAAACCGGTAGCCGGTCTGGCACGGCCAAAACTTTTGCCCAAATCATCATACCTTCCACCAAGTGCGATAGCATCGTGGCTACCGGCATGATATGCAGCAAATACCATACCGTTATGATAGTGATAACCGCGCAACTCGGCCAGATCAATACCGATTTCTTTGGCCAACGGTTGCAAGTGAGCAGCCGCTTGTTCCAATTCCTGTAGTGCAGTGCGTATTTCTTCAATATCGGGCAATATTTTGCGCGCCCTTTGCAATACATCCTCCGCATTGCCATAGAGCTGAGGCAATGCCAACAATGCAGCTTGTACATCGCCCGGCAGACCCGATACCAGAGCTTTTAGAGCCGGCACATCTTTAAGCTGCAACGCGGCAAACAAAGCTGCTTCCAGCTCGGTGCTTATAGAACCGCGTTTGACCAATGCGCGAAACACACCAACATGCCCTAAATCAAGATGCACACCATCAACACCGATCAATGCCAAGGCTTGCAGCATTAATCGTTGCACTTCGAGATCGCTCTCTAAGCCACTGTGTCCGTAAAGCTCTGCGCCTATCTGCAACGGTTCGCGTGTGCGCATCAAACCGGCTGGCTGGGTATGCAAAACGCTACCGGCATAACACAAGCGTGTCACACCTTTACAGTTAAGCAGGTGTGCATCGATACGTGCAACTTGAGGTGTAATATCGGCGCGCAATGCCATGGTGCGTCCGCTCAACTGGTCAACCAGCTTAAAGGTGCGCACGTCCATATCATGGCTATTATTGATAAGCAGCGATTCGGTATATTCCAACAACGGAGGTACGACCAACTGATAACCAGAACGGCGCAACAACTCGATTACCTTGCTGCGCATGGTTTCGATCTGCCACGCCTGCTCCGGCAGCATGTCTTGAATATATTCCGGCAACAACCAATTCGGCATTAAAGTACCTCTAAAAATTCAGACTTCATCTCAACTGCTGCGTTACGGGAAAAGACTTCTTGCTTGCATATTATATATATGCGGCGCGGCGAAATTTTTCCCGCGCCTTGCATTTGAGCGAACTCTGCATTTTTAAAGATACTTTTCATTTAATCCAATAAATCAACAGCAAGCCGCTCAGCATCAAACTCAGCCCGATAAAACGGGTTTGACCATCCTGAAACTGGGTAAGCTTGCTTAAACCTGCACGCCATGCGGCGGGAAACAGAAACGGCATAATGCCTTCTATCACCAACATCAATACTAAAGCAGCCAATAAATAATCAAGCATACAAATACTCAAACATCCAGCTTATTTGCCCGCCTTGGTGGAGCTCTTAAAATATTTAAAGAATGCTGAACTTGGATCAACCACCATCATGTCACTCTTGGTTTTGAAACTCTGTTTATAGGCTTCCATGCTGCGATAGAAGGCATAAAACTCCGCATTGCGGCCGAAAGCGGCAGCGTAATGTGCGGAGGCTTTGGCATCACCATCACCCTTCACTTTTTGCGCATCGCGATAAGCATTGGCAAGAATCACTTCGCGTTGCCTGTCGGCATCAGCGCGGATTTTTTCACTTTCGGCATTACCCGTTGCACGCAATTCATTGGCTACACGGTTGCGTTCCGCATCCATACGGCGATACACCGATTCGCTGATTTCCAGCGGATAATCCACGCGCTTGAGGCGCACATCCATCACCTCCACACCGATCTTGCGCGCATCGGTATCGGCTTTCTCGCGCAACACCAGCATGAGCTTGTCGCGTTCGCCGGACACCACATCATTCACTGTTCGTTTTCCGAACTCCTCACGCATGATCGAATTGACCGTCTGCATCAAACGGGCCTGGGCAACCTGCTCATCACCACGCACGCTGATGTAATACAGTTCGACCTTGTCAATACGCCACTTGACGAAGGAGTCCACCATCACGTTTTTCTTTTCAGCCGTGATGAAACGTTCAGGCTCCACGCTATCCATGGTCAGTATGCGCGAGTCAAAAAATCGCACGTTCTGTATAAAAGGTACTTTGAAATACAGCCCGGGATCCTTCTTTACACTCACCAACTCACCCAGTTGCAACACAATAGCAGTCTGGCGCTGATCTACAATGAACATGCTCAAACTAAGCATTGTCAGCCCAATAATTGCGCCCACCAAAAAAACACCTGAATTAGCTTTCATTAACGTATCTCCTTGTCACGTCCACGCAATGACTCGCGCACGCCGCGCGGCAATACTGCCGCATCTGTTACTTGTCCAGCGGGAGCTGGTTGTTCAATATTTCCTGCTGATGTCCCATCCACGGCTTGCTGGCCCGTACTCTGTATCAGCTTATCCAAAGGCAGATACAGCAGACTGTTGCCGGATTTTTGATCCACCATAATCTTGCTGGTGCTGGACATAACCTGTTGCATCATGTCGATGTACATACGTTCACGCGTAACACCCGGCGCTTTTTCGTACTCCAACAAAATCTGCTTGAAGCGGCTGGCATCACCCTCTGCAGTAGCAATCACACGCTGGCGATATCCTTCAGACTCCTCCTTCAAACGCGCTGCAGCACCTACTGCTCTGGGTACCACGTCATTCGCATAAGCCTGACCTTCATTCTTCTGACGCTCTCTGTCCTGCCCGGCTTTCACTGCATCGTTAAACGCTGCCTGCACCTGCTCGGGCGGTTGTGCGTTCTGCAAGGTAACCTTGCTCACCAAAATACCGGTCTCATAGCGATCAAGAATTTCCTGTATCAGTTTGGTAGCCGCTGCAGAAACCTGCTCGCGCCCCTCATACAGCACGAAGTCCATCTTATTCTTGCCGACGATTTCACGTATAGCTGTTTCCGCAGCCTGACGCACGTTCTCGTCAGGTTTGCGGTTCTTGAACAGATAATTCTCTGGAGACTTAAGGAGGTATTGGACCGCAAATTGAATGTCGACGATATTTTCGTCCGCGGTCAGCATAAGAGACTCTCTAGGCATCTTGTTCTTGACGTTATCGCGATAGCCGATTTCAACCGTCTTAACTTGGCTGAAACTCACCACCTCAACAGATTGGATAGGGTATGGTATATGCCAACGAGGGCCGGGTTGCGTGGTTTCATTATATTTTCCAAACTGCAGCACAACACCGCGCGAGCTCGCATCTACAATATAGAAACCGCTGGCGAGCCAAATCAATGAAACGACCAGCACAACCAGACCAATACCTATACCGAAGCCTGGGGCTTCACCGCTACCGCCGCCATTTTTACCAGGACCACCCTTGCCGCCAAACAACTCGCTAACTTTTTTATTGAGGTTGCGCAGCAATTCTTCCAAATCAGGCGGGGCTCCGCTATTTTTGTTGCCCCCCCATTGCGGGTCATTCAATCCCATAATATATCTACCTTTATTGTGTCAATCGTTAAGTGGATGCCACTGCTGCACTTCAACCTCAGGCTTTTGCGTATCGCGAACCTCAGCCAATGCCCCACGCAAATCATCTAACCCCGCACCGGTTTTAGCGCTCAAGTTTATCGCAACTATTCTACCATACTCGTCGCGCTTCACACCTGCTGACAAATCTTGCAGGTCTATCTTGTTGTATATCAGTATCTGAGGAATATGGTTCGCGCCTATTTCACGTAAAACCTTATTGACTTCAGCCACCTGATCATGTCGCTCAGGGCTATTGGCATCAACCACATGCAGCAGCAAATCTGCCATGGCCGTTTCTTCCAGCGTACTGCGGAAAGCAGCCACCAAACCATGCGGCAGGTGACGGATAAAACCCACCGTATCCGATAGCACGACCTGCCCTGTTCCTTCAATAAATACGCGGCGCGCCGTGGTATCCAGGGTCGCAAATAACTGGTCTGCCACATACACATTGGCATGGGTCAACTTGTTGAATAAAGTGGATTTTCCTGCATTTGTATAACCAACGATCGAAACCGACATCACCTCCGAGCGATCGCGCGATTTGCGCAACACTTGACGATGTTTACGCAACTTCTCCAGCCGCTCTTTCAACATCACCACGCGATTGTCCAGCTTGCGCTTGTCCAGCTCCAGCTGTGTTTCACCCGGGCCGCGCGCTCCGACAGCATATTTTTGCTGCCCCATATCCTGATTCATACCGGCCAGACGCGTGGAGAGATATTTTAATTGCGCCAGCTCCACCTGCACTTTGCCCTCATGACTTTGCGCACGCAGCGCGAAAATATCCAGAATCAGCATAGTACGATCAATCACGCGGGCATTCAGTGCAGTAGCTAGATTACGCATCTGACTAGGCGAAAGGTCGTGGTTGAAGATCACCAACGGCACCTCAAGCTCCTCAACCATTGCAGCGATTTCTTCCGCCTTGCCGCTACCCGCAAACAACTTAGGGTCCGGACGTTGCCGCTTGCCGCCCACCAAGGCGACACTTTGCACCCCGGCACTTTCCACCAGCAGACGAAACTCTTCCAGACTTTCTGCATAATCCGGAGCGCCCAAATCAAGACTGACCAATATCGCTGTATTGGCAGCAGTTGTTAATTCATGCATTATTCAGTGTCGTACGGAATAGTGACTGCGCGAGATGGGACGATAGTAGAAATGGCATGCTTGTACACCATCTGCACCAGCGTGGAATTTTTCAATAGCACCACATACTGGTCAAATGATTCAACCTGGCCTTGCAGCTTAATGCCATTCACCAGATAGATTGCGACCTGCACATGCTCCTTGCGTAATGCATTCAGGAACGGGTCTTGTAGTTGTTGCCCTTTTACGCTCATTTTTATTTTTCTTTGTGTTTTATTGAGGGGGATTACTTTACTGGATTTCATTGTAAATGACCAGTTCCTTACCAAAGCAAGGGAACTGGCCAATTACTCGTATGCACCAAAGCAATAACTGCATCGCACACCTGGGATAATTACACAGACTAGAAATCTATCAAATTTAACTCGCAACTCATTGAGTTTACAAGGGAGTCTGACTGCTTTTATATTAAAATATTCAATATAATCAGCATGTTATGCTTGTATTTATGTCCATGGCTGACAGCCCGACCTCTCTGACATGATTTGATTCTGGAAAAATATCTGCAAGCGCTGCCACCAGCCTAAAAGAAAGATTCTCATCAAACAGAAGTTTCATACTGCCGAAAACAACCTTTGCTCTCGCTGCGCTGCAAAGGCAAGCGTTGCCAAAACATCCTCGTGTGACAGGTCTGGAAAGTCGGCAATTATTTCATCTTGAGACATCCCGCTAGCCAAATATTCCAGCACATCGGTAACAGAGATGCGTGTACCGTAAATGAGAGGTTTTCCACTGCGTACAGCCGGATCAATTGTAATTCGATTTAATAACTCAGACATTTCATACCCCTTATAAACGAACTCATAGGCAAGTATAAGCTTATCACGTAGGTGGGCAAAAGTTTCGTTGGTTTCGTAGGGTGGACAAAAGCGCAGCGTTGCCCACGCGTTTCGTATTCATTTTTAAGTTACCGCGTGGGCAGATAAAGCGTTTGCCCACCCTACCTGAACTTATTGTGATAATATTGCAAGCGACTGATTTTATTTAATATTTTTATGCGCAGGAGAATGCTATGTCCTACCGCTACATCCGCATCGCTTTGTAAAAACGCGACTAACTAACTTTAGTTTCTACTACCGCAAGAAACCCAGCTCAAAAACTTGCGGACGCAGTTTGTCGCCTAATGCTTTGTAGGCAGTTTCAAATGGCGTGAAATCCACGGGTGCGGCATCGCCGCTTATGTTGCGGGCTTTTAGCGCATTGCGGATTTGATACCAGCCGACATCGGGGCGATTGAGCTTGAATTCGTCGCGCACGGTGTGCACGTCGATTTGCGAAAAGTAGGCGCACCATAAAATCCGTCCTGCATCCATCACGGCGATGGCTTCGGTGGAAAGCTTTTTGGCAGCGCGGGCGTCTTGCCCGCCTGCGGACGATACGTCCGCGTTCCCAGCCAAATACTGCGCCATGAAATCGGATTCAAAACGGCCTAGTGCATTCACTTCGGCTTCGGTGTAGGGAGTAAAATGGTTGACGGCAGCCTGTCGGACTTAACTCGCAAGCAATTGAAATTACAATGGTCGCGATTAGTAAAATATTAAATAGAATCAATATGTTACGTAAATATTTAGATTTACGCCAGACACCCCGCAGGGGTTCTTGTCCTATGCGAAGCAGAGCGTAGTGTAGGAGACTACTACCAACTTATTTGACAGGCGCACGCCTCTTGCTGTTATTCAAACGTATCGCCGCCTTGCGTTGACTTTCCGTTATCACCTTAGGCTTAATAGCGGCAAACGGATTGACACCCGCCCTGAATTCAACCTTGAGCGGCGTACCCTGTAATTTAAAGGCATCGCAGAAAGTTTTTTGCAGGTAACGGCGGTAGCTTTCCGGGACTCTATCCAGGTTGCTGCCATGAATGATGATTAACGGTGGGTTGCTGCCACCCTGGTGGGCGTAACGCATCTTGGGGCGGAATACCCCGCCGCGCGGAGGTTGTTGCTTATCTGTCGCATCCATCAGTACACGGGTCAACAACGGCGTGGGCAATTTTGCCATCGCGGCCGCATAGGCTTCGTCCACCGACTTGAACAAAGCCTGCACACCGTCACCTTTGAGTGCGGAAATATAGTGCTGTTTGGCAAAACTCAGGAAGTGTAGTTTGCGCTCAATATCGCGCTTGGTGGTGTCACGCTTGTATTCGTCGAGTCCGTCCCATTTGTTCACCGCTAGCACCAGGGCGCGTCCGGCTTGCATCACAAAATCCGCCAAATGCGCGTCCTGCTCGGTGATCTGGTCGCGTGCATCTACCACCAAAATCACCACGTTGGCATCCTCGATCGCCTGCATGGTTTTGACGACAGAAAATTTTTCAACCGCCTCGTCTACCTTGCCGCGTCTACGTACTCCGGCTGTATCGATAATGGTGTACTGTTTGCCGCCGCGTTCGAAATCGATATAAATACTGTCGCGCGTGGTGCCCGGCTGGTCGAAAGCGATTACTCGCTCTTCGCCAAGTATGGCATTAACTAGAGTTGACTTGCCAACGTTAGGGCGACCGACTATTGCAAGCTTGGGATGATCCGATTTGTCTGTGGCTTCCTCCTCCTGCGCAGGCAATTCTTCAAATATCATCTCGATGACTTCAGCAACATTGTCACCATGTGCAGAAGAGATGGGTATCGGTTCGCCTAGTCCCAGTTCGAAGAAATCGCTGGCCACTCTTGCACGCTGCATGCCTTCGGCTTTATTCACCAGCAACTGTATCGGGCGGCCTGTTTTGCGCAGGAGATTGGCGATGATTTTGTCTTGTGGCGTCAAGCCCTGGCGACCATCCACCAGAAACAGCACCATGTCGGCTTCGTCTATGGCCTGCAAGGTTTGCTTGGCCATTTCGTACATGATGCCTTCTTTGGCAACAGGCTCCAAGCCGCCGGTGTCAACCACCAGATAGGGACGCTCACCGACTCGGCCGCGTCCATAATGACGGTCGCGGGTTAAGCCCGGCAGATCTGCTACCAGAGCATCACGGCTACGTGTAAGCCGATTGAACAGCGTAGATTTGCCCACATTCGGACGACCAACTAAAACCAGCGTGGGCAACATATTGAGATTCTCTGAATTAATTTATTTCGATGGAATAAACACCGCCATCTCGCGTTTGTAATAGCAAGCCTTTACCCAGTGTAATTGCGGCATAAGCAATCGGGCTTCCATCTGTTTTGATGCGTGCCATTAGGCTGCCATCTTCCCGGCTCAGAACATGCAGGTAGCCCTTAAAGTCACCGACCAATACATGTTTCTCCGTCAAATAAGTCGCGGAAACCTCGCGCATAAATAACTGATCGTTTTTCCATAGGGTGCTGCCGCTGGCTTTATCCATAGCCAAAACTTTGCCTTGCTCATCACTCACATACAGATAATTCTGCATCAGGACCAGACCTTTGTCGCTCGACACATCACGACTCCACAATACCCCCCCTTGCTTGATATCAAAGCAGGCGAGACGCCCCTGAAAGGCAACCGCACATACGCTGTCATTATCGACAACCGGCACACTGGTGATATCGCTGATACGTTCTAACTCTGTGTTACCGCGTGGCTGTGAAACCGTGGATTCCCAGATCACGGCGCCAGTGGCCAGATTGATCGCTGCGAGTTTACCTGCTGCAAATCCGGCATAGATTACACCGCGCTGAACCACCACACCGGCATGATTGCGCACGACAAGGGTGGGCGTGGCACGTTCATACAACCACTGCCGCTTTCCATCTTGTACGCTTAATGCGGAAATCCGACCATCGCTGGTACGAACAATCACCAAGCCATCGACAATTTGCGGCGCACTCAATACCTCGGTGGATACTTTTGCTGCCCAGCGCAAGCCGCCGTTTTCATCAAAAGCATACAGCTCGCCTTTTAAACCGCCTATGATTACCTGGCCTTCGCCTGCGCTAACAGCACCCGAAATTTTGATTCCGGTATCGATTTTCCACACCTTTTTACCGTTGATAGGATCAAGGCGGAACAGCTCACCATCAGGATTAGCTACATACACGGCATCGCGCGTAACAGCTGCTTGCAAGCCAGAATTGCCAATCACTCCTACATTGCGCTTCCAGCGCAGCTCCATCGTAGCACTCGGCTCGAAGTCGCGAAGTTCGGCTGGCTCCCTGCCGGTTAGCTTACTGCCGAAGCATGCTGATAGCAGAAGCAACATCGACAATACAGCAGTAAGGCGTAACCATTTCACTTTGCGCCACCTTTAGCATCTTGAACACCTTGGCTATCCTCACCCAAACCATCGAGTTTCAGTTGAATCAAGTTGCGGTAAGAGCTTTTGCTATCCATCTTTTCAAATGCAAGCTTATAGGCCGCACGCGCTTCTGCGTACTTGCCCTGCTCTGCCAGCACATCGCCCTTAAGGTCGGAATACAAACCAACAAAAGCCTCGGGATGGGTCGCATTTAGCAGCTTCATGGCGTCATCATATTTTTTCTCATCCAGCAGAATACTGGACAGCTTCAAGCGAGCTGTATCCTGCAAACCACTCTCGCTGGCATGGGCTATCACCCACTCTAGTTGTGACTTGGCGCGGGCCAAGTCTTTTGCCTGCAAATTAGTTTGTACTGCCAGCAGTTGCGCACGCGGTGCGTAAGCAGTATTGCCGAATTTTTCGACCAATGCAGCAACTGAATCGTTGATGCGCTTGGGATCATTGCTGGCAACCTGCTTGATTACTTCGGCATAAAGTGTAGACGCAGCCTCAGCCTGTTGTCTCTGGTAGCTTTTCCAGTAGAAAAACGCCACAGAGATAAGCACGACAACTGCCACTGCCATGACCAACCAATTGCGGTTATCTTTCCACCATGCTTTAAGTGCGTCTAGCTGTTCCTGGTCCTGCAAATCAATCATCGCCATTTCATTATCCCTTGTTAATCATTTTAGTAATCTGCTGGTGTATCACTTGGGGCAATTCAGCTTGTGCTACCCGCATCTGTTCACCACCATCGCGCAATGGCTTTAAGCTTGCCTGCCCGGCTTGCGCCTCATCATCACCTATGATGAGCGCAAAGCGAGCACCGCTGCCATCTGCCTTTTTCATTTGCGATTTAAAACTCCCGCCCCCACTATGCAGGCACACCTTCACACCGGCATCTCGCAATTGTTCAGCCAGCACACTAACCATTGCATCTGCCAACTCGCCTTGATGCACCAGATATACATCCAGCGGCGAGACCGGCTTGATGTTGCCATCTTCCTGTATCAACGACAACAGGCGCTCTATACCCAGCGCAAAGCCACAAGCCGCAGCAGGTTTACCGCCTATTTGCTCAACCAGACCGTCATAGCGTCCGCCAGCGCAAATGGTTCCCTGCGCACCTAATCGTGTAGTGACCCATTCAAAAACAGTGCGGTTGTAATAATCCAGCCCGCGCACCAGACGCGGATTAATTTCGTACGCCACGCCATGCTGATTGAGTATGCTTTTTACGGATTCAAAATGCAGAATGGCATCCTCATGCAACTCATCCATAAGTTTGGGGGCAGCTACAATCAATTCCTGCATCGCCGGATTTTTACTATCCAGAATTCGCAGCGGATTAGTGTGCAGCCTGCGCTTTGCATCCTCATCCAGCAAGCCTGCATCTTTTTCAAAATACGCAATCAGTTTTTCACGATGTTGCTTGCGCGCTGCTGCATCGCCTAGGGTATTTAGTTGCAACGTCACATCGGTCAAACCCAGCTTGCGCCACAAGCGTGCGCACATCAGGATTTGCTCGGCATCGATATCCGGGTCGGCATAACCCAACGCTTCCACACCTATTTGATGAAACTGCCGGTAGCGTCCCTTTTGCGGGCGCTCATGGCGGAACATCGCGCCGCTGTAATACAAACGCTGTGGCGCATTGTACAAAAGATTATGTTGAACCACTGCACGTACACAGGAAGCCGTGCCTTCTGGGCGCAGTGTCAACAGATCACCATTGAGGCTATCCACAAAACTGTACATCTCTTTTTCAACAATATCGGTGACTTCACCAATTGCGCGTTTGAACAGCGCGGTCGGCTCCACCAGCGGCATGCGGATATTGCGGTAGCCATAAGAATCCAGCCACTCACGCACGGTATCTTCAAACCACAACCACAACTGCGCCTCGTCCGGCAGGATGTCATTCATGCCTTTTACGGCTTGCAAGGGGGGATTGCTCATAAAATCTTTAATTGTTATTGATATAAATTGTCGATTGGCTGCGTGACGCCATTATTTTTTTACGTATGTTCTGGCAACGTAATCATCCACAATTTTTTTGAAATCTGCGGAGATATTTTCTCCACGCAGTGTTACAAATTTCTCACCATCTACATACACCGGTGCCGCAGGTGTTTCGCCGGTACCCGGCAAACTGATGCCGATATTCGCCATCTTGCTTTCCCCAGGGCCGTTCACAATGCAGCCCATCACGGCTACGGTCATTTCTTCCACGCCTATGTATTTTTTACGCCATACCAGCATTTCCGAACGCAAATAAGATTGTATGCTTTGCGCCAACGACTGAAACACGGTACTAGTAGTCCGCCCGCAACCGGGGCAAGCGATCACCATCGGGTTGAACGCGCGCAAGCCCATAGTCTGCAAAATCTCCTGTGCGACCACCACTTCCTGTGTACGATCACCACCTGGCTCAGGCGTAAGCGAAATGCGTATGGTGTCGCCTATACCTTCCTGCAACAGCACAGCGAGTGCTGCTGTTGAAGCGACAATACCCTTGGAGCCCATCCCTGCCTCAGTCAAGCCGAGATGTAAGGGATAGTCACAACGCTGCGCCAGATCGCGGTAAACCATGATCAAATCTTGCACCCCGCTGACCTTGCAGGACAAAACAATTTTATCGTGCGGCATTCCCAAAGACTCAGCGCGTTTTGCGCTTTCCAGTGCCGACACAATCAACGCTTCACGCGTTACTTCAGCGGCGGTTTTTGGCTGCGCTAGTTTGGCGTTTGCATCCATCATGCGCACGATTAACTCGGAATCGAGGCTACCCCAGTTCACACCGATACGCACTGGTTTATCATAGCGACAGGCGACTTCTATCATCATGCCAAACTGATCTTCACCTTTTTTATTGCGTCCAACATTACCGGGGTTGATGCGATATGCTGCCAAAGCTTGAGCGCATTCAGAATACTCGCTCAACAAACGATGACCGTTATAGTGAAAATCTCCCACCAGTGGCACATCACAACCCATGCCATCCAGCAGCTCGCGGATACGCGCCACTTGCGCCGCAGCTGCCGGAGTATCCACCGTGATGCGTACCACCTCTGAGCCCGCCTTGGCCAGCTCATACACCTGCTGTGCCGTGCCCTGCGCATCAGCCGTATCAGTATTGGTCATGGATTGCACCACAATAGGCGCATCACCGCCCATGGCGACGTTGCCCACCATGACACGTTGTGCTATACGGCGCGATATTATTGAATGACTCATGATTATTGCAGTGTGACGCGAGCCACATCGCCATTGATATATCGTTCAAGATTGATTTTCTTGCCGTTATCGAACAGACGAACCGCACGTGCATTTCCAATTACTACCAATAGTGGTGCTTTACCGGTTACGCGCACCAGACTACCTGCCGTGTGCATTCTGGATACCAATACTTTTTCGTTAGCGTCTTTTATTTCCAGCCAGGCATCCTCATCAAACTCAATGCGTAATGCATGATCGGGGCCACTGGCTACAGTGTTGGTGTTGGTGTTGGTGTTGGTGGTGGTGTTGGTGGTGGGCTTGGGCTGCGCCTCAGATGTAGGCGCAGCGGCGGATGTATCGGCGGGAGCCGGAGCTGCACGCTTTGTTTGCTGTGCATAAGGCAGCCAAGGCATAAGAAGCTGAGCTGAATGATCAGGTTTCGGCTGCTTTGGCACGGCTGTCACTGGCATCGTTGCCGGTGTTGATGGAAGCGCAGCTTGAACGGGTGCGGGTGTCGGTGTAACGCGAACAACTTGCTGTTGTAGTACAGGTGCAGGAGTCAGGCGGACAGCTTGCTGCGGCGCGGGCACTTTATTCACTTCAATAGCGCGCTGAGTGACGGTTACGGAAGGTAGCACCTGTTCAGCCTTCTGATCAGATACATTCCCCGTTGTTTCATTGGGTAGCTGTAACTCCTGCGTTTGCACCGTTGATGTTACAGACTCAATCTCGGTCTTTTCCGGCACGGGATCATGCATGCGTTCAAATATTGCCAGCGTAACTGCAATCGCCAATGCTGCCGCAAGCCAGATAATATTGTGCCTGCGCGCAGTAAATGAGTTGGGCATAGGAATGTCCACCGACTTGATTTCATGCGCAGATGACGTTTGCAGATAGACAGACGGCAAACCCGATAGTAAATCCGCAGAATTTAGTTTCAGCAAGCGCGCATAACTGCGTACAAAGCCACGCACAAAAGCCGCTTCGGGCAAACGAACAAAATCATCGGCTTCAAGCCATTCGATCTGCTTGGGCGCAAATTTAATACGGTTCGACACATCGTTTATACTCAAGCCTAGCTGTTCCCGCGCCTCACGCAAGGTTAGCCCTACACTCACACCGGCAGCCGGGATGGCATTCATATTGGACGCTTCATTATCTTGCTGCGTATTCATCGCTCACCACTTAATATTAATTGAGTTTCTCTGGACTCGGGAAAACGCTTGCGTAATTGCAATTTGTAACTTTCCTCCGCGTTTATGTCACCTAGCTTGCGTTCAACCCGAGCCGCAAGCATAAGATCTGCCGCAGACAACTCGGCACCGTTGCGGGAAAGGCGCAGGAAATACGACTTGGCACCTACAAAATCGGCCTTGGCAAAACTGAGCTCAGCCATGCCCAACAATGCTTCTGGCATATTGGATTGTATGGACAATGCTTTTTTCAAAAAAGTCTCCGCCTCTATTATTTTTCCGAATTTTTTTGAGCACAGGCCCGCATTCATATAAACCTTTTCCGGTGTGGCATAGAGCGGATTATTCATCGCCTCCGTGAATTGCTCCATTGACTCTTTTTCACGACCGCGCTGACATAAAAACCAGCCATAATTGTTTCGGGTACCAGAATCCTCTTCGTCCAGATTCAGACTACGCTTAAAATCTTCATCGGCCTTTTTATCTCGTTGCAAGTCCATATTCACCAGACCCCTCACGCCATACGCAGGAGCATATTTGCTGTCCATACTCAATGCATAGTTAAGCTCATCCAGCGCCAAACTGTACTGTTTTTGTCCGTAGTACACAGCGCCCAGTTCGGTGTGTATTCTGGCGCTTGCTTTTGCATCAACAGGATTTTTCGACTGCTCATTACTAGCGCAAGCTGTTGACAGCAAAACAATCAGAACAATAACTGATAGCTTCATAAAGCCGCCCCTGTAACATTGCGTGTTCTTTTGGTTTTATCCAGCACCTGTCCTGCCAATTGACCGCATGCTCCGGCAATATCAGCACCGCGTGTTTTGCGTGTAGTGGTCACAATATCCGCCTGCATCAGCACGTCACGGAAACGGCGTATCGCCTCGGCACTTGAACGCTGATAAGGCGCCTGTGGGATGGGATTAAACGGAATCAGATTGAATTTGCACGGCACATCACGCACCAGCGCCACCAGTTCACGCGCTTGCTTTTCACTGTCGTTGACGCCAGCCAGCATCACATACTCAAAGGTAATGAAATCGCGCGGGGCTTTCTCTAGATAGCGATTGCACGCTGCCAGCAATTCGCGCAGAGGATATTTCTGGTTGATCGGCACCAACACGTTGCGCAAGCTATCGTTCGGTGCATGCAGCGACACGGCCAGAGCCACCGGGCACTCCTCACGCAGCCTATCCATCGCGGGAACAATGCCGGAAGTCGACACGGTGACGCGGCGGCGCGACAGGCCGTAGGCGTTGTCATCCAGCATCAAGCGCAAAGCACTCACTGTGTTACTGAAATTCAGCAGCGGCTCGCCCATACCCATAAACACCACATTGCTGATCGGCCAGTTGCCATTGGCATCCTTGCCAATTTGGCGATTAGCCCACCATAACTGACCGACTATTTCTGCCGTGCTCAAGTTACGGTTAAAGCCCTGCTTGCCGGTAGAGCAAAACGAGCAATCCAGTGCACAACCGGCCTGGGTGGAAACGCACAAAGTGCCGCGCTCTGCTTCGGGAATAAACACCGTCTCAATCGCATTGCCGGTGCCCACATTCAGCAACCACTTGCGTGTGCCATCCGTTGAAAGTTCCTCGCGCTGCACCAACGGCACGGTAACGCACGCCAGTTGCTGCAATTTTTCGCGCAAGGAGGCGGCAATGTCAGTCATTGCCGCGAAATCTGGCTCCCCCATTCTGTGTATCCAGCGCAACACCTGACGGGCGCGAAAAGGCTTTTCGCCTTGTGTCGCGAACCAGTCAGCCATTTGCTGTGGATCAAAATTGAGGAGGTTTTCTGCCATGATGTTTGTGGCTATTAACGCGAGTAAACGTTCAGGCTAGGGAAGAAATATGCGATTTCTATGGCAGCGTTTTCAACCGAGTCAGAACCATGCACTGCATTGGCATCGATACTGGCAGCAAAATCAGCACGGATGGTGCCTTTTTCAGCCTTCTTTGGATCGGTAGCGCCCATCAGATCACGATTTTTCAACATCGCGCCCTCGCCTTCCAGAGCCTGTACCATCACCGGGCCGGAAATCATGAAATCCACTAGGTCTTTGAAAAATGGACGCGCACGATGTACCGCATAAAAACCTTCAGCTTCAATACGCGACAAATGCATCATGCGTGCAGCGATGACTTTCAGGCCAGCGCCTTCAAAGCGTGAGTAAATCTGCCCAATTACATTCTTAGCAACAGCATCAGGTTTGATAATCGACAAGGTACGTTCAACAGCCATGTTACTTTCTCCAGACAAAATTAAACTTAATCAAAAGTTGACCTTGCATTTTAACCTAAAAACGCTAATTGAATGCTGTTGTGTAACACGGTTATCGCGGCTAACAGCCGCTTCTTGGTGCCGTAATATCGAGCAGCATAAATTACTCAAAGCTTGCAACACTACACTTACAGCCTGCCGGACTTGACTCACAACTTGTTGATTTAAATAGAAATTAAAATCAATGTCACATATAAAATATTCAATATAATCAATATGTTACACTAAATAGCAGGGCTCGGTATAATATTACCAGCTAAGCAATACCCCTTCTTCATTCGCTTGAGCAGTATATGCAGCAGCGTTTGCCACACCGGGCACGCATACCAGCTCATCACCCAAATACAGCAAGGGCAATAGCTCTCGCTGCCACGGCGGCATGCTCTGCTGTTGCAGCAAATTACGTAAACTCTGACGTGGACGCGCATTGTCCAGCTGAATACTGACACTACCCTGACGTGGACGTATCGTTACTGTTTTTTGTTGTAGCTTGGCAAGACTCAGCCCCTGTCCGGTGACGCGCTCAAAATACAATACTCCGTGCGAGGCAGGTAAAGCGAGTTCAGTTTCTCCTTGCCAGACAATAGCGAACGCTACAGCCGGCAATAACAGCGGCATGACATAAGCCTGGTCACGATAACAACGCAGCTGCCAGTCTTGCCAGGTAATCCGTATCTGCGCACCCTCTCCAGCCTCGCACAACTGTCGCAGCATTTCGTCCATTCTGGTGGAGTCGGGTATGGGGGCGCCACGTTTAACCAGAAAATGGCGCAGCAGATTTTTGCCACGTGCCCTGCTAAATTGACGCAATGCCGCGACACTCAAACGCTCAACATCGATTGCGCCCTTGGCATCCTGTGCTGCCAACTCGTCCAGCAACTCAGCCGCCTCGGCAAAATGGCTGACACTACGCGCCAGAGTGGTGCGATATGCGGGGAAGCGCTGAGCCAAAACTGGCAACACCTGATGCCGCAGGAAATTGCGCGGGTAACTTACGTCCTCGTTACTGTCGTCTTCCACCCATTGCAACTCGTGCTGCCGCGCGTATATTTCCAATTCGCGGCGCTCTACATCCAGCAAGGGTCTTAACAAGGTTGGCGCATGATGGCGCGATTTCAACAAGGGCATGGCACTAGCACCCCGCACCCCAGCACCGCGCAGCAGTTGCAACAGCAGTGTTTCAGCCTGATCGTCGCGATGATGCGCCAAGGCAATGAAATCAACTGACTGACTAGCCAAAGCAGCATGACGCAGCTGCCGTGCTGCTGCCTCAGTGCCCATGGCGCGTAATGGCTTGATATCCACATGAGCAACTTGCAAAGGAATTGAATGTTTCGCGCATAGCCCGGTGCAAAATTCAGCCCAGCTATCGGCGAGCGGGCTGATGCCGTGATGCACATGGAGTGCACTCAAGCGCCAGGAAAACTGCTGGGAAATTTGGACTAACAAATGCAACAGCACGACTGAATCGACGCCACCACTTAAGCCAAGCAACAGGGAGCTACCACGAGGAACAACAGCAGAGAGAGCGTTGACGACACGCTCTGTTAAATCAAACTTCAACGATTCAGACTTCAACTTCCTTGAACTTGCCATAGCTCATCAAGCGGCCAAAACGGGCTTGCAGCATCTGCTCCATGGTTAGTCCCTGTACTTGTTTGAGCGTATCTTGCAACGCCTTTTTCAGGGTCTGCATCATCTCAGGATAATCGCGATGCGCACCGCCCAATGGTTCTGGGATGATTTTATCAACCAGACCCAAGGCTTTCAGACGTGTTGAAGTAATACCCAGCGTTTCCGCAGCATCCGGTGCTTTATCTGCACTCTTCCATAATATGGAAGCGCAGCCTTCGGGGGAAATAACCGAATAGGTCGCATACTGCAACATCAGCGTTGCATCACCCACCGCAATCGCCAACGCGCCACCTGAACCGCCCTCACCAATGATGGTGCAGATCAATGGCACGCGCAGCTCAGCCATCACATACAGATTTTTACCGATCGCTTCAGATTGGCTGCGCTCTTCCGCACCTACGCCCGGGTAAGCGCCCGGCGTATCAACAAAGGTCATGATCGGAATGCCGAATTTTTCAGCCAGACGCATCAAACGCATCGCCTTACGATAGCCCTCGGGACGAGGCATACCAAAGTTGCGATATTGGCGCTCCTTGGTATCGCGACCCTTTTGATGACCGATCACCATCACGCTCTGACCGTTGAACCGTGCCAAGCCGCCGACAATCGCGGCATCATCAGCATAGGTGCGATCGCCATGCAACTCTTCAAAGTCGGTGAACAGATGCCCGATGTAGTCTAGCGTGTAAGGGCGTTGCGGATGGCGTGAAACCTGACAGATTTGCCAGGGTGTCAATTTGGCATAGATATCTTTGGTCAGCGTCTGACTCTTTTTTTGCAGCTGATTGATCTCGGTTGAAATATCCACCGCCGAGTCATCCTGCGCAAAGCGCAACTGTTCTATCTTAGTTTCCAGGTCGGAAACAGCTTGCTCAAAATTTAGGAAGGTAACTTTCATGGGTGCCGTTATCAATTTGGACAAACGCTATGATACAGGATAGATCAAAATTGATTAAGGGGTTTGGTGTTCACGCCCGCCCAGTTACATATTGTAGTTATACGGATGAAAGATAAGCGGTGAAAGGAAATCAATTGCATTACGACTACTGTGCAGGAAGCAATCAATAGGGCAGCTTGTTGATTGTGTACCTACGAGGCTTGCTTAGATTTAGCCTTGTTAGCCTGCGCAGATTCCTGTTGTTATCAGGTACTGTTTTTATTATCCATAAAATATTAAAAGGAAATCAATAATGTCAATTCAATCCAAAGGTGCAGCACTCGCTTCCGTCGCGGCTTTTATGGCGCTTTCAATGTCGGCAGTTGCTGCGACAAGTCCGGCAGGCAGCTTCGGTGCAGCAGTAGGTGCCAGCGACAAGGTACATTGCTATGGCGTGATGTCTTGCAAAGGCAACAGCGATTGCAAAACCGCTGAGCATAGCTGCAAAGGCACGAATAAATGCAAAACCCATGGCTTCAAGGGGATTCCGGCTAAAGCTTGCCTTGATCAGGGCGGTGTCATTTCTGATCTAAAAGCGTAATCTATTAGTAAATAATTCGGGCATCTGCCCCGGATTATTTACCCGGTGAGTTGGCTGTATGCCGACTTCCGGGGTAAATAATCCCATTCTCTCAATACCGAAGGAATCGCACACGCATGAGTAAATTGTCTACTTCTATTAGGAAAAACTCTCCGGGATTCGGCCTGGGTTTACGGCCGCAGCATTATCCTGATTTTTTGCGCGAGACGCAGGCGGTTGACTGGCTTGAAATTATTTCAGAAAACTACATGGTGCCGGGCGGCAAGCCACTAGCCATGCTGGATGCGATTATTGAACAATATCCGGTGGCGATGCACGGGGTATCCTTGTCCATCGGTACCACCGATGGGCTGGATACTGCGTATTTAAAAGACCTCAAGGCACTGGCGAAACATGTGCAGCCGCTGTGGATTTCAGATCATTTGTGCTGGACCGGCGTTGCGGGCAGAAATTCGCATGACCTGCTGCCGTTGCCCTACAGTGAAGAAGCATTGAAGCTGGTGGTGAAACATGTGGAGCAAGTGCAGGATGTGCTGGGGCAACGCATCCTGCTGGAGAATGTGTCAAGTTATGTTGAATACCGTAGCTCAGATATGAGTGAATGGGAATTTTTGCGCCAGGTCTCAGAACAGGCCGATTGCCTGTTGCTGCTTGATGTAAATAATATTTATGTCAGCAGCATCAATCATGGCTTCGATCCCATCATATTTCTCAAGCATCTTCCGGTAGCACGTGTGCAGCAGATACATCTGGCCGGGCACAACGACCACGGTGACTATGTCGTGGATACACATGATCAACCAGTATGCGAGGCAGTGTGGAACTTATACCGACATGCCTGTGTGCAGTTCGGCGAAGTGGCGACGATGATAGAGCGCGATGACAATATTCCCCCACTTGAGGAATTGATTGCAGAGCTGAATCATGCGCGCGCCATCGCCGCTAAGACACTGTGCGCACTGGAAACACAGGGTGAGCTGGAGGCAGTGGCATGAAGACGCTAGCATTGACAGGTTTGCAGCAGGCATTTCATGACCATCTGCTTAATATGACTAGCTCGATAGTGCAGGAGGTGGTGGATAGCGGAGGCATCTCCGTCGATCATCGTCTAAATATTTATCACAACGCTTACCGCGTGCGCCTACTGGAAAATCTTCAGGATGCCTACGAAAAAACATTTGCCTATCTGGGTGATGCGACATTTCAAGCAACCGCACTTGCTTTCATTGAAGCCCATCCCCCCCAACATCGCAACCTGCGCTGGCACGGCGCAGCGTTTCCGCAATGGTTGAATATGCAATTTCCCGCAGATGAAGATATAGCTGAGCTGGCGATGATCGACTGGCAGTTACGCCACGCTTTTGATGGCCCCAATGCCACGCCGATAAAAGCGGGAGAACTGTCCGGCCTAAGCACCACGGACTGGGAATCGGTTCGATTCCAGTTTGCGCCTACCCTGTTTTTGACCCCCTTGCGTTTTAACAGCGTCGCCATCTGGCATACGCTTGATCAAGAGCAAGTGCCTCCCAAGGCAGAATTATTAGCTGATGAATCGTGGCTATTGATCTGGCGTAAGGGATGGCAGCCACATTTTAGAATCATACAAAAAATCGAGCATAGCATCTTGTTTAAAATGCAGCAGGGCATGCCGTTCGCTGAGGTGTGTAGCGCCTTGCATCAGCAGCTTTCTGAGACGGAAGCACTGACAGTGGCCGCTGAAAGTCTGCATACCTGGTTACAGGATGAGCTACTTGTCGGGATAACCGTGGGAGCTCGTTGGACTTAGCTCGCAACTCACTGATTGGTAAAGAAATTTAGATTGCCGTAGTGGCAAAATATTCAATATAATCAACATGTTGAGTTAAATTCAATATCTGATCTGCCAGTATCTATATCTCAACAATAATCTGTAAAACTTGAGCGCAATCCCAAATATTTCACATAGAGCCTATTTCATCAACACAGTGGAGTTTGTTTCTACGCAAGCTCCGCCCATAGATCATGCTCATCCGAATGGGTGACACGCACACTCACTAACTGGCCGACTTCCAAATCCTGCCCATCGTTGATATACACCACGCCATCAATGTCAGGTGCATCGGCAAAGCTGCGGGCAATCGCGCCTTCATCATCGACTTCGTCAACCAGTACTTGCATGGTTTTGCCGATTTTGCGCTTGAGTCGTTCGGTGCTAATTTCTGATTGAAGTTGCATCAAACGGCCCAGGCGCTCTTCCTGCACTTCTGGCGGGATATGGTCGGGCAATTCATTGGCGACAGCGCCGTCTACCGGTGAATACATAAATGCGCCCACACGATCAAGCTGCGCTTCTTCGAGGAAGTCGAGCAGCTCTTCAAACTCTTCTTCTGTTTCGCCGGGGAAGCCCACGATAAAGGTGCTGCGCAGGGTAATTTCCGGGCAGATTTCGCGCCATTTTTTAATTCGTTCCAGCACATTTTCCGCATTGGCTGGGCGCTTCATCAGCTTGAGTATGCGCTTGTTGGCATGCTGAAAAGGAATATCGAGGTAGGGCAGAATCTTGCCCTCCGCCATCAGCGGAATCACCTCATCGACATGCGGATAAGGATAGACATAATGCATCCGCACCCAAACCCCCAGCTCACCCAAAGCAACAGCCAGCTCTGTCATGCGAGTTTTAAGCGGCCTGCCGCCCCAGAAGCCGGTGCGATATTTAACATCCACGCCATAGGCGCTGGTGTCCTGCGAAATCACCAGAATTTCCTTCACACCGGCATTCACCAGATTTTGCGCTTCCTGCATTACATCACCCACCGGGCGGCTCACTAGGTCGCCGCGCAGGGAGGGAATAATGCAGAAAGTGCAACGGTGGTTACAACCTTCGGAAATTTTCAGATAGGCGAAATGTTTGGGGGTGAGCCTCACACCCTGTGCAGGTACGAGATCTAAATAGGGATCGTGCGGATTAGGCAAGTACTGGTGCACCACTGCCATCACCTCGTCGGTGGCATGGGGGCCAGTTACGGCGAGCACCTTGGGATGGGTATTTATCACCACATCACCTTTCGCACCCAGACAGCCGGTAACAATCACCTTGCCGTTTTTTGCCAGCGCTTCGCCGATTGCATCCAGCGACTCTGCCACCGCGCTGTCGATAAAACCGCAGGTGTTCACTATCACCAGATCAGCATCCTGATAGCTGCTGGAGATGACATAACCCTCAGCGCGCAAGTTGGTCAGGATGCGTTCTGAATCGACGGTAGCCTTGGGGCATCCCAGTGAAACAAAACCGACACGGGGTGGGGTATTTGTTGTGCTCATAATTTAAACCTTGTTGTTATTTCCAAAACTTGTCCGCAGATTTTACAGATAGGCACAGATTAAAACCAGAAATGCAATCTATCAGCCAGTCGGACTTAGATATAAGTAAAATCATAACATGCTGTTTATATAGAATATATTTACGTAACGGATGAAGCTTGCCCACTCGGCTACGGCCATTTTGAACGCAATTATTCGTGCAGAAACACGCCCATCAGCGCGACCGATCCCACACCCAGCAAGATCAACACCACCTGCTGCAAGGTGTCTTTCAACTGCGCACGCTTGTGCAAACCGGGTATCAGGTCAGCCACCGCCACATAGATCATGCTCGCTGCCGCTAGAGCCAGCAATGAGGGTATCCACGATTGTGCTGTTTGTAAGGTGAAGTAACCCAGAACACCGCCTGCCACTGAAGCAAAACTGGAAATTAGGTTCAGCTTGAGCGCTTGGAGCTTGCTATAGCCGGAATGCAGCAGGATCGCAAAGTCACCCACTTCCTGCGGCAGCTCGTGCGCAAAGATGGCCATGGAGGTGACGATGCCGAGCTGAATATCGGTCAAAAAGGCAGCCGCGATAATGACGCCATCGACAAAATTGTGGAAGGTGTCGCCCAGCATGATCATCAAACCGCTGCGACCATGATCGTGTTCTAGTTCTACTTTGGGTTCATGCGCTTCGCAATGATCATGATGACAATGCCGCCATAGAACCAATTTTTCCAGAATAAAAAACAACAGGATTCCGCCCAGCAAGGTTGCACTAAAGGTGGCTACATTGTTAGTAAGCTTGATCGCCTCGGGCAGGATATTCAGAAATACTGCACCCAGCAACGCGCCAATAGCATAACTCACCATCGCACCCACATAGCGCTGCGAGCTTGAGTTAAGCGCCAGCAGTGCTGCCCCCAATACACTCAGGATGCCACCAAAGATAGTGGCGGCAAGTATCCACGCAAAAACGCTCATATTCGATTCAGGAAATAATCAAGGGGGAAGGGATTATAACGGATTGCGCAGCGTCATTCCTGATGGCGACAACTACTATCTGCTTGAGCGTATGTATAGATCTTCAACTTTTGCCCTGGCCCAGGGTGTTTTACGCAGGAATTTCAAACTGGATTTAATGCTGGGATCGCTGTTGAAACAGCGAATTTCTATTATTTTTCCCAGTTCTGTCCAGCCATACTGCGCCACCAGTTGGTTCAAAATCTGCTCCAACGTGATGCCGTGTAGTGGGTTGCTAATTTGCGAGTCCGTCATATCTGATGTGTATTGAGCTTTATTATTTATTGAACAGGGGCGACGATTTCGGCCAGCTTCATAAAATATAACAATTTAAGTTCTCCCGTATTTGCGCAATATTACCTCAAGCTGTATGCCACTGGCACAATCCACCGGCATAATCCTGAAGAATGTTAGAATTCATCCATGCTTAACGACCGTGCACAAATTCTACTCAAAACTCTGGTTGATCGCTACATTAGCGATGGGCTACCCGTGGGTTCACGTGCGCTGCAACAATATTCAGGCCTTGAAATCAGTCCCGCCACCATCCGCAATGTGATGGTCGACCTTGAAGAAATGGGGCTGGTGCTGAGCCCGCATACTTCTGCTGGCCGTGTGCCAACGGCGCTGGGCTACCGTTTATTTATCGACACATTGATGGTGGTACAGCCACTGGATGATGCACGAATCCAAAAACTGGAGAGTCAGTTGCAGCCGGACCATACTTCACGTTTGCTCACCCAGACTTGCAACCTGCTGTCCGAGCTTACTCATTACGCAGGAGTTGTAGCTACTCCCAAACGTGCGGCTATCACCGTGCGGCAAATCGAGTTTCTACGTTTGTCAGAAAATAGAGTCCTGTTGATTATCGTGATGCCGGATAATGAGGTGGAAAACCGCGTACTGATTACCCACAAGGATTACACCCAGTCGCAACTTAGCGAAGCAGGAAATTTTCTGAGTCAGCAGTATATCGACTGCGCATTTCAGGATATCCATCAACGCGTGCAAAATGAGCTGCACCAGTTGCAGCATGAACTGCACGCGCTAATGAACGCGGCGATGGCGGCCAGCAATGAAGTGCTGTCGCGCAAGAGCGAAGATTATGTCATCAGCGGCGAAAGTAAATTGCTGCACATCAACGACCTCTCCGCCAACATGAATAAACTACGCGGATTATTTAACGTCTTCGAACAAAAAACCGAACTGTTGCAATTGCTGGATGCTGGGCGCCATGCGCCCGGTGTGCATATTTTTGTCGGCAAGGAATCAGGCTTGGCCGAGCTGGATGAGTGCAGCGTGGTCAGCGCACCCTATGGCGCGGAGGGGAAAATCATAGGCACGCTTGCGGTGGTTGGTCCCAAGCGTATGAATTATGAAAAAATCGTACCCATCGTGGATATCACCGCCAAGCTGCTCAGCAATGCCCTGTCCCACACCTAATTCAAACGCCATTGCTTATAAATTATGCGCTATCAAACAGAACCTGCGTACTCTCATGGCACCGCTGAAAAAACAGCTGTACTGCTGATCAACCTGGGCACGCCAGAGGCTCCCACTGCACAGGCTGTAAAACCCTATTTGCGAGAATTTTTGAGCGACCCACGCGTGGTTGAAATTCCCAGACTGATCTGGTGGCTGATTCTCAACGGCATCATTTTGAATACGCGCCCGAAAAAATCCGCCGCAAAATATGCAAGCATCTGGATGCCGGAAGGATCGCCACTCAAGGTGCATACCGCACGACTAGCTACACTATTGCAAGGTTACCTGATAGCAAAAACCAAAGGCACAGGCTTGGTCGTAGACTACGCCATGCGCTACGGCAATCCTTCCATCCCCGCTGTATTGGCCAAACTCAAAGCGCAAAACTGCCAGCGCATTCTGCTGCTGCCGCTGTATCCACAGTATGCATCCAGCGCCACCGCCACCGCACTGGATGCGGTGTATAGCGAATTGCAAAAGACCCGCAACATGCCAGCGATACGTAGCATCAAGCACTTTCACGATGATCCCGGTTACATTAAAGCGTCGGCACAAAATATCCGCGATTACTGGACGCTGCATGGTCGCCCGGACAAGCTGGTGATGAGCTTCCATGGTGTACCGCGCTACACCTTGGACAAAGGCGACCCCTATCACTGCGAATGTCTTAAGAGTGGTCGTCTGATAGCCGAAGAACTCGGCCTAAGTAAAGAGCAATACATTATCAGCTTCCAGTCGCGCTTCGGCAAAGCCGAGTGGATAAAACCTTACACCACTGCCACTTTAAAAGAACTAGGCAAGCAGCACACCAAGCGCGTTGACGTGGTTTGCCCCGGCTTTGTCGCGGATTGTTTGGAGACGTTAGAAGAAATCGCCCAAGAGGGCAAGGAAGATTTTAAGCACGCTGGCGGCGACGAGTACCATTACATTCCCTGTCTCAACGAACGTCCAGAGTGGATACTCGCTCTTGCTGATTTGGTGCTGGATAATCTGCAAGGCTGGCTGAACAAGCCCGATGCAGCGCAACTGGAACAAAGCCGCTTGCGCGCGCTGACTATGGGTGCAAAAGTTTAAGCAACGTTTTATTCCAATTCTAATTTAAACCCGGATTGTCCATTAGAACCCAAGTTCCTTCCATTTTCATGGGCGGATTCAAGTTTTACTTTTTCCTGCCGCTATATAAGATTCAAGCTGAAATTTCCCAGACAGCCAGTTCCTGCTTATCTGGCCAAATATAAAAATCAGTGTGGTCTGCTTCAATTCAGGAGAAAAATAATGAAAATCAATGCGCCTGTTACCCAACAGGAAGTTTTTTTACAACCCGGTAAACCGATAGTCAGCAAGACTGATCTCAAGGGCAGTATCACCTACGCCAATCAAAGCTTTATTGATATCAGCAGATTTACTCGCGAAGAATTGATAGGCAACAATCACAATATCGTTCGGCATCCCGACATGCCGCCTGAAGCATTTTCATGGCTGTGGGACACCCTCAAGCAGGATATTCCGTGGCGCGGTATTGTAAAAAACCGCTGTAAAAATGGCGATTTTTACTGGGTAGAGGCTTACGTTACGCCGATCAAGGAGAATGGCATAACGACAGGTTATATGTCAGTACGTAATACGCCTGCACGCGCTGAGGTAAAAGCCTGTGATGAACTGTACAGGGCTATCCGCGAGGGTAGGGCTACGCTACCCAAACGCGGTTTCAAGCTGGATGACCTGTCTTTCTACACAAAACTAAATATTGTTTTTGCCACCATATTCCTGATGTTAGGCGGCAGCTCAGTGTATTACCTTGCACAAGCAGACAGCATACTGGATAACCTCGTGGCAGCTATGGCCGCCTCTGGCACCATACTCACCGTTGTTGCATGCCTGTGGCTGCGCGGCTCTATCAAACATTTCCTGAATAAAATAACTAGCGCATTTGGACATATCGCCGAAGGCAATCTTTCGTTCTCGGTCAGCGCAGACAACCGCGACGAATTTGGTCAGGCGTTGAATGAAATTGAATCCATGCGCATCAACCTGCGCGCCATTATGGCTGATGTGATGCTTGCAGCAAAAATGGTAGACAGCAATTCTCGTCACGTCGCTTCAGAAATGGCAGAACTTATGCAGCGCTCCAACGAACAAACCGACCGTGTCACCGGAATCAGCGCCGCAACAGAGCAGATGCATCAATCCATAACACAGGCAAGTGCACACACAAAAACGTCCGCTGAAATGGCCGATATAACCTCTTCTACCGTGCAACGCGGAAGCCAGTACATGAACAACAGTATTACTTCTGTAGAAAAAATTGTACTGGTGGTGAATGATTCCCGCACAACCATTCTCAATCTCAATGAAGCCATACAGAGGATAGGACAAATCAGCCTGACCATAAAAGAGGTCGCCGACCAAACCAATCTGCTTGCGCTCAATGCTGCAATTGAAGCTGCCCGTGCGGGGGAGCAAGGGCGCGGTTTTGCCGTGGTGGCCGATGAAGTACGCAAACTGGCCGAGCGCACCTCGCGCAGTACGCTGGACATCAGCGAGACGGTGATGGTTATTCAGCAGATAACCACGACTGCAGTCAACACACTGGAAAACGCCGTTAGCGAAGTTGGGCGCGGCACTCAATATATCCAGGAAAGCAGCAACAACCTTGCCGACATACTGAACGCCAGCAACAAAAGCAAGCAAATGACGGATGAGATTTCAGTGATGCTGCATGAACAAGAGGTTGTCACCGTGGATATTGCACAGCAGATGAATGAAATCTACACCCTGGCATCCAGTAATGCAGAGGGGGTGCGCAAAACAAAGGAAATTGTAGGCGAACTTGCACACACCGCTTCAGAGCTTGATACCTTGGTTAAGCATTTCGAAAAGTCGTTATAAATTTGCGCATTAGTCGTCACCAATATCCTGGCCGGGGAACAGCACGTCGGTAAAGCCGAGTTTACTCAGGTCGGTCATGCGCATTGGATACAGAATTCCATCGAGATGATCGCATTCATGTTGCACCACCCGCGCATGAAAATCGCTGACACTGCGATCAATGACAGCCCCATATTCATCAAAACCCTGATAGCGTATATTAGTAAAGCGTGGCACCAGTCCGCGCAGCCCCGGCACGCTTAAACAGCCTTCCCAATCTTCTTCTTTTTTGTTTTTAATCCGGGTAATCACGGGATTGATCAACACAGTTTGCGGCACGGCTTCGGCTTCCGGGTAACGCGGATTGCCCGCCACTTCAAAAATTACCACGCGTAGATTTATGCCGATTTGCGGGGCGGCAAGGCCCACACCATTCATCGCATGCATGGTATCGCGCATATCAGCTAGCAGCACATGTAATTCATCTGTATTAAATGCCGTCACTTTTTCGGCAACACGCAACAACCGTGTGTCGCCCATACGCAATACTTCTTTACTCGCCATCGCATTCCACCAGTCGTTCAAGTACATTTTTAACACGTTGCAAAGCAGGCTGTGCGACGGTGCTGATTTTGTCGAGATGTACACCATCGCGGCTGTCACCGCGTCCTGCCGCACAATTCACTACCACCGCAACTACCGCATAGCTTAATCCGAGCTCTTTCGCCAGTGCCGCCTCTGGCATACCGGTCATACCCACCATATCTGCCCCATCGCGTTCATAACGATTGATCTCGGCAGCTGTTTCAAGACGTGGCCCCTGGGTTGCGGCATACACGCCACCATCGATGAATTTCTCTTCTGCCTGCCGCGCTGCTGCTAGCAGCTGACTACGCATCTTGACGCAATAAGGTAAGGTGAAATCAATGTGCGTCACCGGCTTGTCGCGCGCATCGAAATAGGTGTAAGCCCGTCCATGGGTGTAGTCGATAATCTGGTCAGGCACAACAATCATTCCCGGCAGCAGGTCGGCACGTATGCCTCCCACCGACGCAACAGACACCACTCGCTTTGCCCCCTGTTCATGCAGCGCCCACATGTTGGCACGGTAATTCACTAGATGCGGCGGGATGGTGTGTCCATAACCGTGGCGTGCGATAAACATGACTTCATGCTGATTGATCAAGCCGAAAGTAAGCGCCCCAGATGGTTCGCCGTAGGGGGTACGCATCACCTGTCTGTGGGTTATTTCCAGGTTGCTTAATTGTGTTAATCCGGTACCACCTATTATTGCCAGCATGATTTATTCCCTTGTTGCATGAATTGCAGGCAGATTGCGCCAAGCACCATGTATATCCATTCCATAACCAAACACAAATCTATCAGGCACTTTCAGCCCCACAAAATCAGCCTTGATAGGTTTTACTTTGCCGTTCATTTTATCGGCGAATATCGCACTGTAAAATTGCGCTGCGCCTAGCGCCATCACGCGTTCCTTAACCGCATTCAGGGTCTCGCCTTCATCCAAAATATCATCCACCACCAACACCACGCGCCCGCGCACATTTTCCTGCGGTGCCACTTTCCACTTCATTTCTCCACCCTGCTGGTTGTTGCCATAGCGCGACACATGCACGTAGTCGAAATCCAAGGGGAACTTCAGCAGCGGCAACAATTGCCCAGTGAACACCACCGCCCCCCCCCATTATGGACAACACCAAAGGATGTGTTTCCGACAGGGCCGTGTTGATTTCTTTTGCCATACGCAACACAGCAGCCTGCACTTCCTGTTCCGAGAAAATAATTTCGGAATTAAGCAAAATATCACGTGCTGCGTGTTTGCTCAGCATCAGCCCAGCTCTTTCAACAACTGTTTCAGATAGGCTGAAAACTCGCTGTGCAACTCTTTATGCTTAAGACCAAAGGCAACTTGGGCTTTCAGGTAACCCAGCTTGGAGCCGCAATCGTAGCGTATGCCATCAAAACGATAGGCAAGCAAAGTTTCGTATTCCATCAGTGCTGCGATGCCATCCGTGAGCTGGATTTCACCACCTGCCCCCGGCTTGACCTCTTGCAAATGCTTGAAGATGCGCGGAGTCAAAATATAGCGTCCCACTACCGCTAAGGTAGAAGGTGCCTCTTCCGGGCTGGGCTTTTCGACTATGGCATTTACTTTTTCGAGATTAGTTTCGATATTGGTCGCGCTGACAATACCGTACTGTTTAGTCTGACTGCGCGGTACGTCCTGCACCCCCAGCACCGAGCACTGGTGCCGTGCAAACACCTCCACCATCTGTTTCATCACCGCTGTTTCACCGTCTATCAGGTCATCTGCCAATATCACTGCAAAAGGTTCATTCTGTACCACAGGCTGTGCGCACAACACGGCATGGCCCAATCCCAGCGGTTCTGCCTGGCGGATGTAGATGCAGTTGATATTTTTTGGCACAACTTCGCGCACAATGCGCAACAATTCTTGTTTGCCCTGTGCTTCCAGTGTCGCTTCCAGTTCGTAGGCCTTGTCAAAGTGATCTTCAATCGCGCGCTTGTTGCGTCCGGTGATGAATATCATATCGGTGATGCCCGCCGCTACGGCTTCTTCCACCGCATACTGGATCAATGGTTTGTCAACGATAGGCAACATCTCCTTGGCCGTGGCCTTGGTTGCCGGCAAAAATCGACTGCCCATACCGGCCACGGGGAACACTGCTTTTGTAATTTTCATTTCGACTCGTATGCTTTCAATAGATTAATAAATTGCTGCTCGTCCAGCACAGTGACACCCAACTCCTGCGCCTTGGTCAATTTGCTGCCTGCTTCTGCCCCTGCCACCACGTAATTCGTCTTCTTTGATACGCTACCGCTAACACGTGCACCCAATGCTTCAAGTTGCGCCTTTGCCTCATCCCTATCCATATTATTCAAGCTACCGGTGAGCACGAAGATCTGTCCGCTCAATGGCAGGACTTGCGATACTTCACCCTGTTGTTCTGTCCAGTACATGCCGCATTTTCGTAACTCATTGATTATATTGATGTTATTATTTTCTGCGAAAAAATCAACGATACTCTGCGCCACTATCGGCCCCACATCGCGCACTTGTTGTAGTCTATCAGCATCGGCAGCGATGAAATTATCCAAGGAGCCGAAGTGACGCGCCATATCTTTCGCCGTTGTTTCACCCACATTGCGTATACCCAATCCATACACAAAGCGAGCCAGTGTAGTTTTTTTGCTGTGCTCTATCGCCGTCAGTAAATTGCTCGCAGATTTTTCGCCCATACGTTCCAGATTGGCAAGGTCATCGAACTTCAAATGATATAAATCTGCGGGAGTATGGACAAGGTTGTGGTCGACCAATTGTTCCACCAGTTTATCACCCAGACCTTCAATATCCATAGCCCTGCGGCTGGCAAAATGCCATAGCGCCTGTTTGCGTTGCGCCGGGCAATACAGGCCGCCGCTACAACGCCAGGCTGATGCTTCATCCTCTTTGCTAACCTTAGAGCCACACACCGGGCAGGTGGGGTGGCGCTGGTACAAATCGAAACGTTGCGGCGCAGGCGTCGGACGCTTTTCCAGCACCACCCGCACAACTTCGGGAATCACGTCACCGGCGCGGCGCACTACCACCGTGTCGCCCACGCGAACATCCTTGCGGTCGATTTCGTCCTGGTTATGCAGGGTGGCATTGGTCACTGTCACGCCGCCCACAAACACCGGCGCCAACCTGGCCACCGGGGTCAGGACTCCGGTGCGCCCCACTTGTACTTCAATATCCAGCACCGTGGTGAACGCTTCTTCCGCAGGGAATTTATGCGCGATGGCAAAGCGTGGTGCACGCGACACAAAGCCAAGTTGCTGCTGCAAGGCAATATCATTGATCTTGTACACAACACCGTCAATGTCAAACGGCAGGCTGGCACGTTGCTCACCGATCTCGCGATAAAAATCCAGCAGGCCCGCAGCACCCAGCACCACGCCGCATTGTTTGGCAACCGGCACGGCCAGTGTTTTTAACCAGTGCATTTGTTCGCCATGTGTAGGGGGTAGCGTGTAGCCTTCAACCAAGCCCACACCATAGGCGAAAAAACTCAGGCGACGGCTGGCGGTGATGCGCGAATCAAGCTGACGCAAGGAACCTGCGGCAGCATTGCGCGGATTGGCAAACAGCTTGTCACCCTTGTTGGCCTGCGCCTGATTCAAGGCCAAAAAATCTCGCTTCATCATCAGCACTTCACCGCGGATTTCAACCAGCGGCAGTGCTAAGGGCAAGCGTAGGGGCAAGGCACGCACGGTGCGCAGATTCTCAGTGACATCCTCGCCCGCACTGCCGTCGCCGCGCGTTGCTCCCTGCACAAATATTCCGTCAACATAGGTCAGGGTAATCGCCAGGCCATCGAATTTCGGCTCGACTGCATATTCAATTCGGCTGATACCCAGTGTGTCGCGTATGCGCTGATCAAATGCCAGCACTTCGTCGTCGTTAAAAGCATTGTTGAGAGACAGCATGGAGGTGCGATGCACGACTTCCGCAAATCCCTTTAGCGGTGGTGAACCGACCCGATGGGTGGGAGAGTCAGGAGTGGACAGCTCGGGATGCTGCGCTTCAATGTGTTGCAATTCACGGAATAGCGCATCGTATTCCGCATCTGAAATCTGTGGATCGTCTGTTTGATAGTACAGAATATTATGGCGCTCAATTTCTTCACGCAAGTAAGCGCAGCGCTGTGCCAGAGTGCTTGTCATTATGAGAACAACCTCCGGGCTTGGGCACTACCCGGTTGAATATCGGCAGACAACATGCGGCTTTCAATGGCGGTAATTTGCTCGCGTATCTGTGCCAAACTCACATCACTCAGTACAACCCGGTGATCGTCTACCACGCTAGCGCCCAGCTCTTTCTCCAGGCGCCGTGCAAGCAGCACCATTTCGTCAAAGCGCCTGACTGGGTGCTCGACACGCGGTACATCCAGCAACAGGGTCAGTCCTTTTACGCGCATGTGATTGAAGGTGTGGTGCTGGAAGGGTGTGGTATCAATATTGCACAGGCAATATAACGTGTGCCCTCTACCATCAAGCAGATGAAAGGCACCGTCTGCCTGCAAGCCCATTCCCTTTGCCTGAGTCACTTGTGCAACCTCGCTAGCTGCCAAAGTGATTCCGCCATTGGGCAACAGATTTATCCCTATCATCTGGTCCACTTCGGCACAGAAAGTATCGAGGAGCAGTGCACGAGAGCCTGCTTCGTCCACATCTGGCACGGTGATGTCGGCCTGCAAATTCGTAGCAATCTCCCGCGCCAGATCACGAAAATCACTGAGCCGGGCAGCATTCACCGCACCGGACCTGTTTGCCAGTTGCAAACCTAGGCGGAAGGCACTGTAGGTAACACGACTCTCGACTATGACTTTTTCCCAATTTCCGGTGGCGTTATTCTGGCCACAGGCATTCACGTTTTTGCCAAAATCGAAGCGGCGCTGCCATAACGGTGTCAGCGCATTTGCATTATTCAGAGTGATGGGATAAATCTCCACGATGTAATCAGTTGCCTCATCCAGCAAGTTACATACTTCATCCGGCACATTTCCCCGACCCTTGTCTGCCGGAAAATGCTGCGCAGGATCTGATCCGTCTATCAAATTTTCTGGCGGCGTATTGGGATTTTTTGCTGATATGCCGTGATAGAGAACATCTTCGTACTGTTTAAACGCGGCGCCAAATTTTCGCTGATACTGCCGCTGCAGCCAAAGATTATAAAGATAGACCGCCACTATCACGGCAAAGCCTATGCCTAGCAAGCTGATCTGTAATTCGCTCATATAGAGAACCGTTTGTGTAACAAAATAGTTGCAAACACCTGTTTGCAGGTTCTTGTCCTCTACGTAGCGACCGCGTAGTGGAGGATGGGGAAGTTTTTCGACGCTTGCATTATCGCAAGGCAATCACTAAATGGCAAAGGGAAGTAGATCATCCTTCCGCCGAATTTTCCAATAACAGCGAACTAACCTTCCCCTTGAAGGGGAAGGTTAAGTTAGTTTTGTTTGATCGCTGAATTTATCATTATCCCAGCGGTAACTCTGCGGTACCGGAACCTATCGAACCTATGCCATGCAGGGCTTGTACAAATTCGTGCTGTTCATGTAACTGCACCTCTGTTAATGGCTGAGGCTTTCCACGCATCTGAGCCAGACGCGCCTTGCTGGCGGCTGGCATGTCCCATTTCAAGCCCGCCAACAGCTCGTCTGCCAGCGCTGGGCGATTGCACACCAATACCATGTCACATCCTGCCTGCAGGGCCGCTTCCGCTCGCTGCACTATTCCCCCCGCCACTGTCGCGCCTTCCATGCTCAGGTCGTCACTAAAAATAACGCCTTCAAAACCCAGCTCGCCGCGCAAAATTTGTTTCAACCATTTTTTTGAAAACCCAGCTGGCAAGCTATCCACTTTGGGATAAATAACATGGGCTGGCATCACCGCAGTGAGGCCAAAGTTCACCATTTGGCGGAAAGGGATCAGGTCGCATAGTTCGATGTCGGTGTAGCTGCGTTCGTCTACCGGAATTTCCAGATGCGAATCGGCGCGCACAAAACCATGGCCGGGGAAGTGCTTGCCTACGCTATGCATACCGCCCTGCCTCAAGCCTTGCAGCAGACTGTGCGCCAGCTCGGCAATGGCCTGCGGCTCGGAATGAAAAGCCCGATCACCGATCACGCCGCTGCTGCCATAGTCCACATCCAGCACCGGGGTGAAGCTAAAGTCCACGCCGCAAGCACGCAGCTCTGCGGCCAGAACATAGCCTATCTGCTGTGCTAGGTGTTTGGCATGCTTGGGATGCGCGTCCCAGATTTTACCCAACTCACGCATCGGTGGAATGCGGGTGAAGCCTACTCGGAAACGCTGCACGCGGCCACCCTCATGATCCACCGCAATCAAAAGCTGCGGACTACGCAACGCATGGATACTGGCGGTGAGCTCGGATAGTTGGCGCGTTGATTCATAATTTCTGCTAAATAATATCACCCCGCCCACCAGCGGATGTTGCAAGCGTGCCTCGTCCTCGGGCGTTAACGAGGTGCCTGCGATATCCAACATGACCGGGCCTAGTCCCATTAATTTTCTCCTTCCAGAATAACGAACGCGACGGCAGTATCTCGCTCGTCGCTGATACTGAGATGATGGCGAGTCACGCCCATTTGAATAAAATGACTGGCGAGCTCTGCTGAAAATATAAAACTTGGTTTACCCAGCTTGTCATGCGACACGGTCATTTGCGTCATGTTCACCGGATGGCGCAAACCGCTACCGACTGCTTTGGCGAGCGCCTCTTTCGCGGCAAAGCGTTTCATCAATAGACGCGCCGGATGAGCGTGTGTCTGTAACTCAGTTATTTCAGCATTGCTCAAGATGCGTTGTGCAAAGCGCTCACCATAGCGCTCATGCAATGACGCTATGCGATGCAGCGCAACAATGTCGGTGCCGATGCCCAGTATCATGCTTGATGGGCAAGTAACAACTTCATTTTTTTGACTGCCTGTTCAAGGCCGATGAATAGCGCTTCGGAGATGATGGCGTGGCCGATATTGAGTTCGCAAATTTTTGGAATAGCCACGATAGGCAACACGTTGTGGTAGTTGAGGCCGTGCCCTGCGTTCATCTGTAAACCAAGGGCATCGCCATGCGCAACGGCCTGCTGGATGCGCGCCAGTTCACGCGCCTGATCCGGCACGTTGGCCGCATCGGCATATTTTCCGGTATGTATTTCCACCACCGGCGCACCCGCTTTTCGCGCTGCATCGAGTTGCTTTTTATCCGGGTCGATAAACAGCGACACACGAATGCCCGCTTCCGCACATTTATCACAAGCATGTTTCACCTGGTCGAAGTAACGCAGCACGTCCAAGCCCCCTTCGGTGGTGAGCTCTTCGCGTCGCTCAGGCACAAAACATACATCGTGCGGTTTGATGCGCAACGCAAAGGCCAGCATCTCGTCGGTAATTGCACTTTCTAGGTTCATGCGGGTTTGCAGCATATCGCGCAGGATTTCCACATCTCTATCCTGGATGTGCCGACGGTCTTCACGCAGGTGCAGCGTGATGGCGTCAGCACCGGCCGCCTCGCCGATTAACGCGGCTTGCAATATGTTCGGGTAGCGTGTGCCACGCACCTGACGCAGGGTGGCTACGTGATCTATATTCAGGCCTAGCTTAATCATTTTTTACCCCTTCTTTATCCGCAGACCGTACAGAATTATTGTAGTTTTAAATTAGAATTGGAATTACAACTTGGTCAAATCTTTAATCAATTCGCGTGTATGCAATGTCTTGCCGCCCAGATGATGGTTCAACAACATGCGCATTAACTGTTTACCCTGCCGCGCGCTTTGCACATCACTGTAATCATCTGCCGCCATATCTTTCAGCGTTTTACCGGATACCGGCAATCCATCTCCTGCTTCCTCGGTATCTCGCACCGCCCCCCGTTCAACCACATAGCGATAGGATAATGCCGGGTCAATAGGCCGGACACTGCCTGCTTCGTGCTCCAATAACAGCGCATAGCCTAGCTCTTGCAATAAATGTTTTTCAAAGCAACGCAGCGTGGAGGCCAGCTCTGCGCCATGAGCGAGTCGTTGCAAAGTGTGCTGGTAGTAGTCGAAAAGTTGCTGGTGGGGATCGTCGCGCACCATCAGATTCAACAACAATTCATTCAGATAGAAGCCACACAGCAGTGCCTTGCCTTGCAGCAGCGGCTGACCGCCTTGCCACTCTGCGCTATGTAAAGTTCGCACTTCATGTTTTCCAAACCAGCTTAACAACAGTGGCTGAAAACTCATCAGCAAACCGCGCACCGCAGATTTAGGTCTGCGCGCACCGCGTGCCACCAAGGGCACTCGACCATGCTGGCGGCTGAATATTTCCACCAGCAGACTGGTCTCGCGAAATGGGTAGCTGTGTAGCACAAACGCCGCTTCGTTCTCTAAACGGGTTTTATGCGCCTGCATCATGGCTTGATTTCTGGCTTACTTGCACCCTTATTCGTACCCCAGACTTCTCAGCATCTGTGGACTGTCTGCCCAGCCGCTGCGAACTTTGATCCACACTTCGAGATATACCTTGCCGTCGAACAGTTTTTCCATATCGAGTCGTGCCTGCGTCGCAATTTCTTTCAGCTTTTCGCCATTCTTACCGATCAACATGGCTTTGTGCGCATCCTTGTCTACCAGTATCGCGGCATGAATGCGGCGCATTTTTCCTTCCATCTTGAATTGTTCGATCACCACGCTGACTGAATAAGGCAGCTCTTCTCCGGTAAAGCGGAAGACCTTTTCGCGCACGATTTCGGCAGCAAGGAAACGTTCGCTGCGATCGGTAACTTCGTCATCTGGATAAATCTTCTCGCCCTCGGGCAAGAAAGGTCGAATAGCATCCAGCAAGGTATCGAGTTGCTTGTCTTGCTTTGCGCTGACCGGCACGATGGCCGTAAATTCACGCTCTTTTGAAATATCCTGCATAAAGGGCAGCAACTCTCCCTTGTCCTGCATATTGTCAACCTTGTTGATCACTAGGAATACTGGGATAGTTTTCGGCAGCAGATTCATCACCAGACGGTCTTTATCATCAAAGTGTCGCGCCTCGATCACGAACAGCACCACATTCACGTCGCGCAGACTGCTAGTCACCACCTTATTCAGTCCCTTGTTCAGGGCGTTTAGGTATTGAGTCTGGAAACCCGGCGTATCCACAAACACGAATTGGGTATGCTCTTCGGTCAGGATGCCGGTGATTCGATGGCGCGTGGTCTGCGCCTTGCGCGAGGTGATGCTGACCTTCTGCCCGATCAGATGGTTAAGCAGCGTGGACTTACCCACATTGGGGCGCCCCACGATGGAAATAAATCCGCTATAAAAAGGTGGCTTATCTGTTTTCAAGTTTGTCATAAAGTTTTGGATATTAATTGCTTGTAGGCGACTTCTGCCGCCATTTGTTCTGCTAACCGCCTGCTACTACCTTCCCCACGCGTGCTCAACTTCAATTGTGCAATGACACATTCAATCTGAAACACCTGTGCATGCGCTTCACCTTGGGTGGCAACAACCGTGTATTTTGGCAGCGCAAGTTTCTGGCTTTGCACATATTCCTGAAGTAAGGTTTTGGGATCTTTGCCCAATGTCAGCACATCGGCTTGACGAATAAATGGAATATATAAGCTCAGCACCGCTTTCTCGGCAACATCAAAACCGCCATCTATTAACAGTGCACCGACTACAGCTTCCATTGCATCTGCAAGTATCGATGGGCGGCTGTGACCGGCACTCTTGCGCTCCCCTTCACCCAGCAATAGCAGCTCTCCCAAATGCAACTGTAGCGCTAGCGTAAAAAGCGTTTGCTGATTGACCAGATTGGAACGTAAGCGTGACAAATCGCCCTCTGGCAATTCAGGATAGGTATTGTGCAGTAACTTTGCAACCACACAATTTACTACGCTATCCCCCAGAAATTCAAGGCGCTCATTATGGAATGAGCTATGGCTACGATGGGTTAATGCACGTTGCAACAACAGCGGCTGTGCAAATATATGGCCAAGTTGTTTGCACAGTACGTCGCGATTCATTAAAATTATTGTGGTGCTGATGGATTAAATTCAAGCAACAAACTGACATTACCAGCAAGTGGAATTTTTTTGCTGTAACTTGCACTGATCGTCAATTTATTACCATCCTTAATAATTTCCAGGTCGCTAGCATTAACAACAGTTACCTCATCTATTGTGTTCGCACGCTTGGAAAACGATTCCTTTATTTCATCGATTGTCGCGGTTTGCATCGCTGGGTCACGAACAATGGCATCCAATGCCTTCTGGACTTTTCCATTCTCCACATAAGCGGGAATAAACTTCATGCTAAAGACAGCTATCGCAGCCAGTATGGCTATCAGCACTATGAACCCAAAAAAAGTAACTCCGCTCTGTTTTGACATTACTTTCATCATGCAACCCTTTATTTAATGGTTAAACCTATGCGTTTGAAGTCACTGAAATTCATCCACACAAAAAACGCTTTACCGACTATCATTTTATCCGGAACAAAGCCCCAATAGCGGCTATCGCGGCTATTGTCACGATTGTCACCCAACGTAAAATAATGTCCTGCGGGTACGGTGCAGCGCACCTCGTCAAAAGTGTAACTGCATTGCTCACGTAGCGGAAAATCTGTAACTGCTCCCATATTAAAACCTGGCACGTCGGGGTTCATCAAAATTTCGTGGGCATGTCCAGTCACGTTCTCTGTATAACGGTCGGCATTAAAAAGTCTCATGTCATTGTCTACATAAGTGTAGCCGCCTTCACTCTTCTGTTCCTGCACTACCCCATTTACCAGCAATTGCTTTCCTCGGTAAATAATATTATCGCCGGGCAGACCCACCACCCGCTTGATATAGTCAACGGATGGATTTTCAGGGTAGTGAAAAACCATCACATCCCCACGTTGTGGATTATTCAATTCAATAATTTTTTGCGAAATGATCGGCAGCCTAATTCCATAGGTAAATTTATTGACCAGAATAAAATCACCTACCTGCAATGTCGGTATCATTGAGCCGGAAGGAATCTTGAAGGGCTCCACCAGAAATGAACGCAGCAGGAATACTGCCAATATAACTGGGAAAAAACTCTTGGCGTACTCTACCCACCATGGCTCACTTGTTTGGCGCCCTGCTTTCAATACAAAACGATCCAGCAGCCAAATGCTGCCAGTCAACACCAACAAAGAAAACATGATTAACGGGAAATCCATTTGAGCTTCCTTTATTATTTATCGTCGATACGCAAAATAGACAGAAAGGCTTCCTGCGGAATTTCCACATTGCCAACCTGCTTCATGCGTTTTTTACCGGCTTTCTGTTTTTCCAGCAGTTTGTGTTTGCGCGAAATATCACCGCCATAACATTTTGCCAGTACGTTTTTGCGCAAGGCTTTTACGTTTTCGCGCGAAATAATGTTCGCGCCTATGGCCGCCTGTATCGCCACGTCAAACATCTGTCGCGGGATCAACTCGCGCATTTTAGCCGCCACAGCACGCCCACGATGTTGACTGTTGGCACGGTGCACGATAATAGACAATGCATCGACTTTATCGGAATTGATCAAAATATCCACTTTAACCACATCGGCAGAACGATACTCCTTGAACTCGTAGTCCATCGAAGCATAGCCGCGAGAGACTGATTTCAGCTTGTCGAAAAAATCGATCACGATTTCAGCCATCGGCATTTCGTACACCAGCAATACCTGTTTGCCGTGATAGCTCATATTGATCTGCACGCCACGTTTTTGTGTGCACAGGGTAATCACCGCGCCCACATATGCCTGCGGCATGTACAGGTTCACCGTCACGATAGGCTCGCGGATCTCCTCTATCTTGGAAACCTCGGGCATTTTGGACGGGTTATCCACCTGCATCACCGTGCCATCGCGCATCACCACCTCATAAACAACCGTGGGTGCAGTGGTGATCAGATCCATATCGAACTCGCGCTCCAACCTTTCCTGCACGATTTCCATGTGCAGCAAGCCGAGGAAGCCGCAACGAAAGCCGAAGCCCAGCGCCTGCGAAACCTCAGGCATATACTGCAACGAGGCATCATTCAGCTGGAGTTTTTCCAACGAGTCGCGCAGCGCATCGTATTGATTGGACTCTACCGGGAACAGCCCGGCAAACACTTGCGATTGCACCTCCTTAAAGCCCGGCAGCGCATTCGCAGCCGGCTTCGCCTGCAAGGTGATCGTATCGCCCACCTTAGCGTGTTTAATCTCCTTGATACCGGCAATGATAAAACCTACCTGTCCGGCCGAAAGTGAATCGCGCGACGTCGATTTCGGGCTGAATACGCCTACGCTTTCGGTCAGGTGCTGTGCACCCGTCGCCATGAACAGAATTTTATCCTTGGGTTTGATGGTGCCGTTGAAAATGCGCACCAGCATCACTACCCCGACATAATTGTCGTACCACGAGTCAATAATCAAGGCCTGCAAGGGTGCTGCCGGATCACCTTTGGGCGCGGGCACTTTTGCGATCATCGCCTCTATGACATCCACCACCCCAAAACCAGTCTTGGCGGAACAGTGCACCGCATCTGTTGCATCAATACCAATCACATCCTCAATTTCCTGGATGGCGTTTTCCGGGTTGGCGGATGGCAGATCTATCTTGTTCAACACCGGCACCACTTCTACCCCAAGATCAAGCGCGGTATAACAGTTGGCCACGGTCTGCGCTTCCACACCTTGAGCAGCATCCACCACCAGCAGCGCCCCTTCGCAAGCAGCCAGCGAGCGCGACACCTCGTAGGAAAAGTCCACATGCCCCGGCGTGTCGATCAAATTCAGATTATAAATATGCCCATCGCGCGCCTTGTAACTTAAGGCGGCCGTCTGTGCCTTAATTGTGATGCCGCGCTCGCGCTCAAGATCCATTGAATCCAGCACCTGCGCTGCCATCTCCCGATCAGACAAACCTCCGCATAGTTGAATAATACGGTCAGCCAGCGTGGACTTGCCGTGGTCAATATGGGCGATGATGGAGAAATTACGGATATATTGCATCTGGTATGTCTTATTTAAATTGGAGGTACTGCAAAATCGTACATTAGCCCAACAGCCTGCTGGACAATGGATTTAACGTAACGCATTGATTATATTTAATATTTTACCCACAACGGCAATCTGAATATATCTTAAAATCAATGAGTTGCGAGTTAATTCCTACACCCCGCAGGGGTTCTTGTCCTATGCGAAGCAGAGCGTAGTGTAGGAGACTGTAGCCGAAAAAAATCCGCCAAAACCGACGCGAATTCGCAAAGGGCGAATTCTAGCCGATTTTGACGGGATTAGCTGGTACTCATCGAGCAAATAAAAGTCGCCTTAATGATCAAGACCGCAATGGAATATGGGATACCATTTTACTGTTGCTTACCGCATGAGCAAGAAATGTTTTTTTATCTCAAGGCTGCCGTTACTGCGTCCGGTGCACGCTTGATCACATGAAGCAGTACCAACGCAGCACCCTGCGTTGGCTAAGCCTGTGTAGGGTGTCAATAAGCGAAGCGCATTGACGCCCTACATCATTGCGCCTTACGCGGGTTGCCCAAAAACAGCAAGCCGCCACCTGCGATTTACAGGGACGTTGACCCGTCGTCCGATGAATATTGCATAGTAAAATTGCTGTTCGTGTAAAAAGAATCCGCTAGAAATGCCTTAGGGGAAGGAATAAAGCCAAAAATAGCCCCGCTTAATGGCTCTATACGTAGATCTGGAAAACAAGAAGCCGTGAACTCATGGCAATAATATTTACCTGATCCTGATTCAAAATTGAAATCGTATGGGATATTGGCGTCGGCACATTTTTTCGCGTGTTCTATAGCCCACGCTTGGCCACTTCCAGGACGAAGCACCACGATTCTATCAGCACGACAAAAATCAATAATATCGTCTACTCGCGAGCCTTCGGCTATCGAATGCACAATCTTATTATCACCGATATAAAGACCGCTATGACTGCATTGACTATCGCCTTTTGGAATGAAGTACCCGTCCAGATAATTATCGTAAGCGCGCATAATGACATCGCCTGGGCTAATTATTTTCATAATGATGCGCGTCTGTCCCCCTTTTATTTTGAACGATGCAGGATGATAAATAACGAATAGCGGCCATTTAAATATTTTTATATCGCCGAAAA
>JBCKTV010000002.1:0-78433 GCA_038925365.1 Gallionellaceae bacterium
GTCAAAATATGCCTCGATAATTACGCGCTAAGCAACAATGGTCGTTATCCATGGGCGACGCCACTCAATGATCTTGACGCTACTTACAATGATCAGGAAAACTGGCTGTTTGGGCGTATCCCGGATAATCTCAGCAACTCCGAAATTTCTTTCGGAGGAACAAACATTAGTGGTCAGTGGAACTGTAAAACGCATGTAGGCAACAGCAACACGCAACAAGCCTGGTGGATTAACTGGAAAGAGCTGGTTTTTTACGGTCTGGCTGATAGATACAAACCAAACACTACGTCCGCACCTGCGTTCGCAAGCTGCGCAGCCGGAAATTGCCTGCTAATCAACAACGCAAGTACACCGGCCAGGTATGTGGTGATCGTTGCCGGGACACGACTCGCAACGCCTAATCAGACACAACGTAATCAGAATAAATCTAATCCATTTTATTATCTGGAAGACAGTAACCAAAGTGCAAACCAGAGCGGGGAGTACACTTTTACTAAAGCACAATTATCTAGCTCATTCAATGATATGCTGATATTCCAATGATCATGAACTATCGCCACATGCCGAAACAACGTGGTTTCTCGCTGATTGAAATGGCCATTGTGATGTTTATCCTAGCACTATTGCTCGGCGGTCTGCTGCCCACTATTACCGCACAGATGGAGATGCAACACATAAGAGATACACGGAAACAACTGGATGAAATACAGCAAGCCTTGCTCGGTTATGCCATCGCCAACAGCCGCTTGCCTTGCCCCGCCTCAGCAGTAAGCAATGGGGCAGAGAGCTTCGCTGCCGGTGGCAGTGCTATAAATGGCAATTGTTCAAATTTCAACAATGGTTTTGTACCCGCTGCTACCCTAGGCCTCTCGCCTATGGATAGCGAGGGTTATGCCATAGACGCGTGGAATAACCGCATTCGTTACGCCGTTTCATCGGCAAGCACCAATGCACTTACCAGCTCAAATGGCATGAGCCTTACAACCACACCCAACTTGTTTGTCTGTTCCACTGCCAGCGCAACGGTGGGTTGTTCGATTACCAATTCCACCCTCACTTCAAATGCAGTGTCGGTGATCTATTCCACCGGAAAAAATGGCGTAGACGGCGGCACGGGTGTGGATGAAACAGAAAATCCGAATCCTAATAGCGCAGATAATGATTCTGTCTTTGTAAGCCACACACCGACACCCATAGGCGCTGCAAATGGTGAATTTGACGATAAGGTGGTTTGGATATCAACAAACATTCTGTTTAACCGCATGGTATCCGCTGGCAGACTACCGTAAACCAGAGCAATCCAATTCTAGTTTAAAAGTGAATTTACCCTTATGTATCGTTCAGATCAAACGCGCCGCCAGCTCGTCCCTGCCGCACTATCTTCCAGCACGATACCCGCAGCTAATAAGTCCTTACGTATGCGATCAGACTCCGCATAGTTCTTCGCCAGCTTGGCTGCAACTCGCTCGGCAATGTGTGACATGATTGTTGCTTCGTCCATCCCGCCTGCTGAATTGCCTTGCAAGAAATCCTGAGGGTCGCGCTGCAACAAACCCAACACAGCACCCAGCGCCTTAAGTTGTGCGGCATATTGCGCTGAAGAATTCTTGTTAGCTTCATTGGCGAGGTCAAACAATACTGCCATCGCTTCCGGGGTGTTGAAATCATCGTCTAGGGCGACTTTAAAACGTTGGGCGTGGGCTTCGTTCCAGTCTACGACACTCTCTCCGTGAGGGCTTAAGCCTTTCAACGCGGTATACAACCTAGTCAACCCACTCTTCGCATCGTCGATATGCATGTCCGAATAATTCAGCGGACTACGGTAATGCGCTCGCAGGATAAAGAAGCGGAATACCTCGGCATCGAATTTTTGTAGCACCTCACGTATGGTAAAAAAGTTACCCAACGACTTGGACATTTTTTCATTGTCCACGCGCACAAAGCCGTTGTGTATCCAGTAATTCACAAACTGGCACTTGTTTGCGCCTACACTCTGCGCGATCTCGTTCTCGTGATGGGGGAACTGCAAATCGGCACCGCCACCATGTATGTCGAAATGTTTGCCCAATAACTCAGAGCTCATCGCCGAACATTCGATATGCCAGCCGGGTCGGCCAAGGCCCCAGGGTGAATCCCATTTCACTTCGGCAGGCTCGTTGTCCTTGGCATGTTTCCACAATACAAAATCCAGCGGGTCATTCTTGCCATCGACCACATCCACGCGTTCTCCGGCACGCAGATCATCCAGCGACTTGCCGGAAAGTTTGCCGTAACCCTCAAATTTTCGCACCGCATAATTCACATCGCCATCCGCTGCGCGATAGGCGATGCCATTTTTTTCCAGTTGTGAAATCATTTCCAACATCTGCGGCACATACTGTGTGGCACGCGGCTCATGGTCAGGCGGCAGCACACCCAGCGCACGTTCATCCTCGTGCATTGCATCAATAAAGCGCTTTGTAAGCATGTGAATTGATTCATTATTTTCTGATGCACGCTTGATGATCTTGTCGTCAATATCGGTAATGTTGCGCACATAAGTAACCTCATAGCCGGAAGCTTGCAGCCAGCGATACACCATATCAAACACCACCATCACCCGTGCATGGCCGGCATGGCAATAGTCGTACACGGTCATGCCGCACACATACATGCGCACCTTGTTCGGTTCAATCGGAATGAAGTCTTGCTTGTCGCGGGCGAGGGTGTTGTAAATTTTTAACATTAAGTTGCCTTACTTTTCTTCTTTAGTCCATGAATCTTTAAGGGTGACTGTCCTATTAAACACCAACTTTTTCCCCGCCTGATGCTCGTGCCTGTCCGCACAGAAATAGCCCAGCCGTTCAAACTGGTAGCGGGTTTCAGGCGCAGCATCACGCACTGCGGACTCTACCCACCCCTGCACCACGGTGAGTGAAGCAGGGTTGAGGTAGTTGCTAAAATTCACCTCCTTGTCCGCGTCCGGTTCTGACACGGTAAACAGCCTGTCATACAAACGGATCTCGGCAGCAACCGCATGCGCACACGACAGGAAATGAATTACGCCTTTTACTTTTCGCCCCTCCGGATTTTTACCCAGGGTGTTGTGGTCTATGCTGCAACGCAACTCGACCACTTTACCGGATGCATCTTTCACCACTTCATCGCAGCGCATCACATAACTGTAGCGCAGCCGCACTTCGCCGCCCAGTGTAAGCCTTTGCCAACCCGCTGGCGGTTCTTCAGCAAAGTCATCCGCTTCAATGAACAGCTGTTGGGAGAACGGCACCAGACGGCTACCAAACTCTGGATGATTGGGATGAAAACCCGCTTCGCGAGATTGTGCGCCTTCGAAATTACTAATGATCACCTTGAGCGGATTGATCACGGCAAGTACTCTAGGCACGCGCCCTTCCAGATCTTCGCGTATCGCGCCTTCCATCACCGCCATATCCACCGTGTTTTCACTTTTTGAAATACCAATCCTGCGCGTGAATTCGCGAATTCCTTCCGGCGTATAACCACGGCGGCGCATGCCGATAATGGTGGGCATTCGCGGATCGTCCCAACCGCTCACGTGCTTCTCGTTCACCAGTTGCAACAACTTGCGTTTGCTGGTGATGGTGTAATGCAACTCCAGCCGCGAAAACTCGGTCTGTTGCGGGTGGCACGGCACCGCCAACTGGTTCAGTACCCAGTCGTACAGCGGGCGGTGGTCTTCAAATTCCAGCGTACACAGCGAATGGGTAATGCCTTCCAGCGCATCGGAAATGCAATGGGTGTAGTCGTACATCGGATAGATGCACCACTGGTCGCCAGTGCGGATATGGTGTGCGCGACGGATGCGGTAAATCGTCGGGTCGCGCAAATTGATGTTGCCGGAAGCCATATCAATTTTGGCGCGCAATACCTTCGCACCATCGGAAAATTCACCGGCGCGCATGCGTGCAAACAAATCTATATTTTCTGCCACCGTGCGATCGCGGAACGGGCTGTTTTTACCGGCTTGAGTCAGCGTACCACGATAGACGCGCATGTCTTCCGCACTCAAGTCTTCCACATAGGCTTTACCCAGCTTGATCAGCTCGACCGCATATTGATACAGTTGCTCGAAGTAAGACGACGCCCAGCGCACCTCGCCATCCCACTGAAAACCCAGCCACCGCACATCATCCTGAATTGAACGGGCGTATTCCTCGCTCTCTTTTTCAGGATTGGTATCGTCAAAACGCAGATTGCATTTGCCGTTGAAATCCATCGCCAGACCAAAATTTAGACAGATAGATTTAGCATGGCCGATATGCAAATAGCCGTTCGGCTCAGGCGGAAAGCGGGTTACGATGCTTTTGTGCTTGCCGCTGGCGAGGTCGGATTCGATCAGGTTGCGGATGAAGTTGGAACCAGGTGCTACGGGATTGCTGCTCATTGTGGAATGGTTGTTGCCATATAAAGAAGGTGATTTTAACCGAAATCAAGCAAGCCTTGCTTGCCTGCCAGTTGAACTTCCCGTTGAAACGCATGTCAATATCATACTTTTTTGGTAGAATCCTAGCCCCGTGTGATGGGGTTGCCTATCACCAACATAATTGGCAGAATTATTCAGATGATTAGATTCAACCGTTTTAATCAACGAGCTACGCTAAGCGCGCTGTTGTTATGCTTTAGCCTCAATGCGGCGGCTGACGATATTCAGGATGCAAAAAAATTACTCAAAAACGGACAACAGACCCAGGCGCTGAACAAGGTGGACAGCATTCTGGCGACCCATCCCAAGGATGCACAGGCACGTTTCCTCAAGGGCCTGATCCTCACTGAACAGGGTCAAATAGACGAATCCATACGCATTTTTACCGCACTCACGGTGGATTATCCCGAGCTGCCCGAGCCGTATAACAACCTGGCGGTGATTTATGCCGGCCAGGGTCTGTATGAAAAAGCCAAAACATCCCTAGAAATGGCACTGCGAACTCATCCCAGCTATTCCACCGCACATGAAAACATGGGCGATATTTACGCCAAAATGGCCAGCCAGGCCTATGATCGCGCCTTACAGCTAGACCGCAACAATACCAATTCAAAAGCCAAGCTGACACTGATAAAAGAGATGCGCTCTCCTGCCATCAAAATCACTGCTGTTAAAACCCAGCTTGCGAGTCTGCCCAATCCCGCTGCAACGGTCACTTTAGCCAGTCCTACTGCGACTGCGGCAATTCCTGTGCCGTCACCGGCTGCCAATGCAGCTGTAGCGCCTGTTATCCCTAGCCCAGCACTCGCCACTGCCAAGCCAGCAGCAGTTAATCCTGCCGTGGCAGAAACGGCCAATATCGGCGGCAATGAAGCGGTATTGAATGCGCTGCAAGACTGGGCCAAAGCGTGGTCAGCCAGAAATGCAAATCAATATCTCGCGATGTATGCAAAAGATTTCAAAACACCCAAAAATGAAACACGTAGCGATTGGGAGAGTCAGCGCCGTGATAGGCTTGCCAAGCCTCAGCCTATTATCGTTTCCATCAGCAATGCCAAAGTTACATTGCTGAACGACACCCACGCCAGCGTCAGCTTCGTCCAGTCTTACAGCTCGGGAGCGCTCAAGGCAACTACCCGCAAGACCTTAGAAATGATCCGTAACAACGGCATCTGGCAAATCCGGCTGGAACGGTCAGGGACATAAATCATGAATTATTCTTTACTCCTGATACTGGGTTTACTGCCCTCCACTGCACTTACTGTAGAGCATGACTCACGTAGCATGGAAGCCATGTTGGTCAAGAGCATCAACTCGGTAGGCAGTAACCGTCTGGATGCAGCGCTCGATGAAGTTGACGCTTTACTCAAAATAAATCCGAACTTCAAACTGGCGCAGATGCTAAAAGGCGATTTACTGATGGCGCGTGCCAAACCCCTCAGTGGCTTTGGCAACGATCCTGATGTGCCCAGCGATCGCATGAATGATTTACGCGACGAAGCACGCGCACGTTTGCAGCGAGTACAACAACAACCCGTCACCACCGCCCCAAGATTCATCTGGCAACTCAATCCTCAGCAGCGCTACGCGATTGTGGTGGACACCAGCAAATCCACGCTCTATCTGTATGAGAACGTCAATGGTTCACCGCGCTACGTAGAAAACTTTTACATCAGCGTGGGCAAAAAGGGATCAGATAAGATTCTGGAAGGCGACCAGAAAACACCGTTGGGCGTGTATTTCGTCAACGCCCATTTGAACAAGAAACAACTCACCGATTTTTACGGCAGTGGCGCCTACCCGATCAACTATCCAAATGAATGGGATACACGGCAAGGACGCACGGGCCACGGCATCTGGCTGCACGGTACGCCCAGCGACACTTACAGCCGTGCGCCTCTGTCCAGCAACGGCTGTGTAGTACTCTCCAACGACGACCTCCTTCATCTGGGCAAATCGGTGCAAGTAGGCACCACCCCTGTCATCATTACCAATCAAATGGACTGGAGCACCGATGCCGACAAAGCCGAGCATGAGGCATTGCTCAAGGCAATAGAACAATGGCGCAACGACTGGGCCAGCATCAACACCGACGATTACCTCAATCACTATGCGTCCGATTTTGCGACCGGCAAAATCAAATTGGATAACTGGTCTGCACATAAGCGTCTGGTCAACTCCGGCAAGTCCTGGATCAAAGTGGGGCTGTCCGATGTCAGCATCTTTCCCTACCCCAACCAGCCCAATCTGGTGGTGGTCAATTTTGAACAGGACTACACCAGCAACAATCTGTCCAATCGCATGAAGAAGCGCCAGTACTGGATCAAACGCGACAACCGTTGGCTAATCGTTTATGAAGGAGCAGCTTGATGAAAAGAATTTTTACCCCGTTTTTAGCTTTACTACTCGTTGGCCTGTACGCATTACCCGCGCATGCAGCCACTCAATCCACCAAAAAAAAAGGAACGTCCCACATGATTAAATTACACACCAATCACGGCATCATCACCCTGCAACTAGATGCCGAAAAAGCCCCAATCACCGTCAAAAACTTCGAAGACTACGTCACCAGCGGACACTTCAGCAACACCATCTTCCATCGCGTCATTGCTAACTTCATGATCCAAGGCGGCGGTTTTGAGCCAGGCATGACTCAGAAACCAGTTAACGCAGCGATCAAAAATGAAGCCGCAAATGGCCTGACCAACGACAAATACACTATTGCGATGGCTCGCACCAACGACCCACAGTCCGCCACTGCACAATTTTTCATCAACACTAAAGACAACGACTTCCTAAACTACACCGCAGCTAATTCACAAGGTTACGGCTACTGCGTATTTGGCAAAGTAGTCGAAGGTATGGACGTGATAGATAAAATCAACAAAGTCAAAACCGGCAATACTGGTGGACATGGCGACGTACCCAAAGAAGACGTCATCATCATCAAAGCTGAAATCGTTCAGTAAATAAAAAACGGCGCTGAATGCGCCGTTTTTAGTATCTACTTAGATGGTCGACTTTCATCATCATTCCCCACTTTGAAAAAGGGGGGCTAGGGGGGATTTATGTTGGTAAAAAAACCCGCTGTATACACGATCAAATCCCCCTCAGTCCCCCTTTTTCAAAGTGGGAAGCAGAAGCGAGCACCTGAGTAGCTACCGTTTTTATTTGTTAAGCAAGAAAAAATAAACGCATCCCCCCTCTATGCCCCACACCCTGTTTATCTCAGACCTGCACCTGAGTGAAAATGAGCCGCACATCACCCAACTGCTGCTGAATTTCACCCGTGACACTGCGCCCAAAGCCGACGCGCTCTATATCCTTGGCGACCTATTTGAATACTGGGCTGGCGATGATGATCGCTCCACACCTTTCCACCAGAAAATCATAGTCGCGATAGCCCAACTAAGCCAACAAGGTACGCCTATTTACATCATGCACGGCAACCGCGATTTTCTGATGGACGAACAACTGGCAACAGAGTGTCACGCCATTTTGCTGCCAGACCCCACACTAATCGACTTATACGGCACCCCCACCCTGCTAACTCACGGCGATGCGCTGTGCACCCACGACGTGCAGTACCAGGCGTTTAGACTACAGGTACGGCAATCTGCATGGCGCAACAACTTCCTTGCGCAACCTTTAACGAAACGCAAAGCGGAAATCGAACAGCTACGCAAAATGAGTGAAGAGCAAAAGCAGACAAAGGCAATGGAGATGATGGATGTGAACCTAACTGCCGTTGCTGACCTATTCCGCAACCATCAATACCCACGCATGATCCACGGCCATACCCACCGACAAAAACATCATCTGCACGACGTCGATGGCAAAACTTGTGATCGCTGGGTGTTGGGAGATTGGCACACAACAGGGAATGCTTTGCACTGTGATGCTGCGGGCTGCCGCTTTATAACGATAAAGTAATAAAGGAAGTCTGGTTTCTATTGGTGTTTCGAGTAAATATTCAATATAATCAATATGTTGCGCTTAAACGCCTATCTAAATCTGACAGCTTGCTAGTGAAGTGTTAAAGACTATTAAGCATTTATGAGTTTGCAGTTTATAGTTGATTCTGCATCAATCAAAAAACAAGCAAAAACTTCTAATGCAGCTTGACCTAATCAGTCACACACAAGCTCTCGCACGGCACACCGTCACCATCCCCATCCAGTGATTTAACACCACAGTGCAGAAAATAAATTTTCGCTTCCTCGCAAGTTTTCATCTTACTGCACAAATATTTTTTGCCGCAAGCTGGGTTTACTGCCTTGCTTGGGTTTGTTATTGAAGGATGTGACTTGCGCCACTGTTGCGGCGAAATTGGCTGCGCGGATTGTGCCCACAAACCCCGCCGTGATTGTTTCGCCTGCTTGTTCAATTCAACGTAATGTTTGTTGGGATAAAAATTTGAATCTCCCCAAGCCATGCCCTCGCGCACCTGCTCCTCATTCACACTCTGCCCATCAATGCTGATCTCGGCGATCATGCGGCCATAGCTATCCACGGCCTTACTGTTGATCCGCACCTGCTTTTTCAACACCCTATCCACCAGCGCCTGGCGTGACTCCTTGCCGAACACCTGCGCCGATTCAGGTGCATCGATATAGGCCAGACGCACCTTGATCTTCTTGCCATCGCGCAACACCATCACGGTATCGCCATCCATCACAGCAATGACCTTGGCGTAAAATTCATCAGCATAAGCAAGATTGAAAGAAGCACTGACTAGCAACAGTAAAATCAGACGCATTCAATCCTCCTTGCTTGTCAACAAACGTAGTTTATTTTCGGTCACCAAGTAGGTTCCCTTGCTATTGATTACATCAGTCAAATAACTGGATAACGACAAGCCCCTGCTCGTCTATGGCAATGATTTACATCATGCTTTTGATAAAAGCCAAACACAGCAGTGCATACCCTGCCGCCAGCAGGTCATCAAACATGACACCAAATCCACCATGCATATTTTGATCGAAATATTTGATAGGTTGTGGTTTGACGATGTCGAAGAAACGGAATAGTACGAAGGCCAGCAGTTGCCAATAGAGCCAGTTGGGACCATCCGGTGTAAAGAACAGTACCAGCATGAAGGCCACTATCTCATCCCACACGATGCCGCCGTGATCATCCACCCCCAATGCATGGCTGGTTTTGTCGCATATCCACACGCCTATGATGAATGCCAGAATCAGGAACAACAGAAACAAGTAGTCATTCATCAGGGGGGCGAGTAGCCAATACAGGGGGAAGGCAACTAAGGTGCCTGCGGTGCCTGGCGCTTTTGGAACGAGGCCGCTACCAAAGCCCAAAGCAAAGAAATGTGCCGGGTGGCTGAACAGCAATTTTAAATCGGGTTTCAGATAAAATTTTTCATTTGAAATGGTCATAGCCGGTTTCCTCTAGCGTCATTACACTGCCATCTGCTGCAACTATTTTACAAGCTGAACCTGCGACTATGTTGCCGATACAAGTTAGCGGCAAAGCAAGTTGCGCGGATAATTTTTTGATCTCCGCATGGCGGAGGGCTGATGCGGTGAAACATAATTCATAATCATCACCGCCTGCCAACACACATTGTTTTCCCAATGTTTGCCCAAGATACGGTTTGAGGTGTGTTGAAACGGGTAAGGCAGAAAACTGTATCTCGGCAGCGACTTTAGAGCGATCCAGTATATGTCCAAGATCGGCGAGCAAGCCATCGGAAATATCTATCGCACTATGCGCAATGCCGCACAAGGCGAGACCCAGGACAACACGAGGTACAGGACGGTGCAAGGCGGTTGCAGTGGCATGGAAACTAGCATCATCCAGTTTTAGTTTTCCCTGAAGGTGCGCCAGCGCCAACGCGGCATCGCCAAGCTTGCCCGACACCCATATTTCATCACCCACCTGTGCACCGTCTCGCCGCAATGCTTTTCCCTGCGGTACTTCGCCCATGATGGTGACACACAAATTGAGCGGGCCGCGTGTGGTATCGCCGCCGATCAACTCGACTTGATGCTCATTCGCCAGCGCAAAAAACCCGGCACTGAAGCGCTCCAGCCATGCCTCATCTACACTGGGTAATGACAGTGCCAAAGTTGCCCAGCGTGGCTGCGCACCCATTGCTGCCATATCGGAAAGATTGACTGCCAGCACCTTGTGGCCAAGTAGATAGGGATCGGCATCAGCAAAGAAATGCGTGCCGCTGACCAGCATGTCGGTGGAGATTGCCAGCTCCATGCCGCTGGCGACACGCACCAGCGCTGCATCATCACCCACGCCTAAAACTGCACTGGGCGTGGCACGGGTAAAGTAACGCTGGATTAGGCTGAATTCGGACAAATTTTTGGATTCCTGGGGAAAAGCACTTATACGCAGATTAGAGAGTTACTGTGTCACGACACTTTTAAATCCCCCCTAGCCCCCCTTTTACAAAGTGGGGAACACTCTAACTGCTAAGAGTCTAACTGGTTCCCCACTTTCCCAAAGGGGGGCTAGGGGGGAGAGCTAGCGAGGGGGCGTGCTTTACTTTGCGCTCACTTCAATCGCACGCACCTGAACTGCCAGTTTATCCAGTACGCCATTCACGAATTTATGCCCATCGGTAGAACCAAAGGTTTTTGTGAGTTCAACGGCTTCATTGATCACCACACGATAGGGAACTTCGGGGTGCCGCGATAATTCGAACGCGCCCAGCATCAACACCGAAAACTCGATAGGGCTGAGTGTGTTCATATCGCGATCAAGATGCGGCGTGAGCACTGCAACCAGCGCCTGGTTATGTTCAACCACGCCTCTCAGCAATTGACTAAACAGCTCTGCATCGTAACGACCCAGACTTTTTTCCGCACGCGTTGTTTTTTCAATTTCCAGATGATCGCCACCACTCATGCGCCACTGGTAAATGGCTTGCAATGCCAATTCTCGCGCACGGTGCCGCGCACTTTTGGCAGGGGACTTTACTGCTTGAACTTTTATTCCAGCGCTCTCGGTCATTCCAGCGCTTTCAGCAGATTGGCCATTTCTATGGCGACCAATGCGGCTTCTGCACCTTTGACTATCATGCGTTCTTCCGCTTGTTCGTCTGTTTCGGTGGTAAGAATAGCGTTGGCGATAGGCACGCCGTTATCCAGTTGTACATCACTTATGCAGCGAGCCGATTCGTTAGACACCACTTCAAAATGAAAAGTGTCGCCGCGTATCACCGCACCCAGTGCGATCAGCGCATCAAATTTGCCGCTACCCGCCATCTGTTGCAACACCAGCGGAATTTCCAGCGCACCCGGCACTGTTACCAGCATGATGTCGTCGTCCGCAACGCCTTGTTGCGTGAGCTTTGAGCGGCACGCACCCAGCAAACCTTCGCAAATATCAGGATTAAAACGGCTTTGCACAATGCCGATACGCAAGCCTTTACCGTTCAGATTTTTTTCCAGTTCTTTCATATTTTAACCATCTCTTTCATTTTTTATCCTTCGCTATGTACATATCCTACGACTTCCAAACCAAAACCGGCCATGCTGGGCAACTTGCGCGGGGTGCCTATCAGTCGCATTTTACCGACATTCAGATCACGCAGTATTTGGGCGCCGATGCCGTAACTGCGAGGATCCCAGCGTGCTGCATGGTGGGTCTCCGGCGTAGCCGCTGCACGTGCAAGCAAATCCTGCGATGTTTCATTGTGATGCAACATCACCATCACGCCGACAGCTGACTGTTTTATTTTGAGTAGCGCATCGTGCACGCTGGTTGAATTTGGATAGCTCGCTTGCTCGAGGAAATCTAGCACCGACAGTGGCTCATGCACGCGCACCAGTGTTTCGACATTAGCTTGGATCTTGCCTTTAACCAGCGCCAGATGGGTGCATTGCGTAGTCTTGTCCACATAGGTACGTAGCTCCAGCTCGCCATAAGCGGTCTGCACATTACGCGTGGCAACACACTCCACCAGCTTTTCTGTTTGACTGCGATGCTCAATCAGGTCGGCTATGGTACCGATTTTTAGATTGTGTGTTTTTGCATAAATAATCAGATCAGGCAGACGCGCCATCTCGCCGTCTTCTTTCAATATTTCGCAAATAACCGAAGCCGGTGTCAACCCGGCAAGTGCTGCCAAATCACAACCCGCTTCGGTGTGACCGGCACGCACCAGCACGCCGCCGTTTTTTGCACGTAAAGGGAAGATGTGGCCGGGCATCACAATATCGGAAGGTTTTGCATTTTTATCCGCCGCCACCAGCACGGTGCGTGCACGGTCGGCAGCCGAAATGCCGGTGGTCACTCCGGTTGATGCTTCTATCGACAGGGTAAAGTTGGTTGCCAGTGCTAAACCGTTTTCACGCACCATCAGCGGCAGGTCAATCTGCTTGCAATGCGCTTCGGTCAAGGTTAGGCAAATCAGGCCACGGCCATGTTTGGCCATGAAATTTATTTTTTCGGCAGTGACAAATTCGGCGGCAAACACCAGATCGCCTTCGTTCTCGCGATCTTCCTCGTCTATCAGCACCACCATGCGCCCCTGGCGCATTTCTTCAATTATTTCCAATACTGGTGCTATGTCTGTCATTTCTTGCTTACCTTTTATCTTTCAACTATTTTTATTAATACTGCAATTTTACCATTAGCAATTCAAGTGACATCATGCCCGATTAACTATTCGCTCTAAACCCTCTCTCTGACAGAGGTGGAACATAGCGAGGGGACCTAGCAGCCTATCAATCTTAGACGGCATGCTTATCATAACATATTGATTATATTGAATATAATTACAGGTGGCTGGTGCATTAAGGTGAGTAGACCATGAGATAACTGCCTTTAGTAAACTGGCTCTGTACTTTCCCTTAATTTTCCATCTGCATCAAGCTGAAGCAAGCGTTCGATCTGCTGTTGTAGGGTATTTAACGCCTCTCCTGTATTAGCAATTTTTCCCTGATTGCATAATATTTCAAGTTGTTTGGCTACACGATTCAGCGCGGGTGTGCCGCAGTAGCTGGAGGCACCGGACAGTTTGTGAGAGACTTGTTTGAGTTGCGCGACATCTTCAGCGGCTTGCTTGAGATTATTCGCATACTCCGGCAATTGCTCCAGCAACATCCCCAGTGCTGTGCGCCAAGTCTCCTCATCACCGAAGCAGATTTTGATACCTAACTTTGAATCCAGCACTGGTAACGCAGTTTCGGCTACGCGGCCTGTGGCTGGCTTGGCCGAATCCTGGGCCGCATCCTTGTCTGGTATTGCTACTAAGTCTGGCATCTGCGGCACCTCGCTCGATGGGCAATATTTATTCAGCAAGGTTAGCAGCGCTTTCTCATTGATCGGCTTGCTTAAGTAATCATCCATGCCCGCCGCAATAAATCGTTCCCTGTCACCGGTCAGTGCATTTGCCGTCAGGGCGATGATAGGTGTATGGGTTTTTCCGGCTTCAAGAATACGAATATGATTGGTGGCTTCAAGGCCATCCATCACCGGCATGTTCACATCCATCAGAATGACATCGTAAGTTCGGCGGGTATAGGCATCGACGGCCTGAACACCATCTTCAGCCAAATCAGATTCCCCGCCCAGTTCCGCTATCAGCAACTGCGCCAATTTCCGGTTGATATTGTTGTCATCGACTATCAATGCGCGTTTGCCGATTAATGGCTTAAGTTGGAGTTTACTGACGGCTTCACGATAGGGAATTTTTTCAGAGCGATTGAACAGTCCGCTCAAGTGATTATACAGTTCAGAGTATTTGGCAGGCTTGCGTACGCAGCACTCGTAACCTTCCTGTTGCGCCTCACTCTGGGTGACGGAGTGTTTAGCTAGCAGCAGCAAAGGTATATCACCTAGAATGATGTTGGCCTTGACCTGTGAGCCGAATTCGCAGCTTGAGCTGTCGACCATGGCTTGATCATAGATCACTGCATCAAAGGACTGAGCTGTGTTGACACTCTCTTTGAGCAGGGTCAAGGCCGCTGTTGAGCTGCTCACGGTGGTTGAAGCAATGCCCCAAGCGGAGAGATTCTCGATGAGTCCCTGCGCGATACTAGGGTTGGCTGTGACAGTAAGAATATGGAGACGAGCCATGATTTCCGCCAGTGGCATGTAAACCAAGGAGGCGACTTGCTTGTGCAGGCGTAGACAAATGCTATAGCAGGTGCCAACCCCCACACGGCTTTCCACCGCGATGCTGCCACCACACATCTCGACGATTGATTTCGAGATGACAAGTCCTAGTCCGGTGCCGCCATATTTTCGTGTGGTCGATGAGTCCGCCTGACTGAAGGGCTGGAACTGCCGCGCTAGCGCCTCCTTGGAGATGCCAATGCCGGTATCGGTGACGCTAATTTGAAGCGTCACATCGGTGTCTGTTTCTTCATTGACATGGACTGCAACGCGCACTTCGCCACTCTGGGTAAACTTGATCGCATTGCTCAGCAGATTGTTCATCACTTGGGCTAGCCGTGAGGGATCCCCCATCAGCCGTGTCGGCACTTTCCGACCTATGACGCAGATGAGTTCAAGCCCCTTATCTTGCGCATTGGCGGCAAACATGGAAACCGTTTCGTCAATCAGCTCGCGGAAGTCGAAATGTATATTTTCAATCGACATTTTGCCTGCTTCTATTTTCGAAAAATCAAGAATATCGTTGATCACGGCGAGCAGCATTCGAGCAGATAAATGGCTGGTGCGAAGATAGTCCCGCTGCTGCTCGGTCAGTTCAGTCTTGTCCAGCAATTTCAGAAATCCGATCACTCCATTCAGCGGGGTGCGGATCTCGTGGCTCATGTTGGCTAGGAATTCGCTCTTGACGCTGGTGGCGGCCTCGGCTTGCTCACGCGCAAACCTTAGGTCCTCGTTCTGCGCCAGTATCTTGAGCATGGCCCAGGTGCGGTTGTGGTCAAAGGTCAGCGCCAGCAAGCATAAGATCAACACCAGGCCAACGATGCAGATCATGCTGAAAACGTTGACGTACTCCAGGTTGTAAAGCGTCGGAAACTGATAGCCCGCCATCGCGGCTACGCCATAGATGATCGGTATGGCACACGCTACCAGCAGCCATAGCAACGTATCCCGACCATAGCCCAGCAGCAATACGGCCGTTATCGGTACCAGCGCGAACCACGGCAATACCGGCGACTGATTGCCACCGGTGAAAAAACTGCAACCCAACACCGCCACAAACGTGCAGGTGGCTATGTACAAGTTGGCACTCAGCCGATATCGCCCAGTGCTGCGAAACAAGAACAGAAGCGCCCACAACAGTACGAAATCAAACAGCATCAGGATTGCCCCAATGGCAAACCCGACGGCCAATGAAGTCGCCACATACAGCAGCGCAAATACCGTGGTGATCAGGCAAATATAGACCAGCAGGCGATGCGCGGCGTGTTGGCGCTGGTCTGGCTCCGCAACGCTGGGCGTGAACCAGTTGACCCACTGGTCGAGCCGGTTGAGAGTGATTTGCAGGGGTCGGTTAATTGCAGTTCTCCGAATCAGTTTATTTGAATTGAAAGTGTGACATAAACAGCCAAGGCAAAGATAAATTATTCAATATAATCAATATGTTACTGTTTTATTTAATCATATGACTATACCTATCTAGGAGTGCATCTAAAAACATTAAGCTTAATTCCGCTCCAACAGATTGCGCACCCATTTTATAACCCAGGAAACCATGCCCAAAATAAACAGCAAAGTCCATTGCACCGTATTCGTCCACATTGGCATTTCTTTACGCCAAGGCAAGCCTTTGCGGTAACGACTATCATCCACCCAGCGCCAGATTTTGAACAGATAGGGTTCGTTTAGGGGCCAGATGCGGCAATAGTTTGTATGTACGCCGCTGGCGTCGAGGATGCTATTCACGGCGCGGCGCGCGGCTTCGTTGGCGCCTTCCATAGTGGCTAAGTCGGTGTTGGTTTTGACGTAGTCACCTGCCAAAAACAAGTTGTGGATGTGGGTATAGGCGTTGGGACGTAGGGTCCAGGAGTTGACCAGATTGACCATTAACGGTTGGGTGTTGATTTTTTTGGTGGTGGCCGGATCATGTGGCGGTTGAAATTGAATGTCGGGGTCGAGAAACCAGGAGTGTAAATTTTCGTCCGTGAGAGGTTCTTGACCATCAACATTCAGGCTGCGTTTTAATTGCGCCCAAATTTCTTCACCAATTTCCTGTAGCGTACATTCCTTAGCGGATTTATTGTAGAGGATGCCGGGTTTGTCCCAATCGGAAATGTCGACGGATATGATGCCTTGTACAGTGCCGTCACCATAGCCGTTGAGATTGATGTGTTGCCAGAATTGTGTTTGCGAGATGGAAGTGAGCGCCCAAGGTGCGTCGACATAGATAATGTGCCCATGCACCAAGGGTACGTCTTTTTTCAAATAGAACTGCGCTCCATTCATCCAATCGACGTAGATAGGTGTTTGCTGTGGACAGGCTTTAGTTTCCGGGTATAAATCCGGGTAGCGACCTAGTAGCTGTATGTTGGCTAAGCACGGATCGGCTAGTAACATGTCTGCATTGATAAGTGCAGCCATGCGTTCAACAGGGACGGCCATCAGATAATAGTCGGCAGTGATTTGTTCTATTTTTCCATTGCGAACGATGCTGACGCCGGTGATATTTTCACCCACACAATGGATGGCGCTGACAGAGGCATTTAAGTGGTAGCGCACGCCTTTGGATTCGAGATAATGGAGCCAAGGGTCGATCCACACATCGTTGGTCGGGCCATTGAGTACAAGGTCGCTGCTTTTACCGGGCTCCAACATGCTGAACAACAGCAGCACTAGGATGTGGCCACCGGTGCGGGTACTGGCGTGCTGTGCTTGAGCCGCTACCAAGGTGCGCGTTAAGCCATTGCCGAGCAATTTTTGATAAGCCTCCGAGCGCGTTGCAGCGCCGATGAATTCCCACCAACCGACTTGCTCGTATTCGGCTAAGCGACGGGTGCTGCAACTGGTAATAATTTGCCACACGCGCTCCGCAAAATATTCGAACTCGTCGTCGGGAATACCGGTGTCGGTGTCAAACAAGCCTTTCAAGATGAGCAGCAATTCCGCCAGGTTTTTGGGAAAACCAGCGAGGATGACAATGGGTTTTTTGTCGAAACGCGCCATGGCAATGCGCGTGGTACCCACCAGATTGTCGAAGACCGTTTTGCCGCCCGCCACCGGGATTTCTTTCATGGTAGCGGTGATGTGTCGGTAAAAAGCCGGGAAGAAGCGGAACCCATGTTCGCCGGGGAGCGGGAGACGACCATCGGTCGCAGAGTCGGGAACCGGCATGCTGCGTGCCTTGCCACCGGGGATGCTTAAACCCTCAAACACTTCAACTTGAAAGCCGCGCCGGATTAATTCGTGCGCGGCGCTCATGCCGGAAATCCCACCACCTAGAATAACGACTTTTTTGCTCATGCTCGCTCCTCTTAAATAATGAATCCAGCGCTGAAAGTCCTTTTGTTGTGCGACTAGACTTTGCCAGTAAGCTCTTATTCTGCCAACTGAGCGCATGCTACTCGCAACTCATTGATGAGTAAATAAATTGCTGCTTGAGATTTCGGGAGATCTACTCACATCTTTGATACAGCATCACAAGCTTGCGCTTGTGTTCGTGACACACGTCCGACACCTCGGTTCTTGTCCTATGCGAAGCAGAGCGTAGTGTAGGAGACTGCTAGTGTTTATCTGTAATTATGCTAGCTGTCCGCAGCCATCATCCGCTCAACATAGCGCGCAATCATATCGATTTCCAGGTTCACTCTGGAATCAACGTGCAAATCCTTTAGCGTTGTTTCCTTAAGCGTGTGCGGAATCAGGTTCACTTCAAAAATCGAGCCTTCAACCTTGTTCACCGTCAGGCTCACACCATTGATGGTGATTGAGCCCTTGGCTGCAATATATTTCGCCAATTCTTTCGGCGCACGCACGCTGAGCTTCCAGCTTTCGCCCAGATTGATAAAATCCAGCACTACACCCACCCCATCCACATGCCCGCTCACCAGATGGCCGCCCAGCCTGTCAGCCAGACGCAGCGCCTTTTCCAGATTGACATGCGCTCCCTGTTGTTCAAGACCTACGGTACAGTGCAATGTTTCTTTCGATACCTCAACTGTGAAGCTGTTGCCTTCAAGCTTGATCGCCGTGAGGCAGACACCATTCACCGCAATACTGTCGCCCAGTTGCACGTCTGACATATCGAGTGCGTTGGTCGCGATGCGCAGGCGTAGGCCGCCGGCTCGATCCTGCTTGTCGGCAATAGTCCCCACATCCGCAATGATTCCAGTAAACATATTTAGCCTTTTCTTACCCTAGCAATAATCCGCAAATCCTTGCCTACCTGACGCACATCCTGCCAATCCAGCTCTACACGCTGATCCAGCTGCGTCAGCTCACCCAGCTGCGCCATACCACGCGCCATATCGCCCAACAGTTGCGGTGCCAGATAAATAATCAGCTCATCAATCAAACCTGCTTGCAGTAACGCGCCATTTAAAGTGCGGCCTGCTTCCACCAGAACTTCATTGCAACCGCGTGTTGCCAGGTCTTGCAAGCATGCTGTCAGATCCACCTGACCATTCCCTGCTGGCAATACTACAACCTTGGCGCCTGTTTTTTCTAGTGCGGCAATCTTTTCTGCATCGTGAGTGTTGGTGTATACCAGCACGCCAAGGGCATTTTCGGCCCCCAATATGCGTGCAGTGGTTGGCAGTTGCAACGCACTGTCTAGCACCACACGCAGTGGTTGGCGCGTAGTAGCCACTTCACGTACCGTGAGCAGCGCATCGTCCGCCAGCACCGTGCCGATGCCAGTGAGCACAGCACAGGAACGCGCACGCCAGTGATGCCCGTCACGCCGCGCCGCCGCACCGGTTATCCACTGGCTCACGCCATTGTTCAGCGCAGTGCGACCATCCAGGCTCATCGCAATTTTGCTGCGCACCCATGGCATGCCATGAGTCATACGCGTTACAAATCCGATATTCAATTCGCGGGCTGAAGCTTCCATCAGCCCGCAATCAACTTCAATACCGGCGGCACGCAAACGGGCTAAGCCCTGACCGGCTACTTGCGGATTAGGATCTTGCATCGCGATAAGCACACGGGCAACACCTGCGGCGATCAGCGCATCGGCACAGGGCGGGGTGCGGCCATGGTGGCTGCATGGTTCTAGTGTGACATAGGCCGTCGACCCTTTAGCCGCTGCACCGGCGACTTGCAGTGCATGTATTTCGGCGTGAGGCTCACCTGCTCGCTGATGCCAACCTTCGGCCAGCAACTTTCCATCTTTGACTAACACACAGCCAACTCGCGGATTTGGGCTGGTGGTGTACAAACCGCGCTCTGCCAGATGCAGAGCCTGTGCCATCCAAACGCTGTCATCGGCTGACAATATGATCACTCCGCTTTCTTTCTGCGTTCGTTCGGGAAATGGCGCACTGCATTCACCGCATCGGCAAAGTCACCCACATCCTGAAAACTTTTGTACACCGAAGCAAAGCGGATGTAGGCCACCTTGTCCAACTTGAGCAGCTCCTTCATCACCATTTCACCGATCTCTCGTGAGCCAACTTCACGTTCGCCCATTGTAAAAATTTTTTGCGTGACATGGTGCACTGCGGCATCCACCAGCTCGGTCGAGACCGGGCGCTTGTGCAGCGCACGCGAAAAACTGGTGCGCAATTTTTGTTCATCAAACTCGCTGCGCATGCCGTTCTGCTTCACCACCTGCGGCATACGCAACTCCACCGTTTCAAAGGTGTTGAAACGCTTATCACAATTCAGACAACGGCGACGACGACGAATACTGTCGCCTTCGTCGCTTTCTCGCGAATCGACGACTTGCGTATCTGGATGTTTACAGAAGGGGCATTTCATGATTTATAGTCGGTAGCGGCTAGTCGGTAGTCGGTAGTTAAAAACCGCCGCATTGCGGCGACAAAACAAACTAACGACTAACGTCTAATAGCTAAAGTCTACTCTCCGTACACTGGGAATTTTGCAGTGAGCTTCTTAACGTCGGCAATAACGCGGGCAATCATTTTTTCATCATTCGGCGCATCCAGCACGTCGGCTATCAGATTGGCTACTTTTTCCGCTTCCAATTCAGTAAAGCCGCGTGTGGTCATAGCAGGCGAGCCAATACGGATGCCGCTGGTGACGAAGGGTTTTTCTGGGTCATTCGGGATGGCGTTTTTGTTCACGGTGATGTGAACACGACCCAAGGCGGCTTCGGCATCTTTGCCGGTCAAGCCCTTGGCGCGCAGATCGACTAGGAACATATGGCTGTCGGTACGTCCTGAAACTATGCGTAGTCCGCGCTCGGTCAGCACCTTGGACATTACACGGGCGTTATCGATCACTTGCTTCTGGTATTCTTTGAATTCCTTGCTTGCTGCTTCCTTGAATGCCACTGCCTTGGCAGCAATCACATGCATCAGCGGTCCGCCTTGCAGTGACGGGAAAATAGCGGAGTTAAGCGCCTTCTCATGCTCGGCCTTGGCCAGGATCAATCCACCGCGCGGACCACGCAATGTTTTGTGGGTAGTGGTGGTCACGAAATCTGCAATGCCAACCGGTGAAGGATAATAACCGGCTGCAATAAGCCCAGCATAGTGCGCCATGTCCACAAACAGATAGGCGCCAACACTGTCGGCGATCACACGGAAACGTTTCCAGTCGATCACCAGTGAATAAGCCGAAGCACCTGCCACGATCATCTTGGGCTTGTGTTCAGTTGCCAGTTTTTGTACTGCGTCGTAGTCGATCTCTTCTTTGTCATTCAGTCCGTAGAAAATCGCGTTGTACAGTTTGCCGCTAATATTGACCGAAGCACCATGAGTCAAATGGCCACCGTGTGCAAGTGACATGCCAAGAATGGTGTCGCCGGGCTTGAGTACCGAGGCGTACACCGCCTGATTCGCCTGCGAGCCGGAATGAGGCTGTACGTTGGCATACTCCGCCCCAAACAAGGCCTTGGCACGATCAATCGCCAACTGTTCCGCAATATCAACAAACTCGCAGCCGCCGTAGTAACGTTTACCGGGATAGCCCTCGGCATACTTATTGGTTAGCTGGCTACCTTGCGCTTCCATCACCGCAGTGCTGGTGTAGTTTTCCGAGGCTATCAGTTCGATGTGATCTTCCTGACGGCGGGTTTCTTTCTGGACTGCATCCCACACTTCGGGATCAACAATAGCGAGAGTATTTTTGCGTGAGAACATGGCGTGCCTTCCGAGATAAATATGGGCGGGATAAATAAGGGGTAATCGGGAAAGCGCGCATTTTATCACGGGATAGGCTGGCAGAATGCGTAGTGGGAGGCTCTCAGGATTTTTATTGCTCAAATTCTGCCGCACGTTTAAATGCCTGATCAGCACCAGAGGTGTTGCCCTGCGCAACACGCGCATTGCCGATCACGCGCCAGTTTGCAGCTTGTACACGACGATCGCTGGCCGCAAAGCTGTTAGCTTTTTGCGCGAGAGAAATGGCCTGCGCATACTGGCCTTGTGCCTGACGCACTTGAGCCAGTTCATTCCACAGCCATGCGTTACGCGGTTCGATGCGCAGTGCGCGTTCCAGCGAAGAGCTTGCCGCCTCCTGCTTCCCCATTCCGGTATCAATACGTGCCCTATCAAGCAATGCGATGACGGCTGGATTGCCCGACACTATAGGTTTGGCTGCTTGATCTGCGATGATGCCCGCAGAGGAAACCGCATCTAGTGGTTGTTTAGGCGCACCAGCGCATCCTGCAAGCAACAGCAGCAAGGCAGATGTAAATAATAAACAGTAACGATTTATCAATTTAGCAACCACTGAAACCAGCTTTTATTTTCTGGCTGCGGCTTGGCATCCGCTTTCTGTGCGACAGCAGGCTGACCCGCACAACTTGTTGACGTTTTAGTCGGTGCTGTACCTTTATAAAATGGCAGCAGCATCGCTGTTTTACATTCTTCGCTAACACGCTGCCCGCTTAGCGGGTCGATATTCACCAGCTCGATATCTTCCGGCACCGCTGGCTGCAACGGTTCAGAATGATTGTTTTTCATCATCTCGCCCCACACGGTCATAGCGCCGGAAGATCCGGTTAAACCTGTAGATTTATTATCATCTCGACCCACCCACACCACCGCAACCTGATCGCCGGTATATCCGGCAAACCAGCTGTCGCGCAGATCATCCGTGGTACCGGTTTTGCCTGCCGCATGTATGCCTGCAGGCAGCCAATTGCTCAGCGAGAGCCCCGTGCCCACACTTACCACACCCTGCAAAGCAGCCGTGAGCAAATAGACAGGGGCAGGTTCGGCAACTTGCTCTACGTTGAGTGGATAACGTTGCAGCGGCTTGCCCTCTGCGGTGACGATCTCGCGGATGCTGCGTAAGGGTGTGCGGAAACCGCCATCCGCAAAGGTCTGGTAAAGCTGCGCTATTTCGTAAGGTGAAAGTTCAAAAGCACCTAGCAGCGATGACGCAAATGGCGGCGGGCGGCGTTCGATACCAAATCTGTGCAACTTGTCTAAGATACGCTCGATGCCGAGTTCGATACCCAGGCGAGCGGTGGCCACATTGTAGGAATATGCCAGTGCGGTGTGCAACGGCACCTGTCCATGGAATTTGCGATCATAGTTCTGCGGCTCCCAGTCGCTCGTACCACGCTGACGCAACAGCAGCGGACTGTCATCCAAAGGAGTGAGCAGCGTATAGCGTTGGTGATCTTCAAGGGCAGTGAGGTACACGATGGGTTTGACCAGCGAGCCAATTTGCCGTTGTGCATCAATAGCACGGTTGAACCCGGCATAGCGTGCTTCGCGTCCACCCACCAGTGCCAGCACCTCGCCGTTCTGCGTGCTGCTTACAACTACCGCCCCTTCCAGGGTATTGCTTGGAATATTTCGCGTCAGCTCAATTTGGCGCAGACGCTGCGACAATGCCTGCTCTGCATTTTTCTGGATGCGCGGATCGAGCGTGGTAAATATCCTCAGTCCCTCGCTGCGCAAATCTTGTTCGCGATAGTCGCGCTGCAACTGGCGATGCACAAGTTGCATAAAAGCTGGATACGGCGAAGTGCCCGCAGGTGCACGCTGTATCACCCCCAGCGGAAGTTGCCGCGCCTCAATAAATTGAGTTTGAGTAATGGAAGCAAGACGCACCATTTCCTGCAACACAATGTTGCGACGCAGCAAAGCCTGTTCCGGTTTTCTGCGCGGATCATACACACCCGGCCCTTTAACCATGCCTACCAGCGTGGCAATCTCGTGCAACTCCAGTTTGTCCAGCGGCTTATTAAAATAAAAATGGCTAGCCAAGCCAACGCCATGTATCGCGCGGTTAGAATCTTGCCCAAGGTAAATTTCATTGAGGTAGGTCTCAAGAATTTCGTCTTTGCTGTAGTGCAATTCGAGCAACAGCGACATCAGCACTTCGTTTGCCTTGCGCGTCAAGGTGCGCTCCGGTGTCAGAAAAAAATTCTTCACCAGTTGCTGCGTAAGCGTGCTGCCACCCTCAATGCGCTGCAAGGTAAAAGTCTTGAACAAGGCACGGGCAATACCACGCGGATCAACACCACTATGGGTATAAAACTTTCTATCCTCAATACCGATCAGCGCGGCGATCAGCAACTTGGGCACCTGCTCCAATCTGACCAGTGCGCGATCCTCATTGTGACCTGGATAAATGCCGCCTATGACAGGAGGTTCTAAGCGCAACAAAGACACATCGTGTTCACTGCTGCCACGTTCCCGCAGCACTGACACTTTACCGTCGTCGAATTCAATGCGCAGATGTTGTGCTGCTTGCGCGCCATCCCAAAACACAAAATCCCGGGTCGTGAATTCCACACCCTTCAAGGTATATTTATAGGTCGCCGCATCGTTAGGCTCAGGCCGCTCGTGATAGCCAAGCGCTTGCAGCTCTGCCACTAATTGCGCGGGTGTCAGCTTTACACCCGGATAAACTTCCAGCGCACGAGCGTAAACACGCGCCGGCAACGCAAATTTACGCCCATCAAACGCTACACGGATGGTGATGTCGAGATAGAAAATATAGCCCGACAAGCCCAGCAATAGGAACAGCACGCTCAGGCGAAACGCCTTGCCACGCGGATTTAACTTGAACGTCTTGAGGATAAGGAGAAAATTGTTCCAGGGCACAGAGGGAAGCTTCATTCGATATTTTTACCTGCGGAATAAATATTTATTGTGCAATTGTATATTGGCTGATGCAAAGCTATCCATTCAGCACTGCACTTGCGCTTGATAATTATTCTCATCTAGGATAGGATGCAGCAAGTCAATATATGCCATCAACAAACTCAAAGGAGATAATTATGCGCCTAGCCAAAATATTTAAACTATTCATTGTTGCCGCTATACCCGTGCTACTGTACAGCGGCATTGCGTCGGCAGGCGTTGAACTGGTGGTTTACTCCGCCCGCAACGAGCAGTTGATTAAACCGATGTTCGATGCCTACACCAAGGAAACTGGGGTCAACATCAAGTTCATCACCGACAAGGAAGGCGCGTTACTGCAACGCCTCAAGGCCGAGGGCGAAAATACCCCGGCTGACATGCTGATCACCGTGGATGCGGGAAATCTTTGGGAAGCCGCGCGCGAAGGTTTACTCAAGCCGGTGCAGTCAAAAGTTCTGAGCGCCAACATCCCCTCTCATCTGCGTGACCCTGACAACCAGTGGTTCGGCTTGTCAGTGCGTGCCCGCACAATTTTCTTCAATAATCAAAAAGTGAAGCCCGCCGAATTATCCACCTACGAGGATCTTGGCAGCCCGCAATGGAAAGGTAGGCTATGTCTGCGCTCTTCGAAAAAGGTGTACAACCAGTCGCTAGTTGCGATGATGATGGTTGAGCATGGCGAAACCAAGACAGAGCAGATGGTTAAATCCTGGGTCGCCAATCTCGCCACCGATCCTTACGCGGATGACACCAAGATGCTGGAAGCCATCGCCGCCGGTCAGTGTGATGTCGGCATCGCCAATACCTACTACTTTGGCCGCCTGATGGAAAAGAAACCCGCTCTGACGCTGGGCATTTTCTGGCCCAATCAGAAGGCAAGCGGCGTGCATGTGAATGTCTCCGGCGCCGGTATCACCAAACACAGCAAGCACGAGAAGGAAGCGATCAAGCTGCTAGAGTGGCTATCGTCAGACAAAGCGCAGAACTTGTTCGCCGACGCCAACTTTGAGTACCCAGTCAACCCGACGATCAAGTCCGACCCTGTTGTTACTGCTTGGGGACAGTTCAAGCAGAACCCGCTCAACGTTGTCAAGGCTGGCGAATTGCAGTCAGCAGCAGTTAAGTTGATGGATCGTGCCGGATACAAGTAAAGGACCCCTCTAAAAATCCAAACTCCGTCGCGATACTGCGTTACTCATGCAATTTTATCGCTTACATATAATACATATGCTGCGCGTTAAAATTACATTCGCGCCTTGTCTCGCTTAGGATTTTGGATTTTTAGATGCGCCCTAATTTAAACCCTTCTTCCATAAAGACCGCAAAAGTGTCGTTTGGCACTTTTGCGTTTTTTCGTTCCTCTTTGCTGAACGTCTGGCGTTTATTGGGCGGCTGGAATTTACTAGACGGCTGGCGACTAGCTGCCTTTGCTATCGCCCTGCTTGTCGTCGTTCCGCTTATGGTGGTGCTGAGTTCCTTGCTTTCCCCAGAACAGGAAATCTGGCGTCACCTCGTCGAACACGTACTACCAGGGCTGCTGTCCAACACCCTCAAAATGACGCTAGGCGTAGCCGTCGGTGTAATTTTGCTGGGTGTGAGTCTCGCCTGGTTGACGGCAGTATGCGAATTCCCCGGCAGGAAATTTTTCTCCTGGGCGCTGCTACTGCCACTGGCCGTGCCCGCCTATGTCACTGCTTTCGTCTTCATCTCCTGGCTGGATTTCACCGGGCCAGTGCAGACCCTGCTACGAGCAAGCTTCGGTAGCAGCGCGTGGTTTCCCAGCATCCGTTCCGGTGGCGGCGTGGTGCTGGTGATGACGCTAGCACTCTACCCCTATGTCTATCTGCTCGCCCGCAACGCCTTTCTCACCCAGGGACGCAGCGTCATGGAAGCCGCTCAATCTCTCGGCTACAGCCGCAGCAAGGGATTTTTTCGGGTGGCGTTGCCGATGGCTAGGCCATGGATTATGGGTGGCTTGCTGCTGGCCTTGATGGAAACCCTTTCAGATTTTGGCACCGTTGCAGTATTCAACTATGACACCTTCACCACCGCCATCTACAAGACCTGGTTCGGCATGTTTTCCCTGAGTGGCGCTTCACAGCTTGCTTCGATTCTGGTTTTACTGGTATTCGTCTTGATTTTGTTGGAACAGGCTTCCCGTTCGCGGCTGCGTTACACCCAGTCGGGTAAACACTCCCAGTCTGAACGCATTAAGCTGGGCGGATGGCGCGGCTTGCTTGCCGCCGGTTTCGCCACAACGGTACTGCTGACCGCATTTGCGCTACCCGTCGGCCAGCTAGTAGTGTGGGCGGCCAGCGTATTCACTCAGGATTTTGACCAACGCTATCTGAGTTTTCTGTGGCATTCCCTGTCTCTGGGCGCTATCGCTGCCGTCCTTACCGTGATGTGCGCCTTGATCCTGGCCTATGCCCAGCGCCGCCACACCGATGCATGGACGCGATTCGCAGTACGTATCGCCTGCCTTGGCTACGCCGTGCCAGGACCGGTGCTGGCGGTGGGCATTATCATTCCACTGGCGTGGCTGGATAACCAACTCATACACCTCAGCAAAACTCTGTTCGACCACAACCCCGGCCTGTTGCTGCAAGGAACACTGCTAGTGATGATCCCCGCCTACCTTACCCGTTTCCTCGCAGTCGGCTATAGTCCCGTGGAAACCGCCATGCAGCGCATTACGCGTAATCTCGACGAGGCCTCCCGCACTTTCGGCGTTACTGGCCTGCAAATGTTGCGCCGTGTGCATCTGCCCATATTGCGCGGCGGTTTGTTTACGGCTGCGGCACTGGTGTTCGTTGATGTAATGAAAGAAATGCCTATCACCCTGATGACCCGTCCCTTCGGTTGGGACACCCTGGCGGTGCGTATTTTCGAAATGACCTCAGAAGGGGAATGGGAGCGTGCAGCCCTGCCCGCCGTGGCGTTGGTACTCGCCGGATTGCTACCGATCGCACTACTGGTCAGATATACGGAAGCTGTCAGTAAAAAAACTGTCGCTGATCAAACCCATCTGACAGTTTGACTTAGATGTTATTTTACGTAAGTACTTGATTATATTTAATATTTTATAAGTGAGGATTATGCCTCATACTGACAACTGACAATCGGAAACCGAATGATGCCACTCCTGCAATGCCCTCTTCCCGTTCATGGTGCAATCCAGCTTGAACTGAAAGACATTTCCTACTCCTACAATGCTCAACCAATCGTGCGCAAACTGTCGCTGCGTCTGAATCAGGGCGACATAGGCTGTTTGCTCGGCCCCTCCGGCTGCGGCAAAACCACGGTATTGCGAACCATTGCGGGTTTCGAAAACATCGCGGAGGGCAGCATCATGCTTGCAGGCGAAACGGTAAGCCGCGTAGGCTACACCCTGCCTCCGGAAAAGCGCCGAGTCGGCATGGTGTTCCAGGACCAAGCACTATTTCCCCACCTGAGCGTGACGCAGAACATTGCATTTGGGCTCAAAGACTGGGACAAAGCCGAGCGTCAGGACAGAGTTGAAAGTCTGTTGAAAATGGTGGGCTTGCCCAATACCGGTAACAAATTTCCGCACCAACTTTCCGGCGGCCAGCAGCAACGGGTAGCACTGGCCAGAGCCTTAGCCCCCCGCCCGTCGCTACTCCTGCTGGACGAACCATTTTCTAGCTTGGACGTAAATCTGCGCGAGCGTATCGGTCAGGAAATGCGTGAAATTCTTAAGACACAGGGCACCACAGCGCTGTTGGTGACTCACGACCAGTTCGAGGCCTTCGCCATTGCCGACAAAATCGGGGTAATGAACGAGGGTGAAATTCAGCAATGGGATAGCGCCTACAATCTCTACCACCGCCCCGCCAACCGCTTCGTCGCCGACTTTGTCGGCGAAGGAGTATTGATACCAGCTATGGTACTCAACGAAAGCCAAGTAAAAACAGAACTGGGCACAATCTCCGGTGAGGTTCCCCTCGAATGCAAAGCCGGTTGCGAGGAATGCAAGGCGGGTTGCCTGTTAGATGTTTTGCTACGCCCCGACGACATTCTTCACGAAGATGCCAGCACATTACAGGCGGAAGTTGCCAAGAAGGCTTTCCGGGGTGCAGATATCTTGTACACCCTGCTACTCCCCAGCGGGCGTAAAGTGCTGTCGCTGGTGCCAAGTCACCACAACCACGCGATAGGCGAAAAAATCGGCATCCGGCTGGAGGTAGATCATCTAGTCACGTTCAGCAAAAGCCAGCACTCAGGACTTGATAAGCAGAATTATTGCGACAAATAAAATATTAAATATAATCAGTATGTTACGTAATATTTCATCTAAGCAAGTCAGCCTCTTATGTTCGATTAAGTTAGATTCAATTGTTGCTTCGCGGACATCCTGTCCGCCAAATCAGCAAGCTCAATCAAATTTCTTGCGCATCTCATCCTTGTCAAACCACCACTTACCATCAACGATGACATCGACAACCTGCCCCAATCGCGGCATAAAAACCTGCGGGTCGCGCAGCTCTAACCTGTCCAGCCATTTATCCAGTGCGGCCTGATCGCTCACATTGCTGTGGCGTTTGGCCACCATGGCGATCAGATTATTGGCGAGGAAGCCCTGGCTTTCGTGAGTCTCGTCATCGGCACGTAAGTCGATCACATAGCGAGCGGCGACTGCCGCGAGGGCTGCACCGTCGGAATTGTTCGGCGTTTCATCGACGATATGCAGTAGCATCGCCAATGTGAGCTCGGGATCGACCGGGAAGCTGACCGCCAACCACACACCCATACCCAGCACGGCGATGGAGTCTTCTTGTTCGGTTTGATACAGCACATTGCAGGCTTCCACTGCATCCTGCCAGGCATCATTATTTAAAGCAGTATCGAAGGCCTGTTTCGCCATCGTCCAAGCTTCCGGCTTGCGCTCAAGGTTATTCAGTATTTCTGCAATATCCAACTGCATACGTGCCTGTGCCAGGGGAGTAGCATTCTTCAAACCGATCAAATCACGCATTTTTTCTGCCAGATATTTTTCCAATCCAACGCGTTCGCTTTCGCTCAAGCCGTCTTTAATTTCTGTATTCATGTCATTCATACTATTGACCCGCCACCATCATGCTTTCTATCAATATCGAGCCGCACTGCCGTCCGCCTGATACCAGCACATCGTTGCCCACCGCGACAATATTTTTGTACATATCCTTGAGGTTGCCGGCGATGGTAAATTCTTCTACTGCATATTGGATTTCGCCATGCTCCACCCAAAAGCCTGCCGCGCCTCTGGAGTAATCCCCCGTCACTGCATTGACGCCTGAACCGAGTAGCTCGGTAACCAGCAAACCACGGCCCATTTTTTTTAGCAGGCCAGGCAAATCCAGCTCGCCAGGTTTGACGATCAGGTTATGCGTGCCGCCAGCATTGCCGGTGGTGCGCATGCCCAGTTTGCAAGCCGAGTAGGTGCCGAGGAAATAGCCTTGCAAGACGCCATTCTCAACGATGGTACGGCGCTGGGTTTTAACGCCCTCGCCATCGAAGTTGCCGCTGGCCAGGCCTTTGCGGATATCGGGCACATCATCAATGGTGATATTGGAAGAAAAAATTGGCTGTCCTAACTGGTTGAGCAAGAAGGATGATTTCCGATACTGACTACCGCCGCTCACCGCGCCCACAAAACTCCCTAGCAAGCTGGCCGCAACCGGTGCTTCAAACACCACTGGCACCTGCATGGTGGCCATTTTGCGTGCATTCAATCGGCGCACGGTGCGCTCGGCGCAAATGCGCCCTATTTCTTGCGGGGTGAGTATATCGACAGGGTCGCGTGCTTCGCTGTACCAGTAGTCGCGCTGCATGGCGTTGTTTTTCCCGGCAATCATCGAGCAGCTAAGGCTGTGGCGCGAGGTGGGGTAGCCGCCGACAAAACCCAGACTGTTGGCGAACACAAATTGCGATTCATGCACGCTGACGCTGGCGCCTTCGGAATTTTTGATGCGTTTGTCGGTTGCAAATGCGGCTTGTTCACATTCATTGGCTAGCGCAATCGCACTTTCAACATCCAACTGCCACGGGTAATACAAGTCCAGATCGGGGAACTCTGTCGCCAGTAATTCGACCTCGGGCAATCTAGCGCATTCATCCTTGGCGGTGAATTTGGCGATATTCAACGCGGCATCCACTGTGTCGCGCACGGCTTGCGCTGAAAAGTCCGAGGTGCTGGCATTGCCGCGTTGTTGCCCAACAAACACGGTAATGCCCAGGCCTTTATCGCGGTTATATTCTATGGTTTCTATTTCGCCCTGGCGCACGCTAACAGACTGGCCGAAACCGTCAGATACTTCGGCTATGCAGGCGGAAGCACCCTGCTTTTTGGCATATTGAATGAGGTCTTGCGCGATCTGGCGCAGGGTGTCCGGTGAATTTGAAAATCGATTTGGAGAGCTTGAAAAACGGTTTTCAGTGCTTAATTTTGTGCTCATAGGAATAAATTCAGTAAAACGTTTAGGCGTAAGGCGTTATCATAACAACATATTCTAATATTTACCGACACACCATGAAACAACAGCAATACGACGACAGTGACGATATTAACCGTCCACCCAGCAAAACCAAGATCAAACAGCAGATGCACGATCTACAGGACTTGGGCCAAGAACTGGTGAAGCTCAGCAAGGAGCATCTCGCTGAAGTGGATTTACCCGACAATTTGCGCGTGGCTGTACGCGACGCTAAAAAAATGAAAAGCTTTGGTGCGATCAAACGCCATATGCAATACATCGGAAAATTGATGCGTGATGTTGATTCCGCCCCTATCCAGGCCAAACTTGCCGAATGGAACGGCACCTCACGTCAGCACATTACCTGGTTACATCAGCTGGAACGCTGGCGCGAAAGGCTGCTGGCAGAGCCGGATGCACTCACTGAATTGCTTGCAACTTATCCGGGGGCCGATGTGCAACATTTGCGTACCTTGATACGCAATGCAGTCAAGGAAAAAGAGCTCGGCAAAACTACCAATAATTTTCGTGATATTTTTCAGATTCTGCGCGAGTTGATTCCTGAAGAAACGCTAGTGCCCACATCACGTGTCGCTACAGCAGCACCTGAAGATGAGTCTAAAGATTGAGAGCGATATGAGCAGCATACTTCCTCACATCGTTCTGGATCGCGGCACTGCGCCTAAACACAGCATTATCTGGCTGCATGGCTTGGGGGCTGATGGCGAAGATTTTGTAAGTGTCGCTGAACAGATCAATTTACCGCTGGCCATGCGCTATATTTTTCCCCATGCGCCCAAGAACCCCGTCACCATTAACGGTGGCTTTGTGATGCGCTCGTGGTACGACATTGCGGATGTTGATATCGCGGCCAAACAGGATGCAGTTGGCATACACGCTTCACAAGCTGAAATTGAAAAATTCATCGCACAGGAGATTGCACGCGGCATTGCTGCCGAAAATATTTTCCTTGCCGGATTTTCACAGGGAGGTGCCATTGCGCTGCATACTGGACTACGCCATCCGGCCAAACTGGGTGGAATAATTGCGCTATCCACCTATTTGCCGCTAGCCGAATCCTTGTCGCAGGAAATAAGCCTGAGTGCAACGAAAACTCCCATATTTTTCGGACATGGTCGTCACGATCCTGTTGTTCCTTATTCATTGGGAAAGCAGTCTGCAGACAAATTAAAACAACATGGTTTTCAGACAGATTGGCACGAATACTCGATGCAGCATTCTGTAAATGCAGATGAGATCAGCGATATTGAAAAGTGGCTGACACAGCGTATGCTTTAAAGCTGTATTGATTAAGCCACCCCGCCCGTTAGGGTTATATTGTGTAGGGATACGCTAATACGCCAATTCGACTACGTCACTGGCCCTCATTCGATAGGAAACCCAGTCAAAATCTGCACACTTTTCAACCATGCCTACTGCTTCCATCAAATATTCCTGCTCACCCAAAGTAAATGTCGGGCTGCTGTTCTCTGCAAAGGTATCGGATTTCATCAGCATCCAGCTTTCTCCGCTTTGATCATCCGGGCGATCAACTAACAAAGCAAATTGTCTCAGCTTATCCAAGCAATTCTCGTGGTCATGCAATGCAATGCCAACAATTCTATTAGCCAAAACTTTTACCCCAACATGGAGATTGTTATTTTTGTCGAGCCTCAATTGACGCACAATACCAGCCCCCCAGTGAGAGGTTTTCTCGGGTTGAAATGCTAGCAACGAGCCTATTTTGACTGTGCTTGGTTTTCCCGCATTGATAACGCAACTCAAGCCTGTTGCACTCACGTCTTCCACTTTCCAATCCTCCTTTATAAGAGAATCGGTATTCAAGCCCACTTTGGTTTGCTCAACCACATTGTCGAATCCGTTCAATACCTTTAGCTGCATATTAATCTTGCGACGCTGATGGCGACGTAAAGGCAAGGGCATTTTGCAATAGGCTGCCACACGTTTCACGACTTTACTGACTGACTCCATGCTATAGCCAACGCCAACAGACAGATCTTCAGGCAGATGACCTTTCTCCATTGTTTTAAGCAGATTTTCAAAATAAGCAAGAGGGGTTCCCATACTGACGAAACGGGTGCTGAGAGGATACATAATACCCACTTCTTGCACACGCACGGGTACTCCGGGATTGTCCAGGTCAATCGCAAATATACTACCTGCTACAGGCTCATTGTTTACTTCAAATAGCTTACTCATATGGATTATCAGACATTTGCTCGTATGCGAATCCACAGGACTTAATGAACCAATACTGGCGGTATACCAAATCAACACACTTGCATATATTCGCATTACACTCGTTTCAGTTTCCTTTCCTGCATACAGAGAGATGGGCTCATCCACAAGCTGCTGCTGTTCGGCATAGGCAAAATAATGTACCAAATGCATCCAGCGTTGAGGGTTCATCGGCCTGTATCGCACCGCAGCGCATTCCATTCGTCCAAACACGGCATAGATACCACGAGCACAGATCAGGGACAAATTTGACTTGATGGCAGAGCTGCCCTTTTCGCCCTTTTGCAGACCTATCAGCAAGTCCAGATAGCCAAGATCACAAAATGTGTAATACGCATTCATCGCGCCCCACAAGCGATTTTCATGCAACACGGAAAGCGGCACTAGCGCGAAATAACTTTGGACAATTTTACGCAAGTGGGGATAGGCTGCTTCGTCCAATATGCGTAATACGGCAAACTTGTGATCCAGACGAAATTGATTACCAGGATCAAACAGTGTTTCAATCCAATGACCAATTTCATTTAGCACTTTAACCGAGTCTGTTTTTGGCAGACCATCAAGCAATTGCTGGGCAGATTTTAGATTTGCCAAGGGATGATCCGATTTATTGCTAAACAAACCCAACATAATTAATCTCCAAGTACGTGATGCAAGTTAATATTCATGGTGTCCATTAAAGGAGTTTTTAGCAATAAGAGCTATGGACTGACCCTGCAGCTATCAATTTTTTCCTTATTGGCATTAAACAGATAGGCAGCCCTTATCCATGCGACAAATAGAGCATGAAAACAATGTCTTTTTAGCTAGTCGCGCTCTATATATAAAAGCACATATATTTCAATATTGCCCTATGCTGAACGTCATACGCCCTGAAAAAAATATCATCGAATCTTTAAAATGATTAAATTGCTCCACCAAAATACGCCATTTCCACCGCTTGAGAAAGCCTTGTTTCAACCCAATGGCCTGCTTGCTGCTGGTGGCGATCTAATGCCTGAACGCCTGCTGGACGCATACCGCCACGGTATTTTTCCCTGGTACAGCGCGGGCGATCCAATCTTGTGGTGGAGTCCTGACCCCCGCATGGTGCTATTCCCGGACGAATTCAAAATATCCAACTCATTACGCAAGACGCTAACCCGGGGTAACTACGAAGTGCGCACAGATAGCGCTTTCGAACAAGTTATGCGTGCCTGTGCACAGCCGCGTGCAGGGCAAGACGGCACTTGGATACAGGAAGAGATTATCGAGGCCTATAGCCGCTTGCATAACATGGGGCTGGCTCATTCGATCGAGACTTGGATGGAAGGTGAACTGGTGGGTGGGCTTTACGGCATCAGCCTAGGCCGCATGTATTATGGCGAATCTATGTTTAGCCGCAAAACGGATGCCTCCAAAATCGCGCTCGCCCATCTCACTACACAACTTAAACGCTGGAAATTTGGCATGATAGACTGCCAGATGAACACCCCGCATTTGGCTACGCTGGGCGCACGCGAAATACCGCGCAGTGAATTTCTCATGCGCCTGCAAGAATTGATACACTACCCAAATATTGCATCACCCTGGCGTTTCGATCATGACCTATTTGCGTGACATCCCATTAACATCTTTACAATTTTATTTGACTGCACCCTACCAGTGCAGCTATCTGTCCGAGCATGAAGCACGCTCGCAAGTGGCAGCCCCGAGTTTTTTAATTTCTCCATCTGTCTACTCTGAACTGCTGCGACAGGGTTTTCGTCGCAGCGGTACTTACACCTACAGGCCGCGCTGTGATGCTTGTAAAGCCTGCGTGCCGGTACGCGTTGATGTCAACTGTTTCGCCGCCAACCGCAGCCAGCGCCGCGTGTGGAAAAAATATATGCTGCTTGCAGGTTCTCGTCCTCTGCGTAGCGACAGCGTAGTGGGGGATATGGATGTTTCACTGCATCCCCTGGAAGATAAGCCTGAATATTTCGAACTCTATCGGCGTTATCAAAATGCACGCCACCCTGATGGCGGTATGAGCAATGACAACCATGATCAATACCAAAAATTCCTGCTGCAAAGCCATGTAGACTCGATGCTAGTCGAGTTCCGCGAGGATGGCGTATTACGCATGGTCAGCATCATCGATGTACTGGATGATGGCCTATCCTCGGTTTACACCTTCTTTGATCCCGATATCAAGCAAGCCAGCTTTGGCACTTACAATGTGCTGTGGCAAATTGAGCTATGTCGGCAGTTGCAGCTGCCCTATCTGTATCTGGGCTACTGGATCAAGCAAAGCCGCAAGATGGCCTACAAGGCCAATTTTCGCCCGCTGCAAGGGCTGGTACAAGGCGAATGGGAGATGCTTAATGCTGGGCACTTTTAAATCCCCCCTAGCCCCCCTTTTTTAAAGTGGGGAACAAACCAAGCTTTGAGAGGTGAGAGTTCCCCACTTTGGAAAAGGGGGGCTAGGGGGGATTTTCTTTTGTTTCATCTACTTGTTGCACAGCATCAGATTTTAATATTTTCTTGAAAGACACAACATGTATTCACTGCTACGCCCGCTATTATTTAAACTCGATGCCGAAACCGCGCACCATCTCACGCTGAGCGCATTGCAGGCAGCCAACAAACTGCATCTACTATCCCTGTTCGCAAAAAAAATTCCCGCAGACCCGCGCAGCGTGATGGGACTAAACTTCCCCAATCCTGTCGGTCTACCCGCAGGGCTGGATAAAAACGGCAGCTATATCGATGCCTTAGCGAAACTGGGGTTTGGTTTTATCGAGATCGGCACTGTTACGCCACGTCCACAACCCGGCAATCCCAAGCCTCGATTGTTTCGCTTGCCAGAAGCACAGGCCATTATCAACCGCATGGGTTTCAATAATCTCGGCATGGATGCGCTAGTGGAAAATGTAAAGCGCACACACTACACAGGCATACTCGGCATTAATATCGGCAAGAATTTCGACACCCCCATAACACTTGCCGCTGACGATTATTTAATTGGATTACGCAAGGTTTACAATCATGCCAGCTATGTCGCCATCAATATTTCTTCACCCAACACCAAGAACCTGCGCCAGTTACAGGGCGGCGATGAGCTTGATGCATTACTCTCCCAGTTAAAAACCGAGCAGGGAAAACTGGCTGAACAGCACGGAAAATATGTGCCGCTCGCGCTGAAAATTGCACCCGATCTAGATAGCGGGCAGATACAACAAATCGCCACCCTGCTAATGCATCACCGCATCGACGCCGTAATCGCCACCAACACCACACTATCGCGCACAGGTGTCGAACACCTGCTGCGTCACAACGAGGCAGGCGGACTTTCCGGCGCGCCGCTAAAGGACAAATCAACCGAAGTCATACACCAACTCGCCTCAGCACTTCAAGGTGCGCTACCCATTATTGGCGTAGGTGGCATATTGAGCGGATCAGATGCGGTGGGGAAAATACAGGCGGGCGCAGCGCTGGTGCAGGTTTATAGCGGCCTGATATATCGCGGTACTGATTTGATTGCTGAGTGCGCTGAAAAAATAAAAAGCAGCTGTTGAAAGCTGCATGATCCTAAAAAAATTAATTAAGTAAACTGTAAATATTCAATATAATCAATTAGTTGAATATATTGAATATTTATGCCCGACAGGCTTCAAGTTGCAACATACGCAGCAATACTCAAGCGCCTAAACAAAAAAAGGCCGGGAATAATCCCGGCCTTTTTTAAGTAACGATTACTCGTTACATTTGCAGCTGAAGCTTACTTCCTGAATATACCTGAGCTAAACGGCAAGCCGGTGCTGAGGTAGGTATGGAAATATTCCAGGTCGTTTGATGCATCCGAACCAGGCTTAATAGGTTTCGCTACCTGAACGCTGTTCTGGCAACCTTCATAACGCTTTTGCAGTGTGATCACTGCCACGCCATCCGTAGCTCTGTCCATGCGGAATACCGGCCAGTGCGCTGCTTGACCGATTACAGGTGAAAGTTCTTCAGTGCGTGCTAAGTTACCCGCCTTCTGAATATGGCAGTGGGCACAGGTCTGCTCAAATTTACCCAGACGTCCGTAGAAAATTTCTTTTCCGCGGTTAAATGCAGCTTTCTCAGCATCGGTATTGACTACAATATTGATGCGTTCGCCATCGGACAGCTTGCGTGGAGCGAGGGTCAAGGCACCCATGGCTTTCATATCGCCAAAATCCAGCGCCTTCTCACCGTTAGCCACCAAGCACTTGTTCAGTGCACCTTCAAAGGTTTCAACCTTGCCGCTAGTTTGGTTAACTCTTGGATACTGGTTTGCAGCACCCTTACCGCCATTTGCAAAACAGTCAGAAAACTTCTTGCCATTGGCAAAGGGAGCTTCCCACAGCTTTTTGCTGACAGCAATAGCCTCATTATAACCAACAGGCGCATCGAATCCCTCAGCCATGCGATCCGACATAAATTTGCTGTACTGTACCGAACCTTTGTTGAAATTCAGCGAGCCATTTACATAAGCATCGCCTTGGATTTCAGCATAGCCTTTCGCAGGAAAGTCTTTCTTGAAATGATCCTGAATCGCTTTTAGTGTCGCTTCAGGCGTCTTTTCAGCATAACCAACTGTGTTCACTGGTCCCGTTTTCTCAGCAGCAAAAGCTGACGCGCTGAACGCGAACAATAGTATAACTAAGATATTTTTCATTTATAACCCCTTAAAGTGTATACAAATATGTCGTTAAAGCATCAATCTGCGCAGGTGTCAGAAGTTCCATGCGACCGAACGGAGGCATGATCGTATCGGGTGCAAAAACTCTCTGATCAGCGATAGCTGCTCTCAACTTTTTGATATCAGGGAAACGCTCTTTCATGCCTATCATGGGCGGACCCATATCGCCAGCAACTAGCGCAGGGTTAGCAGGGATCGAGTGGCATGCAGAACAATTACCATTGCCTCTCGCGGAACTAGAAAAGATTATTTTCGGATCCATTTGTATCGCAGGGAGGTTATAGTTTGTCTTCACTGCTTGGCGTGCTGATGCCGCTGACGCTGCTGCCGCTGCTTCCGATGCTGCTGCTGCTTTTCCCACTTCGGAGCCTGTCGATGCTGCTACTTTCGACTGACCAGCTGTATTGCAACCCTGCAACAACAGGGCGCCAAGAATTGCTAAAAATATTATTTTTTTCATAAAATCCCCTCTCCTTAATTCCAACAGTAAAAACGTAATCAATCAAAAATTACAAAAATATAATTGCGACACTGAATTATACCGCCGCCAAGTATCGCAGAACTTATGCTATTAATCAACTCGATTGACTCCCGCTCTACAACACCCGCTCGCCCAATAAAATATAGCCCAGCGGGAAATTGGCTAATTTACAACGCTATCAAGGGTCAATGGTGGTGAATGTCTTAAAGCAGCATTAGAATGTAATAATATAGTTAATTAAATTCGCATTAGGCTTGTGGTTTTTTTGCTACAAACACGACAATGCAATGGGCGCAGCGCTGTTTTTATTTATTCAGCGATTCTCGCTCCATTAACAAATAAGTGTTGTATGCATTGGCGCGGTTGGCATCCAGAAATGCAGGCAGTGTAGAAAATTGTGTCCAGTCAGTTTGCGCATAGGCCTCGTCAAAAGGTACAAAATCTTGCACCGCACGGCCCATGACTAGCCTTACATAGCTTAGATAATCACGAGTCATCTGGAGGTCGGCCACCGGGGTGTCGGAGGCAGCGCCATGACCCGGTATCATGAATTTAGGCTTAAATGCTATCAGCTTGTCCAGCGCTAGTAGCCACAAACGGCTGTCTGCATTGCCCACATACGGCACGCGACCCTTAAACACCAGATCACCGGAATACAGCACCCCATCTTCTTTCACAAACATGGCGATGTCTTCTGTTGAATGACCGGGGCCTACATGGCGCAACTCGAAATGCAAGCCGCCCATTTCAAAGTTCGAATCACCGGTGAGCCATTTGTCGGCAGCAATTACTTTTGTGCGCTCATTAATCCATGGCTTCAACATTTCACGTCGCTGCTGCAAACGCTGTTGCGCTTCATCAGAACCGACATATTCCTGCCCGGCTGTATGCGCCCATATTTCAACGCCCATCTCTTTGAATACCTGCATTCCGTAGATATGGTCGGCATGATAATGGCTGATGATGACGCGTTTGATCGGCTGCTTGGTGATAGACGCTATCGCTTTAACCAAATTTTTTGCGAGGACAGGACTGCCAAGTGTGTCAAATACCACGACTCCCGCTTTCGTCACCACAAATCCTGCATTGGACATAAAGCCCTGATTCTCCGCAGAAACTGCACCGGAATATCCTTTCACATAATAACTATGCGGGCCAATTTTAATAGGCTGGAATGTGATGGCAATATTATTGTCCGCGCTTGCATACGAGAAAAAACTTAAACTGAACAGGCAAGCTACTGTGCATAATTTAAACATGAAACACTCCCTCAAAGGTTAAACCGAGATTACCCATCCAAACAGAATTTGTAGGAACACGCTCTTTGATTTCATCACTGCACTCACGAAGATCAGAAGAAAATGACTACAGTATTTTTAATCTTTTTTTGTCTTGCCCTGACTGAGTGGCAACTTCTTCAGCACCTTAACTGCATCATGTGCCAGCAAGCTGACGTTCATCGCCAGGTTGGTCTCCGCATACTGAGTTTCTTCCAACTGTTTAACGACAGTCACCAATTGCTCATTGCGACCATAATAAAGCTGAATGTGCATCAACCATTGCTGCAAGGTGAAATTTTTTACCGAATTCTCGCCTTCAAATTGCAGCAAGGCACGATGCAAATCACCCGCATTTTCTGCACCGCTGATCTGCAACAAAGATTTTCGCCTTTGCAAAGCTAGTCGGATTTTATTAAATAGAACATATCCTAAACCGGCCATCGCTAGCAATATCACCAATCCAATAGTAATTTTTTTTACCATAATCCAGAGAGGATTAAACACCTCTACACTTAGCGGAGGAATCAACACAGATTCAACGCGCGCTGTGACCGGATCGTAGTAAGGCAAGTTTATTTCCGGCATTGTTAAAATTCCCGTTTGCAAAGGCACAAAGGGCAGAGTTACTAGCCAAGTCTGCATCGCAGAAGTAGCGCGTTGTGTATCGCCATTGATGATTTTTATTGGATAAAAACGCAGCGACTCATTGCCGCGAATTGAAGACAGTAGTTTGACTATCCCCTCTTCACTGATGCCATTTCCCCGCACCGTAAACATCCAGTTGATGGGCCTATCCAGCGCGATTTCAGACGGCAAAGCTTCCACTGTTACCCGTGGTTTACCGATTGGAACATGCACAGGAAGATAGCCCGGCACTGGGGCTGCGACCAGACGCAAAGGGGGGACGGGATAACGCAAGCGTGTGCCGAATTTAAACGCATCCAGTAAAGGAAACTCTATCTTCACGCTGCCTTCTAGCAAGGGCATCAGCGCCCATGCATAGCGGTGGATGGTGTAGCGTTTTCCTTCTATCAATTCCTCGTACTGACTTTCGGCCAGTCGGCGCTGGTGCGCACCTATTGCGACTAGCTCCTGTGGTGCTGCCCATTGCAGCGTGCCATCGTCATAGATGTCCAGCGTCAACGTGCTTGCCTGACGTACTTGTGGATGCGCACTATCTATGGCCGTCTTAAATATCACGCGTGGCATTTGCTTGCTGGATTCAAGCACCGACACCACCACTGCGTTGCTGTTTTTTCCCCTGTAACTCAACGCGGGAATCTGCAACTTTCCTGTACTCAATGGGTATAGCGTTAGCGTCATCGTTTCGTTAATGACACTGCGACCTTTTATGCGCTGCTGTTGAGTAGAACCGGAGATACCGTAAACATTAAAATGTTTCTTGAGTTTGTCTAGATTGATGCCGCTTATCGGCTCCTTCACATCCTCCACCCGAAGCTCCGCTGTGAGCGGCTCTCCCAGCACAACTGTTTTCTTGTCCAGCTTCAGCGTCATGCGTACTTCTGCTATAGCTTGGCCTACCCCTGACGCGCCTAGCAACAAGAACAGTAGCCAACAATTTTTTACCATGGCGGCATCTCCAGTTGTGGCACATAGTCGCGTGCAGCTTCAATCTTGATCAGCGCTTTGTGCAATACGACTGGATTATCCGCTGCCAATTCCAACTTTTTCAGCGCGGCGCGGTAGGCAATATCGCCATCGCCTGTAAGCGATGAATTGTTAGCTACCGCCTTTTCTCCCGAGTGTAATCTGGCATTTTCGCTGCCTGCCAATTCACTACTCAAACCAAATCTCTTATCTTTTTTATCATCGGACGAATCTATGGAGAGCGGCTTATCTGTGGCATCCTCACCCAGCGCACCGCCCGTCTGCTGCCCGCGACGCCCTACTATTCCATCGGCTTTTTTACCCGGTTTTTTCATCGCGGCAAGTTTGCCAGCAGATAGCGCTAGATTTGTTCTCGCATTCTGAAGTAATAAATCATTCTGGCTCTCTTGCGCATACTTAAGCACGCCGAGAAACGCATCGGCTGCCGCACGATAGTTTCCGGCCATGAAAAAACCATTGCCGAGATTGAACAAGGCTTGCTCCCGTTGCCTTGCATCATGCGCTTCCAATAGTGCGTTGCTGAATTGCTTTACTGCATATTGATAATCACGACGGCGATAGGCCGCAGCCCCTTCTCCCAACCGTGCGGTGTAACCTTGCAGATCGCCATACAGCGTCTGTGCCCGTGCGTGGTTTTTGCTTTGGTAAGCGGCATAGGCATCGGCTTCTGTTGCAAAACCTTCAGGCATATCTGCCAACGCAAGCACCATTCCGATTAACAATGAATATTGTATGTGCTTGATTATATTGAATATTTTATTTGCATACAACAGCACAAACAGCAACAATGCAGGCAGCAAAAAGCTTGCATACAGCTCTCGCCATGCCTGCACATTTTCTACGGCCTGCTTGCCGCCCGGAACAGCAAGCAGGCCATTTTCATATAGTGACTTCCAATCTGCATCGCCATCGGCAACCTGCACAAACTTGCCATTGGTGTTGTTGGCGAGATCCGTAAACCCGGATGTATCCATCATGCTGATCACATCCGCGCCTTCATGCACCAATAAGTTTCCGTCCGATTGTGTGATGGTGGCACCTTGCTCCGTGCCCACGCCGAGGATAAACAAGGCAACTCCCGCCTGCTTGAGTTTATCGACAGCTTCCCACACTGCCGCACCGGCAGGGCCAGACAAAGCACTGGATTCGGCATCCGTCAGCAACAGAATGGCGCGAGCTTGGCCTGGTGGCATGTTACGCAGCGCCAGCTCAAGGGCATTGGCCAGCGCCGTGCCCGGTGTATCGAACAAAGTCGGCTCTGCGATATTCAGGTAGTAAGGCAGTGCCGCATAGTCACGGCTTAGCGGCATGATCAACCCGGCACTGCCGGAAAAGGCGATTAAACCAAGTCGCTCACCGTGTAAGCGCGGCAACAAATCCAGCAACTCCAGCTTCGCACGCTGCAAGCGTTGAGGCGAAATATCCTGCGCCAACATCGACGGCGACACATCCAGCAGCACCATGATATCCAGTTCATGACCCTGTTTTGCCTGCTGCTGCTGATTATTATCCAACAACGGTAGACGTGGCCCAGCCAACGCACAAGCCAGCAACAACCACGCAATGACATTGAACACTCCGCGCCATCTTGGCTGCTGCACATCCAGATTGCCGCGCACCGCCCAAGCCAACAAATGCGGGTCTGCATAGTGCAACACCTGATTACGGCGCAACTTTAGCAACAGTGCCATCAACATCGGCTGCAAGGCCAACAGCGCCCACCACGGATGTGTCCATTCGAGTTGCGACAACGCGCTCAAACTGATCATGTCGCTACCCGACGTATTTGCATGACACGCGCAACACTGAGCAGACCCGCTGCCAGCAAGATCAACGCGCCATACCACTCTTCAACCCTGCGACGGGTGGATGGTCGTGTGATGGTTTGTTCCAGCTTGCCAATATCCGCCACCACCTGCTGCAATGCGCCGCTGTTATCGGCGCGGTAATAACGCCCACCAGTGAGCGCAGCAATTTTCTGCATATCCGGCACAATAATTGCATTTGACTGAACTGTTGTACTGGACTGAGTGGGCGCTCGACCTTCCGCAAACAAGTCGCTGCCCACCTGCACGGTGTAAATCGCCACGCCCATACGCCTAGCCAACTCCACCGCCTCTGTCGGGGTCAGGTCTCCCGCATTGCTATCGGTGTTGTCACTGAACAAAATCAAGGCGGGACGCAAAGCCTGACGCTCGCGTAATTGCTTCAATGCTAGTCCGATCGCATCGCCCAGCGCAGTGTTGTCACCGGCAATGCCGACCTGTACCTGCTGAATCATGCCAGTCACCAAATCTCGATCGAAGCTGGGTATCACCATAGTTGCTGCGGTACTGCCAAATACAATGACGCCAAAACGATCGCCCTCCCGCGCTGCCACAAAACGGCTCACCACCCCTTTCAACACGGCCAGCCTATCCACTCGCTGGCCGTTCAATTCAAAATCTTCAATGCTCATAGTTTTTGAGGTGTCTATCAGCATCACAATCTCACGGCCTTCGGGTTTTTCCGGGATCAACTCGCCTATGCGTTGCGGCTGTGCCAGCGCCAGCACCAACAATAAAAGCGCGCTGCCGTTCAATACCAACTGCCAACGCGACGAAACAGGCGAAGAATTTTTTTCTTCTGGCAAGGGGCTAAGATCGGGATGCACCAGCAGCATCTGCGTGCTGCCTAGATCAACGCCGTCCGTACTTTTACGCGCAGCCAGCCACAGTACCGCGAGCATTGGCAGGATTAACAGAAGCCAGTAAGGTTGGGCGAGGATGATCATATTGGTCGCTTCTGCTTCACACTTTGAAAAGGTGGACGAAGGGGGAGAGCGAAGCGAGAGGGCGTAATTTTCGTACTACAGCTATTTTCTGTCACCGCCATAAATCCCCCCTAGCCCCCCTTTTTTAAAGTGGGGAATAATGATGAAAGCCAAGTACCTGAGTAGTTACGGCGATCTTAAAACAACGTAAACAACTGGTTAGATAAGCCCAGTACGCTGACTATCGCTATGCCGCCGCCCATCCAGCGCTTGAATATTTTGTCGTTTTTAACAATGCTGTGATGCGCCTTGAGTCCGATAAAATGTCCGATTGCGGCAATCGGCAACAGGCTGAGCGCGGTCAGAAAATGCAGCTCAACTTTGAGCATCATAAAGGTGGACATTTTGATCGCCACCAATACAAACCACAACACGAACAGCGTGTCGCGCAATTGCTCTCTGCGTACTTTGCGCATGAATACTGCCACCATCAATGGCGCGCCAGTCAATGAAGTGCCGGCAATATATCCGCCTAGCACCAGCAACACTTTATCCACCCAGTTGTTATGACTCTGGATCACAAAGTTCATAAACCACATCACGCCGTAAAACAAGGTGATCGTATAAATAAAAATATTCAGCCAAAGGGTGGGCATATTAATCAGACCCAATACGCCCACTATCGCCGGTGGCACGATATAAATTGATGCCCGACGTAAATAAGTCCAATCTACATTATTCAATTGCGTAAAAAGGGTCAGACTAGAAAAAAACAATAAATGCACGCTGATGATGGGCAACCAGTAGAGCGGCTGGTTGCTGATAAACAGCAGAAGCGGCAAGCCTAAAGCAGCACCGCCAAAGCCCAAGCCTGTGCGCACAAAGCCGGTCCATACAAACAACAATGCAATGGCGATACTTTGATAGAGACTGAATTCGGCCAGCATTTTATATTCCAATTTTTTTAAATGCAGACTTGCGACTGTAGCGCCGCAACCAATACTCAGTCTGGGCAAATAAGTCAGCCAGTTTTTCTGCACTTATCTCGGCATTGTGTTGATACAAAAATGTATCGAGCGTCTGCAAAAAATCGTGCCAGCGCGTATGATCCTGCGGCTTAAGTTGCTCAGGAATTTTATTTGCACTCAGTCTTTTTACACCCAGCCCATGACGCAATTCTAACGCAAGCAGCAGCACCGTTTCCTGCGGCGTGTTTTCCTTGTCATGCAGTTGTTTGTGCAATGTACGCATTCGACGGATTGCACGATAGGCTGGTAATTTGTATTTCCACAACACAAACAAAACCACAGCAGCTATCACCAAACCAGTGATCAGCAGAGCTATCCATAGCCATCCATCTGAAGCAGCCAGTACCGGTGCTGCGGGTTCAATAATATCGGCGAGGCCGCTATTCGTGTCACTCATAATCATTTACCCTCAAGAAAAATTTATATTAATCATCTTCAGTAGCCTGCTAGCTTCTTACGAAAGCAAGCAATGGCTGACAATCGCCGTGGTCGGCGGCGCTCAAAACAGTGATGTAGCGATCTCGGGTTTTGCTAGCATCGCTAAGGCTTTTACTACCCCACGTAAAACGAGCCTGCCCTAACTTTTTCACCAACAAGTCTGCGATCATCCGCGCATGCCGACCATTACCGTTAGGGAATGGATGAATGAGCACTAGGCGATGATGAAAGCGCGTGGCAATTTCGTCAGGTGGGTAAGTTGCATGATCTATTTGATAGCGCACATCATTCAGTAAGTCGCGTAGACGCACGCCGATGTGATGACTATCTACACCGATATTTTTGTCCGTCTGGCGGAAGGTGCCTGCCCAACTCCAAGTCTCACCAAACATTTTTTCATGCAGTCGTCGCACAAAAGTTTCGTCGAGAATGTCTTTTCGTTGCTTACTCGCCCAAGCTTCACCTTGCAAAATATTGAGCTGCTCCCATTCGTTGAGTTCGCCCTGTGTGGTGATATGCTTAGCAATCAAACAGCCAAGTTCGTCCGCATCTAGTGGAGTTGCACCTGGCGGGTAATTGAAATTTATCGCCATAAATTTCGTCGCGATCCATTAAGCAAGCTTGCAGACAGCTCCTGTGCTTGAGCATCCGTAGCCTCAGTTGAGGTTGCTTGCGCTTCCAGCGCCATGGTGTGCGCCACATTTTTCATGCGCTCACTGGCAACTTTATCGGCTTGCTTTGCTAAAGTGTTTGCTAGCGTCTGCTTTGGTAGCAAAGCATATTGCAATTCACAGCCCAGCGCTTCTGCCGCGCGGCGCAGGCTTCCTAAGGTGATAGTGTCCTCAGCCTCTGAGGTTTCGAGACGGCTTAGGGATGAAGGTACAATGCCGAGCCGCTTTGCGAGATAAGCAGCAGGCATTCCAAGAGCTTCACGTATCGCTTTAATCCAGCCGGAAGATGGACGGGCGGGCAACTCAGCCGAACGCCAGCGAGCGAGAGCGTTGTCCAGCTGGCGTTGCTTAAGGTTATTGAAGCGCGATTTCATAATTAATTATGCGTTATAGCTCATTATTTTAATATCATATATTGCACTGTAATGCATTATATAAATAATAACAATTGCATTATAGTGCCATATGCAATATCTAAATCTGCACGCGAACCCTATTCGTGTCACTCATAACCATTTACCCTCAAGAAAAATTTATATTCGTCGGCTTCCGTGCTGCAACGATGCAAGCGCACCCCGATGCGCTCAAACAACACTTTCTGTTTTGCATGCAGTGCCTCTGCTTGCCGATTGAACAAGCTGCGCACACTCTGGCTGCCAGTGTCCAGCCAGCGCAGTTTGCCGCTCGCCACATCAAAAAAACGCATCATGCCAACATTGGGCAGTGTCTCTTCCGCACTATCCATTACCTGCAAGGCGAGCACATCATGGTGCGATGCCAAACGCATCAACACAGGTAAATCCTGCTCATGTAATTGTGCAAAATCGCTGATCAGCACCAGTCTGGAGCCGCGCGGCAACTGTGCATCCAGCTCGCGCAGCATCTCGGCAAACGTGCACGCTTGTGCTGCGGGTTCATTCTGCAATGGCGGGCAAGGAGCGATAGCGGCGCGCACCAGCCGCGTTGCACCCTCCTCGCCGTTCAAACACGGCAAGCTAAAGCCGCCTGATTGCCACAGGGTGCCGCCGATGCAGGTATTGCTCGGCATTGCGGCAAAAGCAAAAATTGCAGCAATGCGTGCAGCGAGGGTGACTTTGAGTTGCTTGCGCGTACCGAAACGCATGCTAGCACCGCGATCCACCACGATATGCAAGGGCGGCTGATGTTCTTCACGGTACACCTTTAGATAGGGTTTTCCTGTACGAGCAGTGGTGCGCCAGTCCATGTCGCGCATTTCGTCACCCGCTTGATAGGGTCGAACCTCTTCAAAATCCAATCCGCGTCCTAGATAAATAGAGCGAAAATTTCCCGCTTGCCGGTAGTGCACATCTCTGGGCTGCAACTGCGCAAGATTCATCGCCTGCACCTGTTGAATGATGCCGTCGAGATCGGCGTCGCTTAATAGCGGCGCATGCAGTTGCGCTTGCTGTATGGCAGCTTGCGCGGTAAACAGGCGCGATAGCCAAGTACGAAGATTGCTTAACATCATAATATTTTGAAAATTGAGAGTTACTTAATTCACGACAGTTTTAAATCCCCCCTAGCCCCCCTTTTTCAAAGTGGGGAATATTCAGGCTGTAAGGGTCTAGTTGGTTCCCCACTTTGTAAAAGGGGGTAGGGGGATTTTCTTTTGATTTAAGGTATCGGCACGACTTCAAGCAAGGCCCTCACCATATCGTCACGCGAAACTTTTTCCATGCGTGCGGTGAAACTTGGAATAATGCGATGACGCAAACAATCCGGTGCCACCGCCAGAATATCATCCGGCAAAACATGATCACGTCCCTGCATATAGGCAGTTGCAGCGGCAGCATGCACGATCGCCAAAGAGCCGCGTGGACTCGCCCCTACCTCGATAAAACCGGCAAACTGCGGCAGCCATTTATCGATCTGCCGCGTCGCGCCGACCAGTGCCACCACATATTGTTCCAGTGCCGGTACAAGATGAATACGCTTCACTTCCTCGCGTGCTGCCAGCACCGTCGCGACATCCAGCACCGCACCTTGCGGCTTGGGCGCGGTGTTAGTCAACCGCTCACGGTCGCGTTGCAAAATCAGCAACTCTTCCTCGGGGCTGGGATAATCCAGCATCACGTGCAGCAAGAATCTGTCCATCTGCGCTTCCGGCAAGGGATAGGTTCCCGCCTGATCCAGCGGGTTTTGCGTCGCCATCACCATAAACAATTCCGGCAAAGGTCGCGTCACACCACCCACCGTAATCTGCTTCTCCTGCATCGCCTCCAGCAAGGCGGCCTGCACTTTAGCAGGGGCGCGGTTGATTTCGTCCGCCAGAATAATTTCATGAAACAGCGGCCCCTCGGCAAAGCTGAAACTCGCCGCCTGCGGATTGTAGATTTCCGTGCCGGTCAAATCACCGGGCAGCAAATCTGGCGTAAATTGGATGCGGCTGAAACTGCAATGCACGGCGGATGCCAGTGCCTTAACTGCGGTGGTTTTGGCCAGTCCCGGCAAACCTTCCACCAAAATATGCCCGCCGGTTAACAGGCTCACCACCAACTTGTCGAGCAAGTCTGCCTGGCCTACGATGGTGTTTTCCAGATATTTTCGTAAGGCAATGATACTGGGTTGATTGTTCATATGGATAAGTTGGAATCTAGCTAAAATAATAAAAATTCAATATAATCAAACAGTTGTGTTTAAATCCATGTCTAAGCCTACGCATCCAGCTAAATGTTCTGGATAGATTCAGCGAGCGCCGTTCACCCGCGCTTCAGCAGCGCCTCAAACTCTTGCTCTGGAATCGCTTTGGAGAACAGATAGCCTTGACCGTAATCGCATCCGGCTGCGGTCAGTAGGTCGCGTTGTTGTGCCGTCTCCACCCCTTCTGCGATCACTTTAAGTCCAAGTTTGTGCGCCATGACGATGATGGCCTCGCACAGCACCAGATCGTCGGAACCCTGCGTCATATTGCTCACGAAGGACTGGTCTATCTTGAGGTAGTCAATGTCAAATTTCTTGAGGTAGGACAAGGACGAATAGCCGGTGCCGAAATCATCGAGCGAAACCTGGATGCCTGCGTCGTGGAATGCGAGCAGTTGGTCGGTAACGGCAGTGCCGGCATCCAGCAACAGTCCTTCGGTAATTTCTACTGCGATGCATTGCCCGGGCAGGCCAAGTTTTTTTAGAGATGCCAGCCATGCCTTGTAGTCTATGCCCTGGTTGCGAAATTGCAGCGGGGAAGTATTGATGCTGATCTGGAATTCCGAATGGTGCGTTACGCGCCAGCGTGCGACCGCAAGTGCCGCCTGCTGGAATACCCAATCGCAGATGTCGGTGATGATGCCGGTGTGTTCGGCGACGGGGATGAATTCAGCGGGACTTACCAGGCCGCGCTGCGGATGTTGCCAGCGGATCAGCGCTTCTGCCTTGTGGATGGCGCCGGTTGCCAACTCCACAATGGGCTGGTAGTACACGCGGAACTGGTTGCCGCCAAGCGCGCCGCGCAAATCGCTGGACAGCCGCTTGCGGTTTTGTGCGGCTTCCTGCATGGCTGGGGTGAAGTAGCTAAAACAGTTGCGGCCCTGATGTTTGGCGGCGTACATGGCCTGGTCAGCATTTTTGAGTAATTCGTCTATGCCTCTGGCATCCTCTGGATAGAGCGTGATGCCGATGCTGCCCGACACATAGACCACTTCGTCCCCCAGATGGAACGGTAGGGCCAGTTTATGCAAGATGTCCTGCGCCACGCGTTTGATGCTATCGGGGTCATCCAAATCGCCCAGGATAACAGTGAATTCATCCCCGCCCATGCGCGCCACGGTGTCGACCCCGCGCACGCAACTGGAGAGTCGTTGCGCCGCGTCCTTAAGTAAAATATCGCCCACGTCGTGGCCGAGGGTGTCGTTGACGTCCTTAAAGTTGTCCAGATCAATACACATTAACGCAAGTGGCAGGCCGCTGCGATTGGCTATCTTGATTTTCTGCTCCAGCCGGTCACGCAGCAGGCGACGATTGGGCAACTCAGTAAGCGGATCAAAATTAGCCTGGTGCAAGATAGTTGCTTCTGCCACTTTGTGCGCACTAATATCGGCATGGGTACCGATAACGCGCTGCGGCTTGCCAGCGGCATCGCGGCTCACCACCATGCCACGGGTCAGTATCCATTTCCAGCTGCCGTCTTTGCACAGCATGCGCATCTCTGCCATTAAGGTGGGCGTGTTGCCGTCGAAATACGATTGCATCTCCGCCATCATCTGTGGCAGATCCTGTGGGTGGCAGAGCTTTTCAAATTGGGCTAAACCTGTGCTGATCTCGTCTTCAGCAAATCCCAGCATTTCCTTCCAGCGTTTGGAAAACAGCATTTCATTGGCCGGCACGTCCCAGTCCCACACCCCATCTCCTGCGCCTTCCAAAGCGAAGCGCCAACGCTCTTCGCTTGCGCGTAACGTCGCTGCTGCCTGTTGCTGTTCATCGCGCCCCCGTTTGCAGCTCAGCGCATTGGATACAGCTGAGCCTAAACGCTTCAATCTATCCTTGGACAGATAATCATCCGCCCCGTACTTAATGATTGCGCTCACCGCTTCCTGTTCGGGCAGTGTGCCCGAGATCAGAATGAACGGAATATCCAAGCCGCGTTCACGTAGCAGCTTCACCGCGTGTATGCCATCGAACTGCGGCAGACTGTAATCAGCTAGGATCAAATCAGGTGCGCTATCCAGCTCGGCGAGAAAAGCAGACTCGGTTTGTACCTGTTGCCACTCCACCTCAAACTGCGCATGACGCAATTCACGGATCATCAGTTCAGCATCCACCGAACTATCTTCCAGTATCAGTACACGGATTTTTTGCGGCTGGGCTTGGGTGTCGGTTGGCATCGAAGTCATGAAATTAGCCCTTAGGCTTGCACTCCTGATTAACCAGCAGCCAGTAGTGGCCTGCCTCGGCCACGGCGACAGAAAACTTTTCAAAGTCCACCGGCTTGACGATGTAGCTGTTGACACCCAAGGCGTAGCTATTCACGACATCCTGCTCTTCCTTGGACGAAGTTAACACGACCACCGGCGTGAAACGGGTACGCTCGTCTGCCCGTATCGCACGCAGCACTTCCATACCATCCACCTTGGGCAGCTTCAAGTCCAGCAGTATCATTTTGGGTCTTTGGTTAATATCTCGATCCGCATATACACCTGTGCAAAAAAGCCAGTCCAGCGCTTCCTGCCCGTCTTTTACATGCACCAAATGATTAGCAAGATTACGCTTACGCAGTGCACGTATGGTTAGTTCCGCATCACGCGGATTGTCCTCGACCAGCAGAATTTCGATGTCATCGGGCGTTTCCATGCTTAGCTCTCCTTTAGGATGGGTAGGGTAAAGTAAAAAGTTGCGCCTGCGTTGAGCTTGCCTTCCGCCCACACTTTGCCACCGTTGCGATGGATAATGCGCTGCACCAGAGCCAGCCCTATGCCGGTGCCTTCAAATTCATCTTCGGAATGTAGTCGTTGAAACACGCCGAAGAGCTTGTGTACATAACGTTGATCGAAGCCTACGCCGTTGTCTTTTACATAGTAGGTATTCATTCCGTCTGCGCTCGATGCGCCGACCTCAATCTCGGGTGATTGCTGATGACCCGTGAACTTGAGCGCATTGGCCAATAGATTGACTAGCACTTGGCGCAGCATGGCCGGGTCACCGTAAGCAGGGGGCAAGGGCTGTAGCTTGAAATGCTGGATGCGGCTGCGCAGCGATTCATCTAAGCTGTTATAGGCGCTTTGCACCAACTGCGTCATGTCGCACTGTGTGGCTTTCATCTCCTGGCGATTCATGCGCGAAAAATCGAGCAGGTCATCAATCAAGCGACCCATGCGCTGCGCCTCTCCGCACACTATATTCAACAGGCGCTTGCCTTCGCTATCTAGTTGCGGACCGTAATCCTCCAGGATGATGCGGGTAAAGCTATCCACACTGCGCAGCGGCGCACGCAAGTCGTGCGACACCGAATAGCTAAAGGCTTCTAGCTCCTTATTGGCGGCCTCGGAGGTGGCTATGGCCTGCAACAATTCGGCTTCTGTTTTCTTGCGCTTGGTGATGTCTATCCTGACCGAAATATAGCGCAAGATCTTTCCTTGTGCATTCTTGAACGGAACGATAGCGGCATCCACCCAGTAAGGATCACCGTTTTTGCTACGGTTACAAATTTCGCCGCTCCAGATGTCACCACGGGAAATGGTAGCCCACAATTCGTCAAAGAAAACTGCCGGCTGCACCCCGGATTTGACTATGCGGTGGGTCTGGCCTATCAATTCTTCTAGGCTGTAGCCACTGACCGCGCAAAATCTGTCGTTGGCCGTGATGATGCGCCCGGCAGTGTCGGCGACCGAAACCAAGGCGTACTGGCCGATCGCACTAAGGTAGCTGGAAATCTCGGCATTGATCATCTCCAACTCTGCCAGTGCCAGCGAGTTTTCTCGCACCATGCGCTGATCAAACAAAGTGGCGAGAATGCCGCCACCAAACCAAAACAGCGAAGTCAGCGACACCAGCATGGCCAGAATATTTGGCTCGATGCGCAAATCACTGGCAAGACATACGCTGCCGGGTGGAATGGTTATTCCCAGCATGGAGGTGTAGTGCATCCCAGAAATTGCCAGGCCCATAATCACTGCACCCAACACAAAACGCAGCAATGGGGGTAACTTGATGCGCTCACCCTGATACATCATCAGCAATGCGCCCCATGAAGCGATGATTGCGATACCTATGGACAGGACAAAAGACACTGGGTTGTAACTGATGTCCGGCGACATCCTGAGTGCTGCCATGCCGGTGTAGTGCATTAGGCTGATACCCGCACCCATCACCAGACCGCTGACTAATATGTAACGGGTACTGATGTTGATTTCGCGCAGCACCCTGAAACCCAAAAGGGTCGCGAGAATGACAGGCAGTATGGAAAGGAGGGTCAGCGTCAGGTCATAGCCAATGGGGATGGGCAGATGAAACGCCAACATGCCAATAAAGTGCATGGACCAAACTGCCAGACCCAAAGTAATACTACCCGCCACCATCCACAGCGTTGCCGCACGACCACTGCTCTCACGCATGCGTTGCGCATGGGTAAGGGCTGTGAATGACCCGATTATGGCCACCAGGATGGATAAAAAAATTAGGGGGTAATGCCAAGTTATAAGCATTCATTCATCCCTACGAATTGCGGATTAAACGGCTAGGAATTTCTATGCTACTTTTTGGAGTATCCCGAGTTTTTTAGTTATAGTCAATACAACTGCTTTATCTAAAGCCTCCTACACTACGCTCTGCTTCGCATAGGACAAGAACCCTTGCAGGGTGCCGGACTTCACTCACAAAGCATTAATTTAAAAATGAATTGAAATTTACACTTACAGTAAAACATTCAATATAATCAAGCAGATACAAATTAAATCAAATTCGGATAGGCTGCTTAAAACGATTCCTGCTCCATCTCGGTATACACCTGATTCATATTTCGTTTGGCCAGCGTGTCGAAATTCAGTAGATACTTGAATTTCGACTGATCGGTTTTTTCCACCGCATCTTGCAAAGATCCATTTGCCTTAAGCGTACGTTGAGCGCCGTTTCTTAAATTCTCAATGTAGTCACGCGTGTCGCGTCTTGCTGCGTGAATATCAGTCGGCTTACCATGGCCCGGTACGATAATGCGTGGCTTTAACGCCACCGCTTGATCAAATGCCTTGATCCAGCCGCCACTATTGCCGAGCGGTAGAATGGCGAGTAGGCGCTCGGTATACACAATATCTCCTGAAAATAATATTTTTTGCTCAGGCAGCCAAACCACCAAATCACCTGCTGTGTGCGCAGCGCCAAAATGTAGGAGTTGAATTTTGGTTTTTCCTAATTGCAAAGTACGTGAGTCACTAAATGTTTCATTGGGAAAAGCCAGCACGGTGCTCTGGGCTTTTTCTTTAAGCGAAGTATGAGTGGATTGCAATTGCACATCACCCATTTCAGTCATTAAGCGCTTTGCTTCGGCATGGGCAATGATAGTAATGCCAAGCTGCTTGAAATAATCATTGCCTAGCCAGTAGTGAGATTGTGAATTCACATTTATGACAAATTTGATTGCTTGTGGCGTAATTTTCTTAATCGCCCGGTGTAAAGCAGCCGCGACCTGAGTAGTCGGGCCGCTGTTAATGATTAGCACGCCATCCGCGCTGACTACAAATCCTAGATTGGCGTTCAGGCCATCATTTTTGTAACTCTGGCCTCCGAGATCGCCCACGATGGCATAAACATTTTGCGCAACTTGAACAGGGTGTAGAACGAGTTCCTCGGCCTGGACGGATAATCCAGTCAGAATCAAATATGCGAACAAGCCGAAGTGGATAAGTATTTTCATGTTTCAGGTTTCCTTAAATCAAATTAAATGAGGGATTAAATGGCGCGGAGGATGCTTGGTGATAGTCAGCTACATATCAGCTTATTTACCTTGTATGCTGACAAGATAACTGGCGACAGTATGTTTGATCTTGTCTAGGGAGTAAGGTTTGACCACGAAAGCTTTCACACCCAGAGCAATGGCTGCCTTGATATTGTTGATGTCACTATGTCCGCTGACGATAACCGGGTAGGTCGTAATGGAACGAGTACGGATTTCTTCTAAAACTTCCAGGCCGGTTCTGCCTGGCATATCGATGTCCAAAAAACATATATCCGGCTTTAGATCGATGATGGCTTGCAAAGCAAGCTCCCCGTTCGCCACTTCCGCGATAACTTTGACACCAATAGACTCAAGGATTTTTTTCAACAGTTGCTGCATTGTTTCTACATCATCGGCAATTAAGGCGGTTGGTTTGCTCATGGTGTGTCGGTCAGACCTTCTTGAGTTGTTGTAAAATTTGTTGTTGGAGAGTTGCCAGTTTGCCACTCAATACTATCACCTTCTCCAACTCTGCCGTCTTCGTCAGGGCATTAATCTGTAGCGCAAGTTCGGTGATTTGTGGGTAAGCAAAGCTCCCGGCTATGCCCTTTATTTTGTGCGAGATGGACTGTATCACGCCCCACTTTTGCTGCTGCACCGCCTCCACCAACTCCGCCACCATGCCTGGCAAGTTCTTATGAAATTGATCGAGCATGGCCTGATACTCAGGATCATTGTCAAAACCAAACTGACTGACTAGTCCAGCACCGTCACTTCCAGCTGCCGCCAGGTGAGTGTTCAGCACTTCGTAGAAACGCTGTAGGTTAATGGGCTTGACCAGATAGTCGTCGACACCCGCTGCCAGGCAGCTGTCTCTATCCGCCACCGTGGCATTGGCCGTCAGTGACACCACAGGGCCAGCATAGCCAGCTGCACGCAATAGTGTAATTGCCTCCACGCCACCCATCACTGGCATTTGCATGTCCATAAAAATAAGATCGTAATTGCCTGCCAATCCTTCTTCCACTGCCTGCTGGCCATTTTCAACAATCGTGAGCGTAGCACCGGTCCTGCGGATATACATGGCAATAAGCTGCTGGTTATCCGGGCTGTCTTCCGCCAACAAAATATTGCCACGCAGGGGTTTAATCAGCACCTCATGAGTTTGCTCATCACGATGCTCACCGACCCGCTCAAGGGTGGTGATAAATACTGCTTCCTTGGGAATTTTTGCAGCAACACTGAGCGTAAAAACACTCCCTTTACCCTTCTCACTCTCACAGGTGATCGTACCGCCCATTACATGGGCCAACTTGAGTGAAATAGACAGACCCAAACCGGTGCCGCCGTATTTGCGCGTGATGCTAGCATCCGCTTGGGAAAATGGTTGAAACAGACGTGACAATTCTTCTGCTGTCATGCCTATGCCTGTATCTCTCACCTTGAACAGCATTTTCTCATTCATCTCATCAAAACTCATATCCACTTCCACCCGACCTTCATGGGTGAATTTAATGGCATTGCCACACAGATTGAAGAGAATCTGTTTCAGACGGGTGGGATCGCTAATAATCTTGTTCGGCAGTGGAAATCTATAATTGAGCTTAAAATACAAGCCTCTGTCTCGTGCCTTCTTACCTAACAAGGAATCAGTTTCTTCCATAATCGTCAACGGAGAAGTGATAATTGACTCTATCTGCAATTGCTCTGCCTCGATTTTAGACAAGTCCAGAATATCGTTAATCAACCGTTGTAAATGCTGTCCGTTACGGATGATGGTCTGGGTTACTTTGTTGCGCTCTTGCTGCTCAAAGTTCTCGTCGAGCAAGGATTGTGAAAAACCGATGATGGCCGTCAGCGGTGTTCGAATCTCATGGCTCATATTGGCGAGAAAATTACTCTTGGCTTGGTTTGCCGTATCGGCCAAGCGTTGCTGCTCTATCAGTTTATTCTCTGTCTGCGAGGTATAATTAGTGACGTAAACAGCAACTGCAATGCTCACCGCCAAAGCAAATAGACCCAAGATAATAATGATAATCAGGTAACGTCGATTGTTACTTTGCGCAGTCTGCAGTTGCGTAGAGATAACATTATTCTGTACATCCAGCAGACGCGTCATCCTTAACGATACCTCATCCTGAATAGGCGCAACCTCCTTGCCCAGCATCTCATAGGCCTGCTTGAATTGATTATCTTGTATCAGATCGGCGACTTTGTTTTGTACACTGGAGCCTTTTGTCACGATAGGCTCGACCTCTTTCCAACGATTTATCTCGTCAACGTGACGCTGCTTGGATAACAGTTGCTCTCGCGCTAAAAGGAAATAACCAGCCTGCATCTTGAATTGCAAGTACACCTCTTCCCTATCAAAGGGATCATCCAATGCCGCCATTCGGTAGAGCAACAGCGCCCGCTTCTGTGAGAAATCGCGCATGCTAAAAATATCTACTACTTTACTCTGCTCAGATACAACATCTAGCAGCCTGCGATTGTTCTCGTTGACAGAAAATATAGCCAAAAACGAAACCACACTCAGCAATAGCATCACCAAGGAAAAGCCAGAGATAATAACGATTTTTGAGTTGCGATTGCCTGCCATAACGTCTCCCTTTGAAGGATAGGAATTTCAAAGCCAACTTTAAAAGTATCCCGAGTTTTCCCGTCAAAGTCAAACCTAGCAAGCCCCTACGCTACGCATAGGAAAAGAACCCATGAAGGATGCCGGGTTTAACGCGTAAGATATTGATTTACCTCGAATACCTGCTTGCAGGTTCTCGCACTAATGCCTGCGTAAGCAGGTGAGTAGTGAGTTCTTGCGCCATCTAGGGTGTAGGTAAATTCAGACCGCCTCTTTGATATAATATTCAATATAATCAAATAGTTACGTTAACAGCCATGCCTAAGTCCGCTACGCTGCCAGAAGAAGTTAACCTTGTTTTTTCATTAACAGATCGCGTTTCCGCTGCATACCCAACATGATAAAGTCCAAATTACCGAACAGTGTCAGCTCAATGCCAGTAATGCAGCTTCCGGTGCTTTGTCAAGTACCTTCAACAGAGCCTTGGCCGCTCCGGTCGGTCGACGCTTGCCCTGTTCCCAGTTGCGGATGGTGTCGAGTGAGACATCAATGCAATGCGAGAACTCAAGTTGTGTTAATCCCAGACGTTTGCGTACACCTCGTGCAAACTTGGCTGCGTCCTGCATTGCTTCTGCATCATCTGTAACGATCTGCATCTTAATGTCGTCTTCACTGGTCGCGTCCAAGAAGACCTTGTTCACACGGCCTTGCGGAAAATTTTTCAGCGATACCAGGTCAATTTTCACGTGTACTGTTTTCATAATCATGCACCTCTCTTTGATTGGCTTTACGCGCCGAAATGATTCGTATCACCGATCCACGGATCGTATATGCGACAAAAAATATTCTCCCTGCTATCGTTCCAAGCACCTGATACCGATCTTCGCCGTAATCCCAGCGATGGTCTTTGCGGATTAATCGATCGGGATCAAGGAACGCCCGCAGTACGTAGGCGAAATCAAATCCGCGCTGTGTAAAACACGCATCACTTTTAGTTTCATCCCATTCGAATTCCATGCGATTATGGTAGTTCATTGGCCTACCTGAGTCAATACTACAGACCGAAAGATTTCTGCGTATTTGTTAAGCCGAAAAAATTAACCCTGCTTTAGTATTATCAGATCGCGTTTCCGCTGCATTCCCAACATGATGATCATCAGCAAGGCGATGGCTAGCATTGGCAGCACGGCCAAATTGACCGACTGCCAGCCATAAGCATTGAGCAGGCTGCCCGATGAAAATGTTGCAATACTGACAGCGACGAACATCAAAAAATCATGCGCGGCCTGTACCTTTGCGCGCTCGCTAGTTCTATATGCCTCGGTCAACAGGGTGGTGCCACCGATAAATAGGAAGTTCCAGCCTACACCCAGCAAAATTAATCCAGACAAAAAATGAAGATATTCTATGCCCGATAAAGCAATGACCACATGCCCGAGCAGCAACGCAACGCCAGACCCCATAATCGTCAATACACCGAAGCGGCGGATTAGATTACCGGTAAAAAATGAAGGTGCAAACATTCCCAGTACGTGCCACTGGATGACGGTAGCCGCCGAGCTTAGCGGTAAACCACACGTCTGCATGGCTAAGGGGGTAGCGGTCATCACCAGCAACATCACCGCAGAGCCAATAGCCGAGCCAGCCAATGCCGTGAGAAAAATGGGCTGCCGCATAATGGCCGGCAATGCGCGTGGCGTATCGGAAGCTTCTGTTGTAGACACTGGCGGCAGGGACAGCCGCGACAGCAACAAGAGGGCAAGTATGCTCAACACTACCATGCTGAGGTAGGTCAGTGCGGACGGAACGGATCCGATGTTCTGGGTATATATCACCAGATTCGGCCCTGCTACTGCGGCGATCACCCCGCCTGCAATCACCCATGAAATTGCGCGACTTTTAAAATCGTCACTGGCCACATCCGCCGCCGCAAAGCGGTAATACTGAGCAAAAGCCTGATAGCTGCCAATCAACATATTGGCAGCTACAAACAAGGAAAAATTATCCAGCCAGATCGCGATAGCGGCCAGCAGGCCTGCGATACAGCCCAACATAGCCCCGAGTACAAATCCCGCCTTACGGCCATAACGCTGCATAAAAAGCGAAGCTGGAATCATGGTGAGTGCAACCGCCACCATCATCATGGCTATCGGCAGCGTTGCCAGACTTTTATCCTCCGCCATCATCCACCCCACAATACCGGAAAGGGTAATCACCATGACTGATACGGTTTGGAATAATGCCTGCGCAGCCGAGAGAATCAGCACGTTGCGCTTTTCAACATCAAGCTTCATTTATAGTTTCTTTCAATTTCAAACATCTCAGGACATTACAAATCAGGCAGAAAAACAGGCTACAACCCTTCCAGAAATTTTTCCTGAATAGCTTCCAACCGTGTCGCCAAATCCGGCACGGCACTCAGATCAACTCCTGCACTCAGCAAACCTGCGTAAATATCTTTAGACGACAACATCACACCATCCTCTGGTTTTAATACCACATCGAGCAAGACCATGCTGGGGAAGCCTTCGCCATGTGCATCTCGGAAATCAGTATGAATGATGCGCTTGGTTAAGCCCAGGCTATTTTCCAGCTCTGCGGCATACAGCGCATAAAGTGTACAGCGCCCACCGGGCGGATTTTGGGAAATTACTTTTATTGGTTCTGGCATGATTTTCTCTTAATAAATGTTGATGCAATATTCGATCTATCCGGATTGTCAGTGTTTTGAGTTTTACTTAATTCGCGACACTTTTAAATCCCCCCTAGCCCCCCTTTTTCAAAGTAGGGAACTAACCAAACCTTTGAAGGCGGCGTGTTCCCCACTTTGCAAAAGGGGGGAGGGGGATTCGCGTACTTTATCTGCCGCTTCTGTTATTTGACAGGTGTTGCAGGGTTCAGTCGCGGATGTGTTTCTTCTCCCCATATCTGCACCACCAGACCGGAGAGCAACATCGAAACAGCAACAAACCAGAATGCCTGCTCGATAGCACCGGCCATTGTCGCCACGATACCCATTGCCAACGCGCCGATACCATAGCCGAGGTCGCGCCAAAATCGGTAGATGCCAATGGCCGAACCGCGCCAGTTGGGATGGGCGATATCCGCCACCGCCGCCGACAGGTTGGGATACAGCAGAGCCATGCCGAAACCGGACACGGCTGCCGACAATGACCACCACGCCACACCCGTACCCAACATCATCATCGCAACCCCTGCACCGCAGATCCACATGCCCCACACTATTGGCTTCTGCCTGCCGATGTGGTCAGAAAGTTTACCGGTGAAGAATTGCGCGCCTCCCCACACAAAGCCGTACACGCCGATAACCCAGCCTATGCTGGCCAGAGACAAGCCATGGCTATACAGGAAAACTGGGTAGAACACCCACACCAGCGCATCGACAAATTTTTCCACCAGTCCTGCCTGGCTGATCGAAGCCATGCGCTTGTCGCGCCACGACATCAGTGAGAATACTTCCCAGGTTGTAGGTTTGTCGGAGATATTCGTTGGGTAGCGCGGCGTGGGGCCGGTAGACTTTCCTGCGGCATGTTTAGCACCTTCCGCCTTGGCCCAGGGTAACGTGTCCTTTATCCACAGTATCGTGAGCAAGGTGGCCAGCGAGATTACGACGATGCCAAATATCAGCAAGCCCTGGCGTGGCCCGTAGGCAGCCGCCATGTAACCGGTGATGATGCCTGCAATCGCCAAGCCCACATATCCTGCGAATTCATTCAGGCCAATCACAAAACCGCGTTGATCGGGGCGCGTGATGTCCAGTTTGGACGTTTGCGTCATCGACCAAGTCAGCCCCTGATTCACGCCCAGCAGCACGGTCGCGGCGATAATCCAGTTCCAGCTGGGCGCATACATAATCATGAACGGAATCGGCACAGCCGCTGCCCAACCTATCAGCAATACTTTTTGTCGTCCTATGCTCTCCGACAAACGCCCAGCTACAAAATTAAGCGTACCCTTGACGAAGCCGAATGCCACCACAAAGGTGGTCAGCAGCATGAAGGAACCCTTGGGTACGCCAAACTCGGTTTCACCCAGCGCAGGCACGACAGTCCGCATCATGCCTATGGTCATGCCCACCAGTAACACCTGAAACAGCAGATGAGAAAAAATGCGCGAAGTTATCGCGGATACCTTGACGGTATTCGTCGCGTAAAGTATGGCTCATTCTGCCCCCAGATTGACTTGCACCATGCGATCCATTTCAGCAGGGCGCGGCGGAATATCAGACAGAATATGACTGACAAACTCGCTCTTATTTGTGATTTTGAGGCCGGTATTGGCGCGTTTTTCAAACCCGATCGTCGTCGACGGTTTACCGGAAATACCCGCGCCGCAAACGCTGCCTGATGTATGGCCAGGGAAGACTTCCACATCATTCGGCAGAGACATCAGCTTGGTATGTAAGCTGTCGAACAACTGCTCTGCCCACTCCTTGCTCTTGCCCGCCAGATCAGGGCGACCGATGCTACCCACAAACAGGGTGTCGCCAGTGAGCACAAACCAAGGTTCCGCACTGCGACGTTTATCGGTCACCGTCAAACAGATACTGTCCGGGGTATGGCCGGGGGTGTGGATCACCTTTACCTCAACGTTGCCCAGTTCGATGACTTCACCGTCGGAAAGCGCATGAAAGGGAAATTTCACCCTGCCCTGATTGGACTCATGCAAGCAATAGAGCGCACCGGTTTTTTCGGCGAGCGCACGACCACCCGAGTAGTGATCGGCATGCACATGAGTATCGAATACATGGGTGATTTTGACGTTCTGCTTCGCCGCCTCTTCAATGAACCAGTCCTCATCTCCCGCTACCGGGTCCACCACCACCGCAACTGCGCATGTGCCGCATCCGAGCAAATAAGACAGGGTGGCTTCCTTGGCAAAACGTTGTCTGAAAAACATGTCATCTCTCCTAAATAGCTTAACAATTCAATATTCAAACGAATACTTGAATACATCTTAAAGCAGCACTCAATAGTCTGTCAATATTATTATTTAATGATATTGTAAATCATTGATTATATTGAAGTTTATTGAAGTTTATTGGTCATTTATCAAGTGGTAGCTGATAGCTTTTCCATTCAGGAAAACCATCTTCCAGTCGCCGCGCCCGATAGCCGTGCTGTCGCAATTGATCGACCGCATCGAAAGACATCATGCAATAAGGCCCACGACAATAAGCAACAATTTCCTGGTCTTTGGGTAATTTGCTTAAGCGCTGGATTAATGAATCCAACGGGATATTGACTGCCCCTTCGATATGGCCTGCGTCGTACTCGGAAGACGGGCGCACATCTATCACCATCGCCTCGCCGGATTTCACCAAGCCCAAAAGCTCATCACGGCGCACCGGGGTGAGCTTGTCCCTGCTATTAAAGTTTTCACGCACAATGCGCTCCACTTCGGCCAGATGCCGTTCAGCGACATATCGGATACTGGATAACAACACCGGCACTTTCTCATCGCTCAGGCTGTAAATCACCTGAGTCCCTTCCTTGCGAGATTGCACCAGCCCCCCTTCGCGCATGATACGCAAATGATTGGAGGTATTCGCCACCGACATGCCACTTGCCTGCGCCAGGCCATCCACACTGCGCTCGCCCTGAGCAAGGGCTTCCAGCAACTCCAGCCGATTGGCGCTTGCCAGTGCTTTGGCGACACGTGCGAAGTTTTCGAATAATTTCTTTTTGGGGGTAATGGCAGTCATCAGGGTAGTCTCATATTGCAATTTATCATTATTGAGAATTACTTAATTTGTGACACGTTTAAATCCCCCTGGGGGGATTTGCATTTAACAATGACCATGCTACCAGTTTTCTCATATTTACAAGTAATAAGTCCTAGGTATATTGTAATTTATATAACATGATGTAGAATATCCTACATGAACATAATCAAGCCTTGGCTCGCCCTCATCATCAGCCTGCCCACCTCAAACGCGACAGCACGAATGCGCGTCTGGCGTGCCTTGAAAAGCGCGGGTTGCGGGGTTTTGCGCGACGGAGTGTATTTGCTGCCGGACAGCCCGGCGGCAGCACTCAGTCTTCAGCAGCAGGCTGCGGAGGTTATTGCGGCAGATGGCACTGCACACATCGTTAAGCTGAGCAGCACCCACGCTGCGCAAGACCTATCCTTCCGTAAATTGTTTGAGCGCACGGATGATTATGTATCGCTCAAGCATGATGTCGATGCTTTTACCTCCACCATGGGCACACAAAATTCGCTTGTAAATAAACGCTCGCTTAAACGGCTAACACGCGACTTTGCCGCGATCTCAGCCATCGATTTTTTTCCCGGCGCGGCACGCGAGCAGATAGCGTTGTTGCTAGCCCAGGCAACTGCCGAGCAGGCCGCTATCTCCAATCCAGATGAGCCACGCCCCATACAGGGCAAGATTAAAAAACTTAAACGTGAGGATTATCAGAAACGCACTTGGGCAACGCGCAAACGGATGTGGGTAGACCGCATGGCAAGTGCGTGGCTGATCAAACGCTTTATTGATCCCGCTGCCAGCTTCAAATGGCTGAATAAGCCACAGGATTGCCCGAAGAGCGCGCTGGGCTTTGATTTTGACGGCGCAAGTTTTACCCATGTTGGCTCACTGGTGAGTTTTGAGGTGTTGATGACCAGCTTTATTCATCAACCTGACCGCGCGCTTGAACGACTGGCAGCGGTAGTGCATTATCTCGATGCAGGCGGTATTCCGGTAGCGGAAGCACACGGGCTGGCATTGATACTCAAAGGCATGCGGGTACGCTGCAAGGATGATGACCAGCTACTAATTGAAGCAAGCACTATTTTTGATGATTTGTACGTTAGCTATACACAAGAGGAGAATAAAGATGAGTAATAATGAAATTCCAACTACGCCGCCGCCCCCCGTGTCATATTGGGAGTCGTTCCGTTACTGGCTGCAGCTGGGCTTTATCAGTTTCGGCGGACCTGCCGGGCAAATTTCAATGATGCATCAAGAGTTGGTGGAACGACGCCGCTGGATTTCCGAGCATCGTTTTATGCACGGCCTTAATTACTGCATGATGCTGCCAGGACCGGAAGCGCAGCAGCTCGCCACTTACATCGGCTGGCTGATGCACGGGGTAAAGGGTGGTATCACTGCTGGTGTGTTGTTTGTGTTACCCTCGCTGTTTATTTTGATCGCGCTGACCTGGATTTACCTAGCCTTTGGCGACCTGCCAGTGGTGATCGGCATACTGTATGGCATCAAGCCTGCGGTGACCGCCATTGTGTTATTTGCGGCTTATCGCATCGGCTCGCGTGCGCTGAAAAATAATGTGTTGTGGGCGATAGCAGCGGCGGCATTTATAGCGATTTTTGTATTTAATCTGCCCTTCCCTGTCATTGTGCTAGCGGCGGCCATCACTGGATATTTGGGTAGCCTTATTGCACCGAACAAATTCAAGGCGGGCGGCGGTCATGGTGCATCGGATAAAACTTATGGCCCGGCCATTATCGATGACGATACACCCACACCTGCTCATGCTAAATTCCATTGGCCGCGTGTCATACGCTACACGACTATCGGCATTTCGATCTGGGCTGCAATCATGGCTGGCCTGTTTGCAACTTACGGCTGGGACGGCGTACTGACGCAGATGGGCTGGTTCTTTACCAAGGCAGCGCTGGTGACCTTTGGCGGCGCCTATGCGGTGTTGCCCTATGTGTTTCAGGGTGGCGTGATCGATTTCCAATGGCTGACCGCAACACAGATGATAGACGGCTTAGCCCTGGGTGAAACTACCCCCGGCCCGTTGATCATGGTGGTGGCGTTTGTTGGTTTTGTAGGTGGCTGGACCAAGGAATTGTTCGGCCCCGATGCTTTGTTCATGGCAGGGGGCGGCAGCCGCTACCGTGGCAACCATTTTCACTTTCTTGCCTTCTTTCCTGTTTATCCTGGTGGGGGGACCTGCGGTGGAAGCAACCCGTGGCGATCTGAAATTTACCGCGCCACTTACCGGCATCACCGCAGCTGTGGTGGGGGTGATCCTCAACCTTGCGCTGTTTTTTGCCTACCATGTGCTGTGGCCGAAAGGCATCAGCGATCCACTGAGCGTACAAAGTTTGTTCACAGGTTTTGAATGGTTTAGCCTAGCGGTGGGTATTGCAGCGTTTATCGCGCTATTTCGCTACAAGGTTGGTATTATGCAAGTTATCGCCGCGAGTGCAGTGCTAGGACTGAGCTATTCATTTATCAAACCGTTGTTGTCATAAGGAGTAATTCAAATGAGCAGAACGATTAATCCGCAGGAACTGAAAACCCTGCTTGAAACTACAGATGTGAAAATTATCGATGTGCGGCGCAAGGATGATTACGCTGCGGACAACAGCGCAATTCCAGGTGCAACTTGGTTCGACCCGGCAAATATTGACGGATGGTGCGACACCATGTCGACAGATAAAGATCTGGTACTTTATTGCGTGCGTGGCGGCGCAGTGAGTAACTCGGTGCTGGACACCTTGCAAGCCAAAGGGGTGAAAGCCCGTTATATTGAAGGCGGCATCAGCGCATGGAAAGACGCGGGTGGCACTGTGGTGCCGAAATAATAATTTAAACACAACTGCTTGATTATATTTAATATTTTATATGTTCAAGCCGAATAATGAAGTCAGAAAATTCTTGGAGAACTTAGTAATGATGAATAAACATAATACTTGGATTGCTGCCGTTGCGGCCTTGCTGCTCACTGCACAAGCTTATGCGGCGGATGTAACAATCGACGATGCTTGGGCTCGTGCCACAGCACCTGGGCAGGAGAATGGATCCGTTGGCCTGGTGATCACCAGCGCAAAAGATGCCCGCCTGATTGCAGTTACAACACCCGCTGCTAAATTTGCCGAGATACATACCATGACCATGGAAAATGGTGTGATGAAGATGCGCCAATTGGAAGACTTGCCTTTACCTGCAAAGCAGCCTGTCAAGCTTGGGCCGGGTGGTGATCATCTGATGCTTTTTAACCTTAAAAAGCCATTGAAGGCCGGTGAAGAAATTCCACTGACTTTAACCATACAATTTTCCGATAAACGTAGCGAGAAAATCAACATCAAAGCACAGATCAAGCCGCTCACAGCAGCACAAGACAATCACCACGCTCATTAGACTTATAGAGAAATTAAAATTACTACTAATGCTTTAATATTCAATATAATCAACGTATTGCACAATACCACCCAAGTCAAACTCGCCCCAGTATCAGGCTGAATTTTGCTACTGCACTGCCTCTTGGATTATTTCAGTGAGTAGCTCATTGACCGCCTTGAGTGCATCTTTTGATTTCTGTGTGCCAACCATCTGAGTCTTGCGATATGCGAGTCGTACTTCCTTAGGCTTGTTCGGCACCACGTATATATAGATGATATAGGGACAAAACACGATATTATCGGGATCTGCTTCCATCATTCTGCGCGATACTGTCGCACTGCAAAACTCAAGCGCCTCAGCCTTCAGGTAAATCTGCTTTACGCCACCCAGGTCTTTGCCGGTACGTTCCAGCATATCGCCTATATGCGATACGCTATTAATGACAAAGCCTCGCCCGGTAAGCGCCTGCTCAACGGCTTCCCTAGCATCATCAAAGCTACCTTGCCTGGTAAATACAGCCATATGATCGCCATCTGCGTAGGCAAATTGAGTCACTCCAACAAACGCGAATATCGCTACTAAACGATTAATTAATTTAAACATTATTTAATTCCTGGTTATTTTAATGATGGCATGTTAACGCAAAGTATCCTTCAATAGAGCAGCCTGCCTCCTGTTCCATACTAAAAGCCGCACCTGCAAATGCATAACGGCGCCACTAGGGCGCCGTTATGCAAAGTTACAAAGCTTTGTTACACCCAATACATACTATGGGCGAATATAAGCGTAACCTTCTTTTTGTTTTTGCATCAGTTCAACAACACCTGCTTTCACATAGCTGGTATTTGGCAGCATATCGGCAGCGGTCAACTTCTGACCTTTCATGCTATTTTCGCATGCCACAATAGTTACATTGGCCTTTTTAGCATCCTCAATACGGCCTGCAACCGTTGAATCTAACTTCAACATGGGCATTGCGGGACCAAACACAACGATCTCTACATCAACTTTATCTGCACCAAATTCTTGTTGTACGTTTTTTGCGACATTGAGTGCAAGGTTCCATTTGGCAGGTTCCGCATCACTAACTTGAATAATAACTTTTTCTTTCGCTGCTGCGGTTGCTACCTGTGATGCAAAAACCATGGAAAGTGCAAGTGCAGCAACAACTAACTTGATGTATTTCATTTTAACTTCCTCCGTTTATTATTAAGGTGCAACTGACACAGCAGTCACAAGCTTTAGACGTAGCGACTGCTTGAATTATTCCATTAATTTTAAAAAATTATTCTTGTTGACATTTTACCTGCTGCAATTGGAATATTTCACTACATCCTTACGTCTTATAATGACTATCATTCATCACTATTCGGCGTTCGCATCCATATGAACATTCTGTCCTTGTTTTGCAGCCCTAATGATTTTCAGAAGCAGTTGGAGCAAATACGGCCTAGGCTATATCGCCTTGCCTATTCATGGAGCCACAATGCGGCATTGGCGGATGACCTGGTGCAGGAGACGCTGATTAAAGCGCTTAAAAATTCCAGTCAATTACGTGACCGCGCTCTGTTAAACAGCTGGCTCTTCAGCATTCTGGCAAATTGCTGGCGTGATCATTTTCGTAAACACAGGGAAATGGACGATATTGAAGAACTCGATGATTTTCGTTATGCGCACGAAAACACTCCTGAAATCGCACACTCAAAATCGCAGATTATTTCACGTGTTCGCAGTGCGATTGCACAGCTGCCTCTAGGGCAGCGTCAGGTTCTGACCCTCATCGATCTGGAGGAGCTTTCATATATAGAAGTCGCAGCAATTTTAGATATTCCCATTGGCACCGTAATGAGCCGCCTGTGCCGAGCCCGCGTATCCATGAAAGCACTATTAAAAGAGCTTGCTCCGCTACAGCCGGAACAAGTCATTCAAATAAGGAGAATCAAATGATGCCTAATCAAAATATTACCGATGAGCATCTGAATTTATTCGTAGATAATCAGCTTGACTCTGCCGAAAAAAATCAGACATACGATGCCATCAGTCAAGATAAGCAATTACAAGAGAAGGTGTGCGCATTACGCGGATTGAAAGAGGTGATTCAACATGCATACAGCCATCCTCCAGCAGTCGTGCGGCCCTCAGCAAGAGAACTTCGCTCATGGGCTCCAAATTATCAAGCCCTAGCTGCATGCCTGTTGCTATTACTTGGCGGTGTTTCCGGCTGGCTAACACATGCATGGGCAAGCAGAGAGAGCAATCGCGAGATAACAAGCATGATACAGGCCGTGCAACGCAGCGATGTCGCCTCAGAGACGCGCAAAGTAATTATTCACGTTAGCAATTCAAGCCCAATGAAAATCATAACCGCCTTGGATGAAACAGAAGGCCTGCTGAATAACTACAGGCGCGCCAATCGACAAATTCAAGTTGAAATAATTACCAATAAGCGAGGTGTAGATTTGCTACGTTCAGATGTATCAGCCCATAAGAAACGTATCAGTCTGATGCAGGAAAAGTATCCCAATCTGAGCTTTATGGTATGCGGCAAAACCATCAGCAAATTACGTAACGATGGTGAAAGTGTAGCTCTGCTCCCGCATACGGGAATAGCCACTTCAGCCGCCGACCAAATTCAAAAACGAATGCACCAGGGGTGGGGCTACATCAAGATATAAAGGCTTAGGTGAATTTTATCGTCTTATTTTCGCAACAAACAAGGAGCTATATTAGCCCTCTCTAAAATACTTCAGCATACCTTTGAAATTTATATTTCATCATTTTCCTATAGGCCAGAATCCAGTCTAATCAAACATATTGCTGCTCCATCTTCGCGTGGACAACGACATTTTTAGAGGTGCCCTTGATCTTGGCAACGGCAGCCATGTCACCTAGACGGGATAAAATAGAAAAAATCGCTTGTCAGATATGGATCAAATTGCGTAAACTGCTGAAGTCGATTATTTATGAACGTCGGTCTCTCCAGGAAATATGGTTTGATTCGAAATATTTGCCCATCGATAGTAGAAGTGGATGTGAAGTTTGCCCGAGGCAAGTGCTCAACAAATTTCAAAACATTAATACTGTTTTTTGGCAAAAATAATCACATAGGTGAGAATAAAAGAAAGTTGATCAGAATACCGATTACATAGAGAAGTATTTAAGTTTAATTTTATTTGAGGGGTTGTGAAATGGATCAATTACGTAGAACATTTTTTAAGAGCGCCGGAATTGCCGGTTCCATAGTGGTTGCTATCGGCGCAGGTTTGCTTAAGTCTGGCGAAGTATTGGCAGCAGCTTGGAATACAAGTGCATTCACAGCAAAAAATATGCCTGACGCGATGTCTGGTGCTGGCTTTACTGGTGCAGTTGAGAGCAAGGATATTGTGATCAAAGCACCAGAAATCGCTGAAAATGGCGCAGTTGTACCGTTGGATATTACCAGCAATATCCCAGGAACAACCTCAATGGCAGTTTTTGTAGAAAAAAATCCAGTGCCTATGGTTGGCTCTTTCGAGTTTACGAATGGTGCCGAGGCTTTCATTTCAACTCGCATTAAAATGGGTCAGACTTCATTGGTACGTGTTGCAGTCAAAGCTGGCGGCAAGACTTACATGGCTAGCAAAGAAGTTAAGGTTACTATGGGCGGTTGCGGCGGTTAATCAACCTTGGTTCGACTTTGAATTACAACTTATTAAATGATTTAACGAGGAGATAAACATGTCTACAGGAATGAAAATGCGCGCGGCGCTTCAAGGCGACGTTGCTGAAGTAAAAGTATTGATGAGCCACCCAATGGAGCCAGGTACACGCAAAGATGCAAAGACAGACAAGCTGGTACCTGCTAATTTCATTAACCTGGTTTCTGTCACTTTAAACGGCAAGTCAGTGATTGAAGCGCAATGGAGCGGAGCGGTTTCCAAGAATCCATTTTTGGGCTTCAAGGTTAAGGGTGTAAAAGCCGGTGACAAATTTTCGGTTAAAGCACAAGACAACTTGGGCGAAAAGTATGAGGGCGAAGTTGCAGTAGGCGCCTAATCAACTAGGGCACCACTAAAAATTCAGATTTTTTATTGAGCCAATATATTCATTGGATCTGTAAGGGATTTGTATTTTTAGAGCTGTCTATTTTGCTTGGGTGTAGTTAAATTATATGCAAACCTTACCTAGTATGAGTGCATGCCTAGTTTCAACTGAAAAAATAAGTGTCCAAATTAATTGTGCGATCAGGATGCCTTGTAAAACACAATAATTGCGCAATCCACAGCTATAAAAAATTAGAATTACCCAAAAAATCACGAACACATAGATAAAAATGTGTCCGTGATTTTTTAATGAGCTACTACCCTAGAGGGCACAAGAACCTCTGCGAGGTGGATTGAAATTTTTTTAAAAAAATCTTGTATATCAAAGGAGAATTATATGTCAATGAATCGTCGTGAATTTTTACAATTGCTAGCGATAGCATCTGCTTCAGGATTGGCGCTGAATAGCAAATCCGCTCTGTCCGTTACTGGCAGCACAAACAGCTATTACGATTTGCCTAAATATGGCAATGTATCTTTTATGCACATGACGGATTGCCATGCACAATTAAAACCAATTTATTTCCGTGAACCAGATGTAAACATAGGCTTGGGCTCTAATTTTGCTAAGCCACCTCACTTGGTTGGCGAGCACTTGCTCAAGCATTTTAACGTGCGCCCCAACACCATGGAGTCACATGCCTTTACTTACCTTGATTTCGAAAAAGCAGCAAAAACCTACGGCAAGGTCGGTGGTTTTGCACATCTCTCCACTCTGGTAAAGCAGGTTCGTGCAAGTCGTCCAGGCTCGTTATTGCTTGATGGCGGCGACACATGGCAGGGTTCATACACTGCAATGATGACCAAGGGTCAGGACATGGTAGATGCATGTAAGCTGCTAGGCGTTGATGTGATGACTGGCCACTGGGAGTTCACCTTGGGCGCGGAACGCGTCAAAGAAGTTATCGAAAAGGATTTCAAAGGTAAATTGGACTTCGTTGCGCAGAACGTAACAACCCTAGAATTCGGCGATCAGGTGTTCCAGCCATACGTGATGAAACAGATGAACGGTATTCCGGTCGCTATTATAGGCCAGGCATTCCCTTACACCCCCATTGCTAACCCGCGTCACTTTGTTCCGGACTGGAGCTTCGGCATCCAGGACGAAAACATGCAAAGGGTGGTTAATGAAGCACGCGCCAAAGGTGCACAGGTTGTCGTAGTGATATCCCATAACGGCATGGACGTAGACCTGAAAATGGCAAGCCGTGTAACCGGTATCGATGCCATTATGGGCGGTCATACCCATGACGGCATCCCCGCCCCTTCTATCGTTAAAAACCGCTCTGGCCAGACACTGGTCACCAATGCGGGATCAAACGGAAAATTCCTAGGCGTGCTCGACTTCGACGTCAAAGGCGGCAAGGTCTCCGGCTTCAAGTACAAGCTGCTACCGGTGTTCTCCAACCTGATCACGCCAGATGCTGAAATGGATGCATTGATCAAGAAAATCCGCGCACCCTATGAAAAAGTTATGTCGGAAAAACTCGCAGTTACAGAGGGGATGCTATATCGCCGTGGCAATTTCAACGGTACATTCGACCAGTTGATACTGGATGCGTTGCTGGAAGTAAAAGGCGCCGATATCGCATTCTCCCCTGGCTTCCGTTGGGGTACATCGCTGTTGGCAGGCGAAACCATTACGATGGAACATGTAATGGACCAGACCGCCATCACCTACCCGCAAACTACGCTCACTGAAATGAGCGGTGAGTTCGTTAAAGAAATTATGGAAGATGTATGCGACAACCTGTTTAATGCAGATCCATACAAACAGCAAGGCGGCGACATGGTTCGTGTTGGCGGCATTAGCTACACCTGTGATCTGACCAAAGGCTTTGGCAAACGTATCAATAACATGATGCTGAATGGCAAAACGCTGGATCCAAACAAGAAGTACAAGGTTGCAGGCTGGGCTCCGGTAGCTGAGGGCGTGGTAGGCGAACCAATTTATGACCTAGTGTCCGGTTACATCCGCAGTAAAAAGGTTATTACTCCACGTCAGCTGAATCTGCCAAAACTGATAGGAGTTAAGGACAATCCTGGTATTGCTTAAATAACAAGTTAATGTCTTAATATTGCCTGTTGAATAAGCATTTTTCTTATTCGCAGGCATTTTTTTTGTCGGGATGGTGATTAGCAACAAAGATCGCCGTACTGAAATTGGAAATTTTTTATAATAAAATAGTTGAGGGGATGAGATTATGAGTTTAGCAACGACAATTGTCCTGTGGGGATTGGGTTTAGGTGTTATTTTGGGCTTTATAGCCAGCAAAACCAATTTCTGCACCATGGGTGCGGTTTCTGACGTCGTGAATATGGGAAGCTGGGGACGCATGCGCGCCTGGTTCCTGGCTATCGCGGTGGCGATTATCGGTACCAATTTACTGTCTTTTTACGGCTATCTGGACCTGTCAAAAACCATCTACACCGGAGCCAGCTTTCCAATATTGACGTTCCTGGTGGGCGGATTTGTTTTCGGCATCGGTATGACACTTGCATCAGGCTGCGGCAACAAGACCTTGCTGCGCATCGGCAGCGGCAACCTTAAATCACTGGTGGTATTCGTGTTTATGGGTTTCGCAGCAATAGCGACACTTAAGGGTATTTTGGGCTCACTCAGGGCTAACGTATTGTCTCCGCCGGCAGTCACTACGCAACTGGATCATAGCCAGACCTTGCCTGCATTCTTTTCGAGTATTGGCGGGCTTGATGCAAACGGCATGCAACTGCTATTCGCTGGCATAATCGCCCTCGCCTTGCTGATCTTTATTTTCATCAATAAGGAATTCCGCAAGGAAACAGACGGTATTATCGGCGGATTGGTAATTGGTTTAGTCGTGGTAACTGCTTGGTACATTACCGGCCATATCGGCTATGCCGAGAATCCAGACACCATGGAAATGACCTTCATAGCCACTAACTCTCGCATGGCAGAATCAATGTCTTTTGTAGGACCGTCCGCATATCTCCTAGAGCACCTGGGTTACTGGACTGACACATCAAACATCCTCACCTTCAGCGTTGCTACTGCACTTGGCGTGGTATTAGGTTCATTCATCTATGCAATGATCAGCAAGAGCTTCCGCTGGGAGTATTTTACTTCAGCCAAAGACATGGGCTCGCACATGATAGGCGCTATTCTGATGGGGTTTGGCGGCATCACTGCGATGGGTTGCACAATCGGTCAAGGTATTACCGGCGTGTCTACCCTCTCCTTGGGATCGTTCTTAGCATTGGCAGCGATTATTGCGGGTTCAGCCGTCACCATGAAAATCCAATATTACCTGATGATGCGTGAAGACTGATAGCTCTTGTAAATTACTGGAAAAAAAGCAGTAGCAAAAATTCCCGGCCAGTCCGGGAATTTTTTTGATGCATAATAACCCAACTTGAACACGATTCAAGCGGCCACGTAGTATTTCCGGGCTATGCAAATATGAACAATGAATTTACAACTGAAGGCGATGATGCGGATGATGAAGAACCGTCTGAATTATCTAGTCATGTTCCTTTGGGAAGCAAAAACTACATCACCCCAGCAGGCTTTCTCCGCCTACAAAATGAACTGGATCAGCTATGGAGAACAGAGCGTCCGGCGCTGGTACAAACCATTACCTGGGCGGCCTCCAATGGTGACCGTTCAGAAAATGGCGATTACATCTATGGAAAAAAAAGACTGCGCGAAATAGACAAGCGTATTCGTTTCCTAGCCAAGCGACTTGAAAACTCAGAAGTAGTAGATCCAGCACTCAGGAAAAATTGTGATCAGATATTTTTTGGCGCAACCGTAACAGTATGCGGACTTGATGGAGAAAATCGTACTTTCAGTATAGTCGGCGTAGATGAAGCAGAACCCGCACGCGGACTGGTCAGCTGGGTTTCACCCTTGGCCCGTGCCCTGCTTAAGGCACGTGAAGACGATACCGTCACACTACGGTTGCCAACCGGGGTAGACGAGCTACTGGTGGTAGAAATTATTTACCGCACTATTCATTTGGAATGACTGAGGGTAGCAGATTGGACTGCCTCCTTTGTTCCCATACCAGACTTAGACAAGATTGCTATATTGTAACATATTGATTATATTAAATATTTATTAATAGGCTCAATCAAAATTTCATAAAATTCATTGAGTTGCGAGTTAAGCCCGTCAGGCTGCTAGAATTTAAATATAAACAATAATTCACTAAACTTTTAATTCATTCTGTCGTTAATATGTTAACAGTACACAATTTAAATAAATAACATTATGAAAACTAGCCTTCTGAGAAATCTATTGCTTTCCTTCCTTGCATTCGGGATTGGCGTTGCATTGGTATTCCCGTTTTATGCCAATTTTTTCGTTGAATGGAAGCCGGGTATGTTGCCCTGGTTTGTACTAGGCTGTGTCATAGCAGGCGTAGTGATAGGTGTGGTTAATTACTGGTTACTTAATGTGATTTTATTGAGGAAGTTGCGCAGAATTTCGGAGATTGCCAATGCAATTTCTAATAAAGACATCAGTCATACCTGCACACTACAAAGTGCAGATACGATAGGTGAAATTGTCGACAGCTTTAATAAGATGGCACTGAATCTTCGCGATTTAATTGGTCAAACTATTATGTTAAGCGACAAAGTACACGAAGGCAGCGATCGCATTGTTGAATTCATGCATATTACAACGTCAAATTTGGATGAACAGCAGAACAAGTCTGCTGAAGTTGGACTAACAGTTTCGAACCTTACAGCTACAATTTCTGAAATATCCGAGCATTCAAATGAAGCTGCAATTAGCGCTCGTGAGGCTACCAAAATTGCCCGTAATGGCGTGGAGGTCGTGGAGAATAGCGTCCGTGGAATCCGTCAGATTGAACATTCAGTTAATCAGGCAGCTACTTCAATTCAGGAGCTGAACGTCCACGCTGAAAGAATTGGGCAAACCGTCACTTTAATAAAGGAAATTTCAGATCAAACCAATCTATTGGCACTCAATGCGGCAATTGAAGCGGCGCGGGCTGGTGAGCAAGGACGTGGGTTTGCTGTTGTAGCAGACGAGGTGCGTAAATTAGCTGGACGTGCAGTGAGTGCAACAAATGAAATTAGCACCTTGGTCATCGCAATTCGACAACAGACCGGTGAAGTCATCAATATAATGAACGGCAGCATCAAGGAAGTGCAGCTCGGCGTAGACAATGCGAATCTTGCGGGACAGTCACTCAAGAAAATTGTTGATAGCGTTACTCAGGTTAGCACTATGGTTGAAAATGTAGCGAGTGCCACTGCACGTCAGAAAGAGGATGTGATTCGCGTAGAAAAAAATATGGCAGAAATTACCGTATTAATTAGTAATAGCGTGCAAAATATTGAACAGGGTAAAGCTGCTTCAAATGAACTGAGTAGCTTGTCATCCGATTTGAATAGCACTGTTAAAATCTTCAAACTTAAATAATATATTGAGAACAGTAAAAGACACCTGTCCCTTCCTCCCAGCAGAGTTAGTGTTTACCTGTACTACCGAAGGCACCTGTTCCTCTCTGACTAAGCGGAAACTCTTCAACAATATTGAATTCCACCTGCATCACCGGCACGATCACCATTTGCGCCATGCGCTCCAGTGGCACTAGCGTGAAGGGAGTTTGGCCGCGATTCCACAATGAAACAAATATCTGACCCTGATAGTCAGAATCAATCAAACCCACCAGGTTACCCAGCACGATACCGTGTTTATGACCCAAGCCGGAGCGCGGTAAAATCATCGCGGCAAAATGGGAATCACCAATATGCATGGAGATGCCGCTTGGAATTAACTCGCATTGTCCGGGATTTATCACCATGTTGTGATCTATGCAGGCGCGTAAATCAATTCCCGCAGAACCTGGCGTGCCATAAGCAGGAAGATTTTCGTGCAAGCGCGGATCGAGAATTTTTATATCTACCTTCATTTTCACTGTCCTTGTAATTTTATAATGTGTTGCATTAATGCACGTGCCTGAGTAAGTTTATCGGCGCGTGGCAGTAAATGCTCACCCGCGTCATCGAATAAAATTAGCTCATTATCATCCGCACCTATCGCCTCCTGGGCAAGATTTGCCGCCAGTAAGGGCAATTTTTTAGCGCGTCTTTTCTGCTCTGCATAAGCTTTTAAGTTTTCAGTTTCTGCCGCAAATCCGACGCAGAAAGGAGGCTTGGGCAATGACGCCACATAGGCAAGGATGTCTGGATTGGGCACCAGTTCCAGGGTTAAATTTTCACCATTCTTTTTGATTTTTTGTGCACTAGCCTGCGCAACTCGATAATCAGCTACAGCTGCCACACCGATAAAAATATCGCAATCGGCAACCAGTTTTTTAACTGCGGCTAACATCTGATCTGCACTTTCAACTTTAAACAACAGCACTCCAGCAGGCGGGGTTAATGCAACAGTGCCAGAAACCAAGCTAACCTCTGCGCCTAACTCCACTGCTGCCTGTGCTATTGCATAACCCATCTTGCCCGAACTGCGATTAGTAATACCGCGCACGGCATCAATGGCTTCGTAGGTTGGCCCGGCGGTCAGCAGCACTTTCACGCCGCTTAGTAATTTCTGCTGGAAGTTTGCCATTACGGCCTGCGCTAACTGCTCTGCCTCCAACATGCGCCCCAAGCCTTCCTCACCGCAAGCTTGTAGCCCGCTTTCCGGCCCTAGCACTATCACGCCATCGGCCTTGAGTTGGGCAATATTGCGCTGAGTCGCAGCGTTCTCCCACATTTGCCGATTCATCGCTGGTGCGATCAACAAGGGGCAATTTCGTGCGAGACACAGGGTGGAAAGCAAATCATCCGCCAGACCATGCGCCAGCTTGGCGATAAAATCGGCAGTCGCGGGGGCAACCAGAATCGCAGTAGCCTCGCGGCTGAGATTGATGTGCGCCATGCCGTTATTGCTTTCATCCCACTGACTGAGCAACACCGGCTTGCCGGACAAGGCTTGCATCGTGGTGGGTGTTATAAAATGGCACGCCGACTCCGTCATAACCACTTGCACATCGACATCCTGTTTGATCAGCAGACGCGTGAGTTCAGCTGCTTTATAGGCAGCTATCCCGCCAGTGATACCAAGTACTATACGTTTTGAATTGGTTTGTTTCATAATGCGGCGTATCTTAACAAAAATCCTGTGATTCATTCGAAATTAAACGAAGGAATAATATGTCTATCATTGACTGGCCAGAAGGTGAACGTCCGCGCGAGAAATTAATCCAGCGCGGCGCAGCCGCACTTTCCGATGCCGAGCTCCTGGCCATTTTTCTGCGAACTGGTGTAGTGGGTAAAAGTGCGGTGGATCTCGCACGCGATCTGCTCAATAAATTCTCCACGCTGACAAAAATGTTTGCTGCAAGTCAGGAAGATTTTTGCAGCATACATGGCATGGGCATGGCCAAATATGTGCAGATGCAAGCGGTACTAGAAATGTCGCGGCGTGCCCTGGGGGAAGAAATGCGTTCTGGTGATGCACTAAACTCCCCACGGGCTGTACGTGAATATTTACAACTTTTACTGCGTGGAAAAGAGCAGGAAGTATTCATGGTGGTGTTCCTCGATGCGCAACACCGCGTAATAAAAGCAGAAGAACTATTTCACGGCACACTCACGCAGACCAGTGTTTACCCGCGCGAAGTCGTCAAGCGCGCGCTGTTCCACAATGCTGCGGCAGTCATCCTAGCGCACAATCACCCTTCTGGTGTGGCCGAACCCAGCCAGTCTGACCGCCTGCTTACCGATGCGTTAAAACAGGCGCTTGCACTGGTCGATGTAAGAGTGCTCGACCATTTTATTGTTGCAGGTTCAGGATGTTTGTCATTTGCAGAACGCGGGTTGCTTTAGGTAAATCCCCCTAGCCCCCCTGTCAACGCTAAATAGAAATGTCCCCTTTCCTGCAAAGTAGAAATGTCCCTTTTACCTGTTTGCTTCCGTTACCGCGTAACGCCTTGTCCATCGGTGGCGGGC
>JBCKTV010000003.1:0-69412 GCA_038925365.1 Gallionellaceae bacterium
CACTCGGGTGCGCGGACTATTTTTGTTTGCGCCTGCTCTCGATATTGCGCATCGTGCAGCTTTTGCAATATTGCACAAACTGGTGAGTTGGCTGTTTCCAAGAAGCAAGTGGGTCGATATCAAGCCGGATAACGATGTCTATAAGTACGAGTCATTTGCAAAAAATGCCGCAACGCAGATGTACAAACTGACTCAGGTTTTATGCGAGAAAATGAAGCAGCACAAACTGAGTATTCCGATATTTTCTGTAAGCAGCGAAGACGACAAAACGGTGCATACGTCGGCAACGATAGAGTTTATGGCGCAGCAGACTAATCATGCTAATAAATTTATTCTCTATACCGCAGATACAGACAAGCTTGCGCAAAACTCCCCGGGTGGAAAAATTGAATGGGTGAGCTGCCTTCTACCCGAGCAGAAAATACTGAGTTCTGCCCATACGGCCATTCTGTTCCCTGCCGAAGATGAGCACTACGGTATTGATGGTGAGTATGCGAGTTGCGCCCATTATTTTCCGCATGATATGGAGAAATACGAGGCTTGCATACAACATCCAAAAGCCTGCTGGTTGGGTGAGATTCTCAAAAAAAATCTCGAAGCCGGTAATCTGCGTCGTCTGACTTACAACCCGAATTTTGCGGAACTGAAAGTATCACTGCAACAGTTTATTCATCAACTGTCATGAGGCGCAGCTAGTGTAGTGAATTAAACTAATTGCTAATATAATAAATTTCTATAAATCATACAATTAGATTGGTAGGGTGGATAAAAGACGCGCAGCGTCGTATCCACCATCGCACGGTGGATACGGCCTACGGCCTTTATCCACCCTACAAAAACTATTCGCATAAATGCAATCTGTTTGACGCACTACACTAGCAGCGTGTCTTGCCTAGATGGTATAACCATGCAACACATTGATTATATTGAATGTTTTATATGCGGTGATAATTTTAATTTGTAGGAAACTTAATGAGTTGGGAGCTAAGTCTGACAGGTCAGGACGTCGGTGATCCCAATTGCCAATCTGCGGCGATTGAGCATTACTGCTGAAGTTCCAATTGGCCTGCAACACACCATTAGTTCTGATCAGAAACATATGATTTAGAGAGATTTTTTTTTCACAATTTTTCGCTTATGACCTACACTAGACCATAATCAATTTTCGCCAAACACAAACAAATGAATAAATCTTCGCAATCTCTGATTTTCGCACACCGTGGTGCCAATAAAGAGGCAGCCGAAAATACCCGCTCCGCCTTTGACCGAGCGCTCACTTACCCCATAGACGGCATGGAGACCGATGTTCAGCTCAGCAGTGATGCGGTACCGGTGCTGTGGCATGACCGCTTTCTTGCCTTGCTTGGCTATCCTAGCAAGCACATTGATGACTTTGACTATAGTCAGTTGCAAGCGATGAATTTTGCAGGGCACTTTTCTCCGGAGTCCAAGTCTGAAGGCATCATGCGCTTGCAGGAATATCTTGATGCGTATCGTAAACGCACCCGCTTGCTGCTGGAAATTAAAAATCGTGAATGGGAACCGCGTACTCGTCATGAAAATAAGGTGCAGCAAACGCTGGCGATGGTGGGGCAGGTGAGTGATGATCGCATCATGATTTCTTCTTTCAATCTGGACAGTTTGATTTACGCACAGCAATGCAGGCCGGGATTCCCGCTGGTGTATAACTTTGAAGATGATCAAACACTGGCAGATGCAAAGCGTGTCTTGACCGAACAACCGTTTTTGCATGGACTGTGCTTGCCTATAGCCTCGCTCAATGCTGCCATGGTTAATCTGTTGCGCGGGCAGGGAAAAAGTATCGCGGTATATACCTGCAACAGCGACGAACAGATAAATACCGCGCTGGAATTGGGTGTCGATATTCTGATTAGCGATGTGCCGGAGAAAGCCTTGCGCATGAGGGATCTGAAAAAGTGAAGCGCGAATTTACCTCGTTGCAGAAACAGCAATTCGATCTGCTGATTTGCGGCGGCGGTATTTATGGCGCATGGACTGCCTATGACGCCGCCTTGCGCGGCCTCAAGGTGGCCATCGTGGAGCAGGGCGACTGGGCAAGCGCAACTTCGTCGGCATCGAGCAAGCTCATTCACGGCGGATTGCGCTATTTGGAGTCATTCGACTTCAATCTGGTGAAGAAGGCGTTGACAGAACGGCAGATGTTGTTGCAGATTGCACCGCATCGCGTGTGGCCGCTGCGCTTTGGCGTGCCGGTGTATGCGGATAGTCGTGTAGGCAGATTGCAGTTGAAAATCGGTTTGATGATTTATGATTTTCTGGCAGCGAGTGCCGGAAAGAAAATGCGCCATCGCTATTTCAATCAGCAGTCATTTTCTCGGCATTTTCCTCTGCTCGATACGATGGGTCTTAAAGGCGGATTTACCTATAGCGATGCACAGACTGACGATGCACGTCTGGTGCTGGAACTGATTTCAGGCGCGATGGCAGCTGGTGCAGTGTGCGTAAATTATTGCAAGCTAGACAGCTTAATTGAAACTGAGGGTCAGGTTTGTGGTGCGACTGTTAGTGATCAAACTAGCGATGCTGTTGCTGAAGTTCATGCCAAACAAGTAGTCTATGCCACCGGCTCATGGTCAGCCGCAGCACAGGACAGCGGAAAATGGTGCCGCGTCACCAAGGGTGTGCATTTGGTCATGCCTACTACACAAACAGACGAGGCCTTGCTGTTGACCGCTAAGTCAGATGGCCGCGTGTTCTTCATGATTCCCTGGTACGGCCTGACCTTGATAGGCACCACCGATACCGATTACAGTGGCGATGTGAACCGGGTAATGGTTGAGGAAAAGGAGGTGGCCTATTTGCTGGATGCCGCCAATCATTACCTCAAAACTGCATGGACAAAAACAGATGTGATTAATAGTTACGCTGGGCTGCGCGTGATGAAGCGCAGCGATAAATTATCTCCCTCCGCAGTCAGCCGTGATTGGGAATTAAAAACCGCCAGCAATGGCGTGCACTATTCAATAGGCGGAAAAATCACCTCGGCGCGTGAAGATGCGGCCAGCATTGTTGATAAGGTATGTGCTCAACTTGGCAGAGATATTTCTTGTGCAAGCAAAGGCAGATTATTCCCATGGGCACCTGATGAAAATTATGCCACATGGTTTTCCAGTATGAGCGATCAGGCAATGAAGCTTGGTATAGATGCGGAAAGTGCAAAGTGGCTGATCCGCCGCCACGGCAAACGGGTAATTGAAATATTTAAAAATATTAAATATAATCATGTACTTATAAATAGAATCGTGCCAATAGCACCCTTCATCTACGCCGACTTGATGTTCAGTGCAGGCAATGAAATGGCCGTGCATCTCGATGACCTGTTGCGCCGTCGCATGCCCTTGCTGATATTGGCTAAATTGAATGCAGAAGATTTGCAGCGCATTGCACAAGCTGTGGCTGAAATATTGGGATGGGATGAAAAAACTATTCAGCGTGAAGTGGACGTATGTTCTCAATACACAACTTTATGATTTCTGCCATTGCGCTTGATCTGGGCAGTACCTCCATCAAAGCCGGCTTGCTGGATCAGCATGGCACGCTCAGCGGGATTGTGTCGCAAGCTGTCCCCCCAGTTCATGCTGAAGGTGAACGCTATGAAAGTGATGCTTGGTCCTATGCATCAATTGCAGACCAGGTGCTGGCCGCGTGCCTTGGTCAATTAAGCGTTTTGCCACCATTAGGTTTATGCAGTCAACGTTCTTCCTTTCTGATTTGGGAGAAAATTAGCGGCAAGCCCGTAACAAAGCTGATCTCATGGCAGGACACGCGCGGTGCAGAAAGCTGCATTGCACTGCAAGCGCAGGAATCGCTTATCACCGAACTCACCGGCCTGCGTCTGACCCCCTATTTCTTTGCCACTAAACTGCGTGTCGTGTTGCAGGAAAATCCAATATGGCGTAAAAAACTGGAAAGCGGCGAATTGTTAGTGGGTACGCTGGATACTTTTTTAATCTGGCGCTGGACAGGTGGAGTACATCACATCACCGATGCTTCAATGGCGGCGCGTACTTTGCTGATGGACATCAACACACAGCAATGGTCGCCCGTGTTATGTGACCTTTTCAATATACCTTTGAGTATTCTGCCCGCGATCAAGCCCTCTACAGGATTGAATCTCAGCCTAAGTAATGGCCTGACCCTGCAAGCCAGTCTGGGTGACCAATCTGCCGCGCTTGTCGCCAGCGTGGGCGAAGATAGAGAGGTGGCACTGGTTAATCTGGGTACCGGTGGTTTTGTTATTCGTTACTTGTCTGAAGCGCAAACAGGCACCGATGGTTACTTGCGTACACTGGTGTATCAGAACAATAAGCAGCCTGCACATATAGCCATTGAAGGCACGCTCAATTCCATTGCAGTTGCGCTGGCCCCATATCCGGTTGCAGATTGCACGGTGGAGGATATGGCGGCAAATGACATATTCTGTCTGGCAGAGCCCAGCGGCATCGGCGCACCGTATTTTTGCAAAAATCTGGGTTTGCTGTTCTCCAAATCGGTTGAGCAGTTAAGCCAAAAGGAAATTGCCTGCTTGCTATTGGAAGCCATTATTTTCCGCGTGGCGCGCATCGTTGAAGAATTTAACCGTGCAGCACCGATACAGCGCGTGTATTTGAGCGGCGGATTATCCGAGCTGAATGGCTTGCGTCAGGGGCTGGCACAGTGCCTGCCCAGTGCGCTATTCCGCTTGCAACAAAAAGACGCCAGCTTGCAAGGCGCGGCGATGCTGGCTGCTGGTTTGAAACAGCTACGTGGTACGGAGAATGAAAAAATCAAGCCAGGTGTGATCAATCAGGCCTTGCAGCTAAAATATTTGCACTGGAAAGACTGGCTAGATGACTTGCTCAGGGTGTAATTGTATCTTATGTATACATTTGATTATATTGAAGTATTTAATATTTTAGAGTTGGACTAGCGGCGCATTTTGATGGGTAAAAGTATTTGCAGTCGAATATTTAAGTCTGTCAGGCTCATAGGGCATAATGCCTCCATCCCATTAGAAATGCTTGTATATGAATTTTTTTGCATCCCTCTCTTATAAAATCAGGCGTAGCCTGAATCTGCTCTTTACCCTGCTGGCAAAAAAATGGAAACGTAGTTTCTATCTTTATCTGGCGGGTGTCTTTACCCTGTTGATCGTCACGGACACTGCATTTTTACATCTCACTGCCGAGATGAAACAGGTAGGGTTGGATATGATGGTACGGTACAGATTTATGGTGCCCAAGCCGGACAAGGATATTGTTATTGTCGATATCGACGAGGCCAGTTTGGCAGAGATGTCTAAAAAATATGGCCGTTGGCCATGGCCACGGCAGGTGATAGGCGAGTTCGTTAAGGAGATTGAAAAACAGCATCCACAGGCAATTGTGTTTGATATTATTTTTAGCGATCCAGATGTATTCAATCCTAAAAGTGATGCCTATTTTGATGAGGTCATCGCCGGCACCAACAACACGTTTTTCCCGATGTTGCGGCTCAGCCCTTACGATGATGCACAAAGCACGCTGAATCCGGCAATGATACCCGGTGCGCTGCCGCTGGGTGCCGAAATACAGGGTGATGCGACGATTGCGATGTTGATGCCATACTTTAATTCGGTACTGAGCAGTGGACGTTTGGGATTGAATAATATCGATCCCGATGCGGATGGAGTCACCAGACAATATCGGGCGTATCTGGAAGAATATGGCTGGAAAATTCCTTCGTTGCCACTGCGTCTCGCGCAGGTATTAAATTTTCCTGAAACTGAAGAGCAGCGTGTGTTTCTTAACTGGCGCGGGCCGCCCTTTACCTATCATTCGGTGAGCTTTAGCAAGGTCTTTGCTGATATGAGCAGTATTAACAAGCAACGTCCGACGGATGAGTTCACGGGGAAGATTGTTATTATCGGCTCAACTGCATCAGGCCTGTTTAACATTAAACCCACGCCGATGAGTAGTTCGCATCCCGGCGTGGAAATTCTGGCCACCGCCATCGACAACTTCAAGCATGCCGACTACCTGCGTTTTCCGGATAAACGTATTTTTTATTTGATCATCACGCTGATTGTTATTTGGGCAGCGGCTTGGGGATTTTATCGTGACACCGGGCGCGACAAGATAGATCTTTTATTTGGTGCTTCACAATTTATATTGATCGGCGTTTCATACTTAAGTATCAATTTGAGTAACACCTACATCAACCTGACAGGTCCGGTTACATTGGGCTTGGCCTATTTTGCCCTTGCGCGGCTATATTCATTCGCAACAGCAAGTGCGCTAGAAACAAGCATAGTACGCTCTTCATTGCATAGCAGTGGTGAACAGCATGGTGTGTTGATGTTGATTCATCTGGGTGGCCATGACGGTACGCTGAATGCTGGCGTGCGTGAAACTATTCGCCTAGGCTTGGTAAAAATTGGCACCTCTCCCAAGAGTGTGGAAATACTCAAGGGTACGCAAAAAGGCCTATGGAGTTTGTTTGAAGACATGCTGGTCGTATCGTGGTTATGCCGGATAGATGACGAGCAAGGCAAGCTGGCTATTCAGAAGGATATTGTTGCAATTGAACAGACCTTGATTCTGTTGTTGCGTAAGCATTATGTTGTTAGCGAACAGGATGTTTCTTGGTTTGTGCATGAAGGCCCTATTGCTAGTGGTGAGCAGGCACGGGATAGCTGGCGGGCACTATTCGGCGCAACTTTGCTACGCCGGAAATAGCCCTCTTTATTAGAGTAGTTGACTAATTAGCTTGGTTATTATTACAATCAACAAAATTTCGAAATACTTGATGGGGAACGTTATGAGCACCGAATTATTGAATGCTGTCTTGGCTGGCGATGTAGCTAACACTGCGGCACTGCTGAAAAGTGGCGCGGATTGCAACAGCAAAAACGAAGAAGGTGCAACTGTGCTGATGCTGGCAGCAGGTGCGGGCAATATCGCGATAGTTGAAATGCTGATCAAGGCGGGCGCAGAAGTTGATGCTACCGATGCACGAGGCTGGACTGCCTTGATGAAAGCCTTGTTCAATTATGAACAAAATAAAGGTTTCCCGGATGTAGTGGCTGAGCTGATTGAAGCCGGTGCAAATATCGAACACCAGGTGAGCTATGGCACGCGTCCTCTGATGATCGCCGCAGGCTACGGTGAGGCTCGCGTGGTTGAAGTATTGCTGGCTGCGGGTGTGGATGTTGGTGCGATGAATGAAGGCGGCCGCAATGCCAAAACAATGGCGGAAACCAAAGACTATGTCGAGGTCATCAATCAGCTGCATATGCACGAACTGCACAAAGCTGAGGGAAAATCTTCAAGTTGCTCTTCAGGTGCAAAAAGCAAAGTTGCTCCTGGCGTCAATGTCGTCAACTTTGTACGCAAACCGCTGCATTGATATGTAGGAGCGGCTGTTAGCCGCGATTATTCTGCCGTAGTAAATTCTATCGCGGCTAACAGCCGCTCCTACACTGCACTTGAAAGTCATACGAATTTGCTGCAAGATGCAAGAAGTTATATGGAGGCTTTATGTCCCAACTTCTTAGCATGTCCAGAGCAGCCCGATTAGTAGGTGTAAACCGCAGTGAGTTGCAGAAACGTGTCAAACAAGGCGAGCTGCATACCTTTGATGGCATGATCACCATAGACAACCTGCTCGCCTCTTACCCGAGTGTTCAGCTGGAAGACAACACCGAATATAGCCGAGTGTTGTTCATCAAGGAAAGAGCCTTTGGCAAGCGTGTATTCGAACGTGTCATGCTTGATGTGGAAACCTTGGCAACACGGATCAATGTGCTGAGTAAAGAGCTGACCCTGAGTCAAACCCAAGTTAAACATTTCAAAGTATTACTGGATAGGCTGCATGGAAAATTTTCAGAAATCGAAAATCAGTGTGGGCCGGAAAGCAAAGAAACCTTGGATTCTCTAAAGACTTGGCTGAGCGCTGAAGTCAATGCCGCGATGGAGCCTGATTACCCAAATCCACTTGCTGTCCGCGACAATCTTCTACGCATAATTGCAGCGCATGTTACGGTACAGCCTGGTGGGCATGATTTTTTTATTGATGGCCCTGATAGTGTTTTGGAAGGTGCATTGCGTGCAGGTGTACCGCTGAGTTATGGATGCAGCGGCGGTAACTGCGGCTTGTGCAAAGCCCGTCTCATTTCCGGCCAGATCAAAAAAACCCGTCTTCATGATTATGTCCTAACCGAGGCAGACAAGAGAAATGGTCTGTTCTTGATGTGTTCCAGCACTGCGGTTACGGATATAGTCATAGAAGCATCGGTTGCGGGCGGGGTGCAGGATATTCCTTTTCAGCAGATTCCTGCCACGGTCAAGTCGATAACACACCTGACCCCGGATATAGCCCTGCTACACCTACAAACGCCGCGCACCAACCGCCTGCGATTCCTGGCGGGACAATCTGCTGACCTTCTGCTGGGCAAGTCTTTAAAAGCTGAGTTGGCCATTGCAAGTTGCCCCTGTGATGACCGCAACATCCTTTTTCATGTGCAGCGTATTTCCGGAAACTTGTTTTCAGATTACGTATTTAACCGGCTAAAGAATCATGATGTGGTGGATATTGAAGGCCCGCATGGCGAATTTATCCTGTATGAAAAAAGCACCCGTCCGCTTTATTTTATTGCCTTCGATACCGGCTTTGCACCCATCAAGAGTCTGATCGAGCATGCCATGTCGCTGGAAGCGGCAGAAGCGATTCATCTGTATTGGATAGGCTCGCACGAGAGCAGCATCTACCTGCCCAATGTAGGTCGTGCCTGGGCCGATGCGCTGGATAATTTTTTCTACACTCAGATAGTGGCGAACTTTGATTTGGCCAATCCCGCTGGCACTCGCGAGGAATCACTCAAAATCATATTGCAGGGGATACTAAAAGCACAACCCAATGTGACCGCTGGAGATATTTATATTGCCGGAGCGGAATCAGCAAATCAAATTTGCGAACAATTTTTCCTGGATTTAGGCTTGCCAAAAACGCGTGTATTCACTTCGAGTTGATTGTTTTAATTTGTTTTTATTCAAAAATATTAGTGTAAAACTTCACTCCAACGCGATCAATATGGGCAATCAGGTCGGCATTACTGAGTAGTTTGTATTGTGACAAATCCACTGTATAAGGCAGCATCAAGTCATCAATCAGATTTTCAATTTGCATAAATTCTGAAAACGGAATCTCGCTGCCCATGATGGTTAAATCGATATCAGATCCAGCGCGGTAGTTGCCTTTGGCGCGCGAGCCGTAGATGAGCACTGAGTCTATAGAGTTGTGTTGAGAAAAGACACTATTGAGCTTATCGATGGTTAGCGTGGACAAGCCAAATGGCCGAGGGGTGGTCATGGCAGGTATTTTTCCATTTCTGTTTGCAGTGCAATAAACAGTGGAAAATATTGTTTGATTATCGCGTTGACCAGTTGATCTGCTGTACGTTCATCATAGGTGTGCGAGGAGATATTGCGGCCTTGTATCATCTCCATCCATTGTCCACCATCACCGATGAGCGCCACCTTGAAAGCTTCGCGAGTGGCATCTTTTGAGCCTTTGACGTTTTGATTGCCCTGGTCTTCCAGGTAATCTTTCAATACATTCCAGGCTAGTTCATGGGTAAATTCAAATGCCTGAATTACTCCTTGTTTTTCCAAGGGAGAGAGCGCGCGTTGTTCACTAAGTTCGACTGCATTTTGTAATTGAAGTAAGGCCTTTTGGTAATTGGCAAAGCGTTGCTTCCAGCGTATGTCTTGTTGGTTCATGGCTTGATCCTCTGCAAGTCGTTCTTCTAAATCAACTTTTTAGGTGGTGTGCAATTGCAAATATACCATTTATAAACACATAGGACTTGTAGGAGCGGCTGTTAGCCGCGATGTCTTTCTGTTTCGCGGCTAACAGCCGCTCCTACAAATGGTATTTCAATATTTTCCTATCCCCTTAGTTTATTCAATCCGCACCGGTTTCATCTTCATTGGCAAATTTTTACCGCCGCGCGCTCGTGCGCCGAAATATTCTTGTAGACCATTTCCGCTGAGTTTAACCTGCTGCTCTTTCGCACCAACCATGCCGCTAATCTTCAACTCGGGCCGGTTGATCACTTGAGAAACAGCCAGGCTGTCGCCTTCTGCCAGACCCATGATGATTACTCCCTTGCCGCCGCCGGAAAGTTGTTTCATATCCGACAGCAGGAACAGCAGTAGTCGTCCAGCCGATGAAGCCGAGGCAATTATCGAGTGCGCTGCGGGGGTGTAGGGAACCGGTGGCAGGATGGCTTCCTTGTCCACGGTGATGAACTGTTTTCCAGCTTTGTTTCTACCTATCATGTCTGCAACTGTGCAGGTGAAGCCATAGCCGGCTGTGGTCGCAATCAACAATTGCTGTTCTTGTTTGTAGCTGAACACATGCGCAATTTTTGCGCCGCTGGCGATATCGATAAGTGTGGACAAAGGTACACCATCGCCTTTGCCTGAAGGTATCTGTGTGATGGCGATGCTGCAAACGCGGCCATTGTCGCAGATGACAATCAGGTTGTCGGTGGTGCGGCATTCGAACTTGGCCAGCAGCCCATCGCCATCCTTGAATGACAAGTTGCTCAAATCGAGTTCGTGTCCTTGACGGCTGCGCGCCCAGTATTTTTTCGAGATGACAATGGTGACAGGATCATCGGCTATGGTTGCGGCGTGCACGGCACGCTGAGATTCCTTGATTAGCGTGCGTCTGTCGTCGCCAAAGGCTGCGCTGTCGGCATCAATTTCAAGTGCTACTTGTTCGCGCAGCGCAGAATCTTTTGCCAGTAAGCGCAACAGTTCCTTGCGCTCTTTTTCCAAGATCTTGGTTTCTTTCTCGATGCGGATGCTTTCCATGCGCGCCAGTTGGCGCAAGCGGATTTCAAGAATATCTTCTGCTTGTCGGTCGGAGAGTTCGAAGCGTGCTATCAAGGCGGCTTTCGGTTCGTCCGATTCGCGTATGAGTTTAATCACTTCATCCAGATTGAGGAACACAATCATCCGCCCGGCCAAAATATGCAGGCGGTCATTGACCTGATTCAGACGGTGCGAGGTACGTCGGCGCACGGTGCTTATGCGGAACTCTACCCATTCACGCAGAATCGTCAACAGCGGTTTTTGTTGCGGACGACCGTCTAGTCCGATCATGGTCAGGTTGAGCGAGGTAGATGATTCCAGGCTGGTGTGAGCCAGCAATATATTCATCATTTCGTCTTCCGATATGCGCGATGTTTTTGGCTGAAACACTAGGCGCACAGCCTGAGATTTGTCCGATTCATCGGTGACGGCATCCAGCACAGACAGCAGACTTTGCTTATTTGCTACCTGGTCAGGACTCAAACTCTTCTTGTTGGCTCTTACTTTTGGGTTGGTCAGTTCGTCAATTTCTTCCAACACTTTTTTGGTTGAAACACCGTGCGGCAATTCGTAGACCACCACTTGCCACTGGCCACGGGCGAGCTCTTCCACATGCCAACGCGCACGCATTTTGATGGAACCGCGACCACTGAGATAACTATCGCGCAGATCCTGCTTGGATGAAATGATTTGTCCGCCACAGGGAAAATCTGGCCCCTTGATGCAATCGAGCAGGGCCTTGTCGCTGATCTCTGGATCGCGTACCAGTTGCACCGCTGCATCCGCGACTTCGCGCAGATTATGTGAAGGAATTTCGGTTGCCATGCCCACTGCAATGCCGGATGCGCCGTTGAGCAGCACCATCGGTAAACGCGCCGGCAACATTGAGGGTTCCTGGAAGGCACCGTCGTAGTTGGACACAAAATCCACCGTGCCCATATCAATTTCAGACAGCAATAATTCGGCAAGTGGGGTTAAACGTGTTTCGGTGTAGCGCATTGCGGCGGCGTTGTCGCCATCACGGCTACCAAAGTTACCCTGGCCATCCACCAGCGGGTAACGTAAGGAAAAACTCTGTGCCAGACGTACCATCGCTTCATACGCAGATGAGTCGCCGTGCGGGTGATATTTACCCAGCACATCACCGACCACACGCGCCGATTTCACATGTTTGCTGGTACTGGTCAAGCCCATCTGGCGCATCGCAAACAGAATGCGGCGTTGCACTGGTTTTTGGCCGTCGCAAACATCGGGCAGCGCGCGTCCTTTGACTACTGAAATGGCATATTCTAGATAGGCGCGCTCGGCGTACAGTGCAATCGGCACTTCGTCGCCATCGGGCAGCGGGGGCAGGGCGGCAAACTGTCTTACGCCTCCCGCGCCACCAGACGAAGATACTTCCTCTTCAACTGCTACGCTTTCAACTTCTACACTAGCTGAATTTTCGTCGTCTTGCGGAAAGAGAATAGGCTGTCCGTCTTTTTTATAATCAATGCCCATGTTTAAACGTCTCCCTCTACTTCATTGCCGTGATATTCCAGCCACGCACGTCGCGTCGAGGCTTCATGTTTTCCCATCAGCATACGGAACATATCCATATTTTTGTCGAAGGGCAGATCGGATACGCTCACGCGCAAGGCACGTCGTGTATCCGGGTTGAGTGTAGTGTCCCACAGCTGCTCGGCATTCATTTCGCCCAGTCCTTTAAAGCGCGAAATCGACCAGCTGCCCTCGCGCACTTTTTCCTGTCGCAGTCTGTCTTCTATGGCAAGCAACTCGCCTTGATTCAAGGCATAAATTTTGCGGATGGGTTTTTTGCCTTGAGCAGGCACGTCAACGCGGAACAAGGGCGGCTGTGCCAGATAAATTCTTCCCGCTGCGATCACTTTGTAGAAATGGCGGAAGAACAGGGTCAGGAGTAGCGTAGAAATGTGCGCACCATCCACGTCCGCGTCGGCCATGATATATACACCGTTGTAGCGCATGTTGGACAGGTCCACTTCATCGTTGGGGCTATGGGGATCGACGCCGATGGCCACGGAAATATCGTGAATTTCGTTGTTGGCAAACAGGCGATCTTTTTCGACTTCAAAGGTATTCAGCACTTTGCCGCGCAACGGCAGCACCGCTTGAAATTCCTTGTTGCGTCCCTGCTTGGCTGATCCACCCGCAGAATCACCCTCTACCAAAAATAGCTCGGTGCGGGCCGAGTCTTTGGAGCTGCAATCGGTCAGCTTGCCCGGTAGCACAGCCACAGACGAACCTTTCTTCTTTTCCACTTTTTGTGCGGAACGCAAGCGGCTTTGTGCTTGCTGTATGGCCAACTCGGTAATGCGTTTGCCATAATCGACATGTTCATTCAGCCATAAATCGAGAGGATCTTTTACCATCAGCGACACCAGTTTCAGTGCATCGCGTGACACCAGCTTGTCTTTGGTTTGGCCCTGAAATTGTGGATCGAGCACTTTGGCGGATAAAACAAAGCTGGCGCGGGAGAACACGTCATCCGGTACGAGCTTGACGCCCTTGGGCAGCAGACCGTGCAGTTCGGCGAAATTTTTCACCGCATTGAACACACCATCGCGCAGCCCTGAATCATGGGTACCGCCATTTAAGGTTGGAATGAGGTTGACGTAAGACTCACGCATCACCAGGCCTTCAGTCGACCACACGATGGCCCATGCTGCCCCTTCGCCTTCGGAGTAGCCAGTGTCGCCACCACCTGCCGGAACAGATTTCTCCTGAGCAAAGATCGGCACGGCTAATTCTTCATCGGCCAAGGCCTCGGTCAAATAACCGCGCAAGCCGTCGGGATAGGCCCAGGAACGGGTTTCGCCACTTTTCTCGTAATGTAAGGTGACGCTAACGCCGGGCAATAATACCGCTTTAGAGCGTAACGAGCGCTCTAATTGCGGTAAGATCACATTAGGCACGTCGAAATATTTGGCATTCGGCCACGCACGCACCATGGTGCCGGTTTGTTTCTTCTGGCATTCGCCTATGCGCGCAAGCGGTGCTTCTGCCACGCCATTCAGGAAGCGCAGAAAATGAACTACGCCATCGCGGTAAACCGTGACTTCAACCTTGTTGGATAGCGCATTGGTTACCGCTACCCCCACACCATGCAGACCACCGGCAAATTTATACGCACCGCCAGAATCTTTATCGAATTTTCCACCAGAGTGCAGCACGGTGAAGGCGACTTGAACGACTGATACACCTTCTTCTTTGTGTATGCCGGTGGGGATGCCGCGACCATCGTCCATCACAGACACAGAGCTATCAGCGTGTGCGATGACATAAATATTTTTTGCGTATCCGCCCAAGGCTTCATCGCAGGCGTTGTCTACCACCTCGGCGATGAGGTGGTTGGGCGACTCAAGATTGGTATACATCCCCGGGCGCTGGCGCACCGGGTCCAGCCCGCGCAGTACTTTAAAACTAGATTCGTCGTAAATATTTTTTGCCATGAATGTGTTAAATATTGTTTATATACAAATTATTAGGTTGATAAGGCTGTGCTTAACGCAAATCTGCGGGGGCTGAAAGTTGGCTAATTATGCCGTACATTTCTTTTGTGGGCATCTTTAAAATTTTTTGTGATTGTTTTTCTTAAAGAATCTTTAGAGGCTTATATTTGATATATTTATGTAACCTAGATTATCCCGCGCCACCAAAAACGGCATTTATAGGAGCGTGCCCTGCACGCGAATCGCACGTAGGGTGTGCTGCTACACAGGCTTACCGTTTTTTTTGGTGTCGCGCTAGAATGCAATCGCTAAGCAATGCTGTTTATGGGGTTATACTTGAAATTCGATGGTTGACAATAAAAGGGAAATTTTTATATGGGCAATGCAGCAGACTACAAGCTACTCCGCAACTCATCAGTGGGCGCTGAACTTCATGAGGACGAGGCCAAAACCCTCGCAGTAAAAATAGGCGTGCGTCAATTGAAAGATGGCGAATTGCTGATCAAGGAGGGCGGCTCTGAGCAATCCCTGTTCATTCTTATCTCAGGCAAACTCGCCGTTATCAGCGCCAACGCTGGAGACAAGGAGAGCGCGGTATACACGATGAAAGAGGGCGAATGCGCCGGAACTCGCGCCTTTGTCGACCACACGCCGCGTAAAGCTACTCTGCGCGCCATCGGCAATGCCACGGTTTATACACTCACGCCGGATGATTTTGAATCATTGCTGGATGCACATCCGCGTTTGGCTTACAAAGTGATGCGTGCGTTGTTCCGCATCACCCACGCCAATCTGATGCGGATGAATCAAGAAAGCCAGGTGCTGGCAAATTACATCAATAAGACACAGGGACGGTTTTGATTCGCGTTAAAACAATCTGGGCCAGACCTCCTGTTACAAACATTATTCTTCCAAAATATCAACATGGATAACGCGAAGAATTTACCCGTAGTACAAGAATCAAAAGCCTTGTCCGTTTCCGGGCGGCAGGGAAGCTTGGTTGCGCGTGGCCTTGATGTGCTCAAGATTATTACTTCCGATTCTCAAGACGATAACAATGCTGCGCGGCAGTGGGAGTTGGGTTGCGAGTATCTTAAAGGTAGTAAAGCTGAGCGCGATTATGAACGGGCTTTCTACTGGTTTTGCAATGCCGCCGAGCAGGGGCATGCCGAGGCACAATTCGCCCTGGGTGCCTTGTATGATGCGGGTGATGGGGTGAGGCAAAACGATGCATTGGCGATAGAGTGGTATCAAAAAGCTGCTGAGCAAGGGCATGCCTGGGCTAAGAGGAACCTGTTCAACCGAGGAGTCTGCGTGGTAGATGACGATAATATCGTAACACCTTGATTATATTGAATATATTATTAATGGCGATAATTTTTATTTACTTTTAAATCAATACTTTGCGAGTTAAGTTCGACGGGGAGATTTGCATTGTGTGTTTTAACTTGCGCCGCATTAATAGTGACATAAGGAAAAGCATGCGATGTTCGCTGACGAAAAAGAGTTAGAAAAGCTGGAGCAGGATCAGTCGCAACTTGAAGAGCAAGTTGCTTTGTTTGAGTTGGAACGCGAAACTACCAAGACGGATGTGGCGCGGTTTCAAAAGCGCTATTACGATATGGTAGGGCGTTTATATGTTGAGCTGGATAAACTGCTTGCCGGCCTTGCCCAGCAACAGGCTGCGGCCAACCCCGATGATCTTGAAGCACAGCAACAGGCGCAGGCCGCACTTGATCGAGCCAGACTGTCTGCCGAAGAAGCCGGATTGATAGAAGCTCAGCCCGAGCCGCCCGCAGAAATCAGCCCTGAATGTAAAAAATCCTATCGCAAAGCAGCCATGCTGATGCACCCTGATCGTGCCACGAGTGATGCAGAACGCGAGCGGCGCACCAAGCTGATGGCACAGGTGAATCTTGCCTATGAGCGTGGCGATCAAGCTGCCCTTGAAAAACTGATAGTCGAATTTGGTGTAGACCCCGAGGCGATTGAAGGTGTAGATGAGGCATCTAGAATTGTCAAATCCAAGCGCCGTATTGCGCAGCTACGCCGCAGGATGGACGAGATTGCGCAGGAGCTGGACACACTCAGGCAAGCTGAAATTTTTCACCTGATGTACACCGTTGAAGAAGCTGAGGCGATGGGGGATAACCCCTTGGCTGAGTTGGCCGCACAACTACTGAAGGAAATTTCCAGGCGGAGGATTGCTTTTGGAAAGATAAGGAATTTCGTAAGAAATTGAATTTATTTAATAAATATTTATAATGCAACTCGACAAATCATTGCAAGCCTGGGGCACAGCCGATTTTGTGGCTATCCTGAAACAGGAAATCAGTCAGCTGGGGGTAGATAAACTGCCGTTACAGCAGGGTCTGTCAACTGGAAATTATGTGAGCGATGCACCGATAACGGTGTCTATTTTCAGTGTTACTGGAATGGAAAATATTATCCGTGTAAAAGCAGGTATTTTTTATCAGGGGGTGATCGGTGGTTGTAGTTGCACGGATGATCCAACACCCATCAGCGATATCAATGAATACTGCGAGGTGCAGCTGGATATCGACAAATCAAACGCAAACACCAAGGTCGAGCTGGTTAGAGATTAAGCTGGCTGTTAATTTTTAAAGTTGCCCTATAGCAGAGCACTGCATCAGTTTTGTGGTTTAAGTAATGCCAGTTGCGCATCTTCCAGATAGCACCACTCTCCTTCTGCCAGATTCAGTGCCTCAAGTTTTAATTCTCCTATCTGCGCGCGGTGTAGTGCTTTGCAATGGTTGCCGGCAGCTGCCAACATGCGTTTCACTTGGTGGTATTTTCCTTGTTCCAGCACGATTTCCATTAGATGGGTGTCGACCATGCGGCAGCTGAGTGCCGCTAATGGCAGCGGCTCATCTTGCAGTTTTACACCACTTAGCAACTTGGTAATGAGTTGCGGAGTTAGCGGGTCTTGGGTGGTGGCAACATATATTTTTGGAACATGGCGCTTGGGTGATGATTGCGCGTGGATGAATGCCCCATCGTCAGACATTAACAGCAAGCCGGTGGTGTCATGGTCGAGGCGACCTACCGGTTGCACATCGCGCAGCGTGAATTGTTCCGGCAGCAGTGAAAGCACGCGGGGGTGATGGCTGGGTTTGCGCGAGCACTCATAATTGGCGGGCTTGTTCAGTGCAATGTACAGATGTTCGCGATAAGTGTGCGGATCGCCATAGACGGTGAATTCCAGACCAGCAGTATCAAAGCTGGCTTGTGTGTCTGTAATGCTCTCATTTTTGACACTGACGTCACCATCGCTTATCAGTTCGCGGCACCACTTTCGTGTGCCAAAGCCCTGTGATTGCAGGATGCGGTCTAAGGGTAGCTTGCTCATGTTTGAATAGGTTTACAGTACGTTCATGGGGAATTTAAGGAATGAATTGAGAGTTTAGTATCGTCATGACGAACAAAGCAATAAACAGTTGAGCAAAAAGTGAAAACCTTATGTAATATAAGGCAGTGTAATAGAAATGACGTGAGTAAAAAGTAATACTTTAGCGTGCAGAAAAACCTGAATATTCATTGAAGGATAAAAAATAATATGCAAGAAACGCAAATCGATCCCAATACCGGTTTCCTTGATCGTTATAGTATCTTTAAGTTGGCTGCTGATTTGGTCGAAAAGGTCGGGAAAAGCGGTCAGCCGCTCGCAGTATTATGGATTGATTTGGATAGATTTAAGCATATTAATGAGTCGTTTGGCTATGAGGGCGGTGATAGTATTATCTCCCTGGTTGCGGATCGTCTGCGTGACGCAGTCAAAGGCAAAGCGAAAATCGGACGTGTGAGCGCCGATGAGTTTATCTGCTTGGCATCCGATACTGATATCGAGAATGCAGAAAAATTGTGTATCGAATTGATGCGTGAAATTGAGACTCCGTTGACCATGGGTGATTTGCGCATCAGGCTTACTGTCAGCATCGGTATTGCGATGCTGGAAATAGAAGAAAGTGCGTCAGAGTTTCTTGAGCGTGCAGACTGGTCGAAGAATACTGCCAAAAAGCAGGGTGGAAATTGTTACATTATTTCCGGCAACGAGTCAACTCCCAGCCATATGGGAATTATTCAGGCGCGCGAGGATCTAGAGGTTGAATACTTGATGTATACCGCGCTTGAAACAGGCGGGTTGCAGTTGCACTATCAGCCTATACTTGATTTTAATGGCAAGGTATTGTCAGTTGAAGGTTTGATGCGTTGTACTGTCAACAATAAAAATATTTCCCCCGTCAGATTCTTTCCCGTTGCAGAAAAAAGCGGATTAATCGTTCGTCTGGGTGAATGGAGTTTGCTGCAAGGCACGCGCCAGGCTCAGAATCTGTCTCAAGCCGGCCTACAGACCACCGTTTCCATCAATATATCGCGTGGCCAATTGGCGGATGCAAAGTTTGCACAAGCCTTGCATGCAGCAATCATACTTGCGAATATTGATCCCGGTTTGATCGAACTTGAATTTTCAGAATCCATTTTTAGGGATGCTTCTAAGGTTCTTCAAAACAATTTGCGCACTGCCAGAGAGATTGGTGTCCATCTGGTGATTGATAATTTTGGCACAGGTTTTTCCTGCCTTGCGAGTCTCAAGGATATTCCCGCGACCAAGCTGAAACTGGGTCGTGCTTGTATCATGACTTTGCCTGAAGATAGCCGCGCTATGGCAGTTGTCAAATCTATGGTTATGCTGGGTAAAGACCTAGGCATGACCGTGATTGCCGAGGGGGTGGAAACCAAGGGGCAGATGGAAGCGTTAAGAGAGTTGTGTTTGGACGGGATTCAAGGATATTATTATGCGAGACCGATGGATGCTGAGGCGTTGTCCTCATGGCTGACAGACAGGAAGCATGCATGAGAAATTACGATTAATGCAGCGTAGTCCATTTTTTAAAATATTCAGCCATCATTGTTTTGATCTCCGGCCCGTAGGCGGCTTTCTCCGATTGTTTTAATCCTTCTTCAAAAAAATCTGGGCAGTCTTCCGGCAGATTGCGACCAAGCGTGTCAAAGGCATTGATCATCAACTCCTTGTTCAAGGTTCGGGTGGCAACAATGGCAAGGTTAAAATGCAGCATACGCCAGGGGCGGCTAGCATCGGACTTGTCAGAGTCGTTTTTTAGTTCGGACGATGCGTGTGCTATCAGGTCATTCAGCACATGAAACAATGAGATTAATATTACCTGGTCGCTGTTGCGATTGGCCTTGGTGGCGAGCACATTTACTATGGCCTCAAGGCTGCGAATTTCGCCCTGGTGGCGAATTGTCCAGTGCGACGCAGCGAGTGCAATCTCTTCTAACATGGCTTTTTCCTGGTGTAATTCCAGCCGCTCAGCCCAAGTAGCCAGCTCGATCAGGCAATTGATTGTATCTTCCCCAATCTGGCTAATATCACTTTTTTTGATCAGCTTATTTTCACCCTGCTTGTTGCCCAGTTTTTCGTAAATAATAAAAAATTGATTAATCGCTGCAATTAATTGTGATGGCGTAGTTTTCCCGCCGGATTGGATATTGCTGCTGACAAAAGCCTGCTGCACCGCAGCGCTTGCTTCAGTAAATATTTTTTTCAGATCGTCAGGAGGGGTCATATATTTTATCTGGTTGCCGCGAAAGTGAAGGCAGAGCGTTAACTTGGTCAATTCATTATACAGACGGGATAATTTTTTGTATCAGGCTTAGCCCGCACTTGAAAGTCGCTAAATTGTCCCAATTTGAACGCACGTCCTGTCTTATTTACAATGGAGATAAAAAATGAGTACTACTGCAACAAACAATCGTGAAACCATGGGTTTTCAGGCCGAGGTTAAACAACTTCTGCAATTGATGATTCATTCCTTGTATTCAAATCGCGAGATTTTCCTGCGCGAACTGATCTCGAATGCGGCAGATGCCTCAGACAAACTGCGCTTTGAGGCGTTGCACAACGCGGCACTGTTCGAGAATGATTCAGAACTCAATATTCATGTGGGCTACGACAAACAAGCCCGTACCTTGACCATCAGCGATAACGGCATCGGTATGAGCCGCGAGGAGGTGATCAACAACCTTGGCACCATTGCGAAGTCTGGCACGCGCGAATTCTTTACGCGTTTGTCTGGTGACCAGCAAAAGGATGCAAACCTGATAGGACAGTTCGGTGTAGGTTTTTATTCGGCTTTTGTTGTAGCAGACAAAGTAACCGTGCTGACACGTCGTGCCGGTGAAAAAACCGATCAGGGCGTGAGCTGGGAATCGGATGGTGGCGGCGAGTTTGTGATCGAGATGGTCGAGAAAGCAACACGCGGCACAAGCATTACCCTGCATCTACGCGAAGAGCAGGACGATCTGCTGAGTGGCTCCAAACTGCGCACCATGATCCGTAAATATTCAGATCACATTGTGCAACCTATCCTGATGAAGAAGGAAGAGTGGAAAGATGGCGCGCAAGTGGTGCTGGATGAAGATGAAACCGTCAACCAGGCCTTTGCATTGTGGGCGCGTGCTAAGAATGAAATTAGCGAGGACGAATACAAAGCGTTTTACAAGCATGTAGGCCATGATTATGAAGACCCGCTGGCATGGACTCATGCCCGTGTAGAAGGTCGTCAGGAATATACGCAATTGCTGTATGTGCCGTCCAGAGCCCCGTTTGATTTGTGGGATAGAGACTCCATGCACGGCGTTAAACTGTATGTGCGCCGCGTATTTATCATGGATGATGCCGCACAGCTGATGCCGAACTACCTGCGTTTTGTGCGCGGTGTAGTCGATTCAAATAATCTGCCGCTCAATGTGTCGCGTGAAATCCTGCAAGAGTCTAAAGACATTGATGCGATTCGTGCCGGCTGTACCAAGAAGGTGTTGGGCTTGCTGGAGGATATGGCGAGCAAGGAGCAGGATAAATACACCAAGTTCTGGACTGAATTTGGTAAGGTACTTAAAGAAGGTATAGGTGAAGACTTTGCCAATAAGGAAAAAATCGCAGGCTTGATGCGGCTTGCTTCTACCCATAACGATACCGAAGCGAATATCGTTTCTCTGGCTGATTACCTTGGCCGCATGAAAGAGGGTCAGGACAAGATTTACTACATCACTGCCGATACCTTTAATGCCGCCAAGAACAGCCCGCATCTGGAAGTGTTCCGCAAGAAAGGCATCGAAGTGCTGTTGCTGACCGATCGCGTGGATGAATGGGTTGTGAGCAATCTGCCTGAGTTCCAGGGTAAGCAAATTACCTCAGTTGCCAAAGGCGGCCTCGATCTGGGCAAGCTTGAAGATGAAACAGAAAAGAAAGAGCAGGAAAAAGACGCTGGCGACTTCAAGGACTTGACCGATAAGATCAAGGCCAGCCTAAGTGGTCGCGTCAAAGAGGTGAGAGTGACCCATCGCCTGACCGAGTCTCCAGCTTGTCTGGTGGCTGACGAGCATGACATGAACGCAAACCTGGCACGCCTGTTGAAAGCCTCAGGACAGAAAGCGCCGGTATCGCAGCCCATCCTTGAAATCAATCCCAAGCACCCGGTGGTGCTGCGCTTGAAGGTTGAAGAAAAGAGATTCGACGACTGGGCCTCAGTGCTGTTTGACCAGGCTCTGTTGGCTGAAGGTGGTCAACTGGATGACCCCGCTAGCTTTGTGAAACGGATAAATCAGCTGATGCTGGAGATGAGCGGAAGTTAAAGTAAACTTTCGTAGGTTGGATTTAAGGCTAAAAGTGCCCTGTTAGAAATAGCAGGGCATTTTATTTGGTAAAAGCAGATCAACTTTAAATGGTGTTACAAAATATCAACGGTTTTCCATGATTCTTCTTTATTGAGACACCAGCCCAAAGCGGCCTGCGGCTGCATTTTACGACTGTCTTCAATTTGGCCAATCCAGCCAGTCAGAATGTCCGCTGCTAAAGGATAAGCTGCCGTTAGGATCGAAGGTAAGCAGTAGAACCCGCTGACCGATTCTGTGATGCTTATCGCATGTAGGCAAAGCCTTCTTCCTGCTGCAGTCGCACGATTTCCGCATCGGCCATCGGGACCATTTTAATGAAACCATGGATGTCCTTGGGCTGGAAGGATCGCGTGTTGACTTTGTTAGTTTATCCGCCCAGCCACATAGAATGTGGGCGGGTGCCGCGCAAGGTGGACTGTGGATGCGGCAATCCACCGATACGGGCAATACGTGGATGTCAGCGAGTGATGCAATGAAAAGCCTGCCAGTCAGCACCTTGGCATTAGATCCGAATTATTCTGACATCATGTATGCCGGCACAGGTGAAGTGCGTAGCAATGAGAATGCACTGCGGGGGAGGGGCATATTCAAATCTGAGGATGGTGGTGCAAGCTGGAATTTATTGCCTTTGACCAGCCCGGATACAGTGGGCGAGAACTGGAGCAACATCAATTACATCGCCATCAGTTCAGCTGTCATCCTGCTGCTTGCTACTTCAGATAATCGTCGCAACGGGTTTATCTGTCGCAGCAAGAATGGAGGTCAGACATGGGGACTGCTTCCTGTATACATCGGCAGTACGGTGGGGCGGCATAATATAATCCATAAAGTTAGATTTGATTCCGGCAATCCCAATGCTGCGATATTCATGGACGACTATGCCAATGTCACTCATTCAAGCGATGGCGGCGCGACCTAGAATGTGGTTAGAAAATCATCGACAAGTTGCAAATAAAATCCTGCTTGGCGTTCCATTCAGTCATGGTTTGAACCTGGTGCCGGTAGGTGCCTCGAAATACTCCGGACAGTTGAAGCTCAGATTTTATTCGCCTTACCTATCGCCCATACTGCCGCTTCCACGCGCGACTTCAGATTGAGTTTTTTTAGCAGGTGTTTGACATGCACTTTGACTGTACCTTCGGTAATACCGAGTTCATGCGCGATCAGTTTGTTGCTCTTGCCGGTTGCAAGATGATCCAGAATCTTGCTTTCCTGATCTGTTAACCCGGCCTCTCTAGGCGTTTTTGGTCTGCTTCCTTCGTTCAATGCTCGCGCCAGCATGCCTGAGAGTTTTTCGTTCAGCGTCATTCTGCCCAGGCCGGCTGCGCGGATGTTAGCGAGCAAGTCTTCCGGTTCCATGTCTTTCAACAGGTAACCGTCTGCACCGGCTCGTAGCGCGGCGACCAGATCTTCGGCATGGTCTGAGACTGTCAACATGATGATGCGGGAATCAAGGTCGGTCGATTTGAGGGTTCTAAGTACTTCAATCCCGCTCATATCTTTCATGTTCAGATCAAGCAGTATCATGTCCGGCTTCAGTGTATGAGCGAGGGTGATGCCGTCTTTGCCGCCTGATGCCTCACCGACAATATTGAATTCTTCAGCCGACTGTATGAGTTGCCTCAGACCTTTGCGGAATAGCGGATGATCATCAATGATCAGAATGGTTTGTTGATTGGCTGAATTCATGTGGCAAGAGATCCTTGTTGTAGTGGATGAGTATGGCGTCGTGTGCCCGGATGAAAGCGGAAGATGATGCGTGTGCCGCCCACCGCACGGGTTTGCACGTCAAACGATCCACCCAGGCTGAGCGCACGTTCCAGCATGATGTTGATACCGTAATGGTGTGTTTCAGACTGGCTGGTACCAATACCGACACCGTCGTCATCAATGATAACCGTGATGCTTTCATCCTCGGCCTGTTCGATGCTCACGCTGGCACGGCTTGCCTTGGCATGATGCAGCACATTGGCGAGTGCTTCGCGCACGATCTGCATGATGTGAATTTCTTCATTGGCGGATAATTGGGAGACAGCCAGATGGGCTTCAATACTGATGGGGATGTTGCCGCGCGATGAAAATTCCGCGACGGTTTTTTCCAGCGTGGGCAGCAGGCCGTTGCCTTCAATTTTCAGGCGGAAGGTGGTGAGTAGCTCTCTCAGTTCACGGTATGCACTATTCAGACCTTCGCGCAATTCAGCCAGAATAGTGTTGGCATCTTGCGAGAAATTGTGTTGTCCCATTACTGCTTGCAAACGGCTGACCTGAATTTTCATATAGGACAACGACTGTGCCAGCGAGTCGTGCAGTTCGCGTGCGATCACACCACGCTCTTCAAGTAGAGACAAGCGGCGGTTTTGTTCGGCGCGATGAGAGGTGCCTATGGCAATGCCGATATGTCTGCTCAATGCCTCCAGTAGTTGCATTTGCCATTCTTCAACAATATGACCTTCGGGTATTTCGATTTGCATCACGCCGTAGCGTCTATCCATATCCTGCAACGGCACTGACAATATTTTCTTCTCGCCGTGTTTTGCTAGGCTGCGCAAATGCAGTGTTTCGCTTTTCAGGCATTCGGCACAACTACTCAGTTTGCACAGGTTGGCATCGCCTTGTTTTGGGTTCTGGGTGGAGGCAAGAATGATCGCCTTGTTGCTATCATTTTCAATTAAGCAAGTTGTGCCGTGGCCGAAACCGAGAACCTGCTCAATATCCTTCAGCAGGGCCTGATAGGTATTTTTATCGACAGGGGCATCGTTGATGCGCGAGATGGAATGGTATAGCAGCTCCAGCGAGCGATTGCTGCGTTCGAGATCGGCTGTTTTTTCGGCGACTCTAGCTTCGATATTTTTGTAGAGTTTGGTCAAATCATCCGCCATCGCATTGAAACCGTTGCCCAATCGTCCCAGCTCGTCCTCACCCGTGTGGAGTGCCCTGACAGAAAAATCTCCCTTTCCCGCTTTCTCAGCGCAGCTTAGCAGATCACGCAAGGGGAGCAGCACTTCCGAGTGCATGACATACATGGTAAAAAACACAACCGCTAGCGTAATGTAAAGCGAGATGCTGAGTATGGTGGTAAGCAAGGTGATGCGATTTTCGGCCTGCTGTGCCAGCAGCTTGACCAAGTTGTCGACCTTCGTCACAAAGGCGCTGATATTGTGCAGTAGTGCTAGTTCTTGCTGCTGCGTTGAGCCGCCGCGTGCAACCAGTTGTGTAAGTTTAGGTTTGAGTTGGTTTTTCCACTCTTCGGCGACATCGCGGTAATCATTGTCTGATGCATTGCCGGAGCGGGAGGCGGTGATCGCGCGCAGGTTTGAGCTTTGCAGGCTGTGCTCAAAAATTGCAATCGCTTTATCGACTGAACCCCAGTTTTCTGGCGTGCCTTGCCGCTGTGCGACCAGAATCAAATTAGCCATGCGGTAACTCTGCATGCGCAGAGCGCCGGTTTCATCAATCGTGGCGGCGCTGCTCTGGGTCTTGCCGGCAATGATGATGGAGCTGGCCATGCCGATGATGCCCAGCAGGGTAATGGCTGACATGGCAATGCCCAGACGCAGCAGCAGGGAGCGCTGGGTTAAATTATAAGGAATTTTCATGATGTCATCGCCGTCGCAGGCGCCTGTTGGTTAAATCGCAAACAGAAATGTAGAGGGATTACCTCCAAAGAAGTTTCAAGCATGACATGAATGCGTGTCAATTTTAAAAGTTAAATTTTATCAATTGGTTAGGTAGTTGTTTAGATACCACTAAAGTGGTATGTGTAGTTTATTACTCAGTTATTCACCCACTGGCGACCCGTAATAATCCACCCTACACTCAATCCGGTTCAAATAAGTAGTCCGCAAACTGGCAAGCGACAGGTGTGTAAATATTTAATGGCGATGATGCTCATATTGCGCCCCTGATAATTTAAAAACCTGAAATGTGTCTGATGCATGATGTATTCATCATGTTGCTTTTATGGCTGCATTGATGATGTCATCGCAACACATCCAGAATAAAAACGATAGGTCGTCAATAAGTTCTGTATATGAAACAAATTTACTCAAAAATATTGCACTATATTGTGCCAGAAAGTTCACCACTGAGCACGGGCGAAAAGTTACGCTCGACACTTGCGGTCTTTGTTGCCATTTTATTAGTGGGATATGTCAGCAGCCTGTTTGTCAGTGGAGTTGGTCTGCCAATTCTGGTGGCATCGATGGGTGCTTCAGCCGTTTTATTATTTGCCATTCCGCATAGTCCCTTGGCGCAGCCCTGGTCTATGTTGGGCGGGACTATCATTTCTGCATTGGTAGCGGTGACCTGCGTGAAATATGTGCCGAATTTGATGGTTGCTGCCGCTCTTTCCGTGTCGTTGTCCTTGCTGGCGATGCAGATGCTGCGTTGTCTGCATCCGCCAGGTGGGGCAATGGCCTTATTGCCTGTGCTGGGGGATGAAAACGTGCATGAACTGGGTTACCACTTTGTGCTGGTACCCGTTGGTTTGAATTTGGCCATTCTATTGCTGCTTGGCTTCATCATCAATAATCTGTTGCCGGGTCGGCGTTATCCGGCCAGATCTTTGCCGGTTCGTGACGTTATTCATAAACACGATGATCCCGCTACGCTAGACAGGCTGGGTATTAATCAGTCTGATTTACACAATGCCTTGAAGCAGATGAACACTGTTCTTGCTGTCAGTGAAGAGGATCTTGGCCAAATATATAAGATGGCCGGGATGCAGGCCTATCGTCGCAAGATGGGAGAAATCACCTGCGCCGACATCATGTCACGCGATCTGGTTACCGCAGAATATGGTACCGAGCTGGAAGAGGCTTGGGCGCAGTTGCTTTACCATAAAATTAAAGCAATACCGGTTGTCGATAGTGCTCAGCGCGTGATCGGCATCATTACACTGCTTGATTTTCTGAAGCGTGCAAATCTGAAAACGTATGATATTTTTCAGGACAAACTGATGAAATTTATCAAGCGCACTCCCAGTATGACCTCAGACAAACCCGAGGTCGTGGGACAGATCATGGCATCCCCAGTGTATACGGCGAAAGAAACGATGCATATTGTGGAGCTGGTACCAATGTTGTCCGAGCGAGGCTTGCACCATATCCCTGTCGTCAATGAAGAGCGACGTCTGGTTGGTATGGTGACACAGTCTGATTTGATTGCTGCGCTTTATGCGGGTTCGGTTGCGTAGAAGAGTCAAGCAACGAAGTTAAATAAATGGGAGCGCCGACGTCCACGTCGGCATCTGTAATCAAATTCCGACGTGGACGTCGGCGCTCCAACAGAAAGCAGAGGGATTACCACCAAAGAAGTTTTAAGCATGGCGTACATGTGCATTAATTTTAAAAATTAAATATTATCAATATGTTAGGTGTTTATTTGCATACCACCAAAGTGGTATTTGTAGTTAATTACTCAGTTATTTCACCCTCTGGTGACACGTAATATTCCGCCCTATACTCAAGTCAGTTTAAAAGTGTAGCCCGCAACTTAGCAACGGATAGGGGATTAAAAAATGCATACACAACTATACAAAGCCTGGTCTGTGGAGACTGCGAGCACCATCGCCTTCACGGTGTGCTTCATGGTCTGGATGATGTTTGCCGTGATCGGTATTCCGATCAAGGCAATGCTTAATCTCAATGAAACACAATTCGGCTTGCTGATTGCCATGCCTGTGCTGACTGGCTCGCTGATCCGCCTGCCGCTGGGCATGTGGACGGACAGATATGGCGGCCGCATGGTCTATTTCATCCTGATGCTGTCTACGGTTATTCCAATCTGGATGATTTCCGTGGCCACCGAATATTGGCATTTCCTGGTGACTAGTTTGTTTGTGGGTGTTGCCGGCGGCTCGTTTACCGTGGGGATTGCCTACTGCGCGCGCTGGTTCCCTAGGGAGCAACAAGGCTTGGCGATGGGAATTTTTGGTGCGGGTAATACCGGTGCCGCGATCACTAAGCTGGTGGCGCCCGCGATTGTGGTGGCCTACGGTTGGGCCATGGTGCCGCAGATCTATGCAGTGCTGATGCTGGTGACCGCGATCCTGTTCTGGTTCTTTACCTATACCGATAAAACTCACGTTGTAGATAGTCATATTACCGTCAGGGAACAGCTACAGGCACTGAAGGATCCCAGAGTATGGCGTTACTGCCAATACTATTCCATCGTGTTTGGCGGTTATGTTGCCTTGGCACTGTGGATGACAAAATACTATATCACCGAGTATGGCTTCGATCTTAAGACCGCCGCTTTGCTGGCAGCCGCGTTCAGCATTCCAGGCGGTTTGCTGCGCATAGCGGGCGGATATTTCTCGGACAAGTTCGGCGCGCATACCATTACCTGGTGGGTATTGTGGGTGTCGCTGGTTTGCCTGTTCTTCCTGTCATATCCACAAACCACTCTCACCATTCATACCGTAACTGGCCCGGCCTCTTTCAATATTGGCCTAGGCCCAACCATGTTCACCATTCTGATGTTCACGATGGGCATTGCCTTTGCGATCGGCAAGGCCTCGGTGTTTAAATATATCTCAGACGACTATCCCAAAAACATTGGTGTCATTTCCGGCGTAGTCGGTTTGGCCGGCGGTCTGGGTGGTTTCATCATGCCTATCATGTTTGGCGCACTGGTAGATTTGACCGGCATACGCTCATCGGCCTTCATGCTGTTGTTCGGTGTGGTGTGGGTGTCGCTGATGTGGATGTATTTCACCGAGGTGCGGCCACTCGATGTGCTGCGCTCGAAAAATCGCAACGCTATTTGATGGAATAAGCAGGGATTTTAAAGTTTGCACAGTAGTTTGTTTCATAAGGGCGCCTCTAAAAATTCAGAGTTCGCCCAAATGCAAGGCGCGGGAAAAATTTAGCAGCGCCGCATATGTTTTATATGTAAGCAAGAAATTTTTCCCGCAACGCAGCAGTTGGGATGAAATCTGGATTTTTAGAGGTGCCCATAACTTCAGGAGATGAATATGTCTAAGGTCAATATCAAGGATTGGAATGTGGAGGACGAGAAATTCTGGGAATCCACCGGCAAGGAAATCGCTTACCGCAACTTGTGGATATCCATTCCCGCGCTGCTGTGCGGCTTCGCGGTGTGGGGCATGTGGGGCATTATCACCGTGCAGATGCTCAACCTGGGTTTCCCCTTCACCAAGGCCGAGTTGTTCACGTTGACCGCGATTGCCGGCATCTCCGGCGCCACGATGCGCATCCCTTCATCCTTTTTCATCCGGCTGGCGGGCGGACGCAATGTCATCTTCCTCACCACCATCATGCTGCTGGCGCCCGCTATCGGCACCGGAATCGTGCTACAGCATCCAGAATGGCCGCTGTGGTCGTTCCAGTTGATGGCATTGTGGTGTGGCGTCGGCGGCGGTAACTTCGCCAGTTCGATGTCCAACATCAGCACCTTCTTCCCCAAGCGCTTGCAGGGTACGGCGCTGGGTCTTAACGCAGGCCTTGGCAATTTTGGCGTGACGACGATGCAGATCGTGATCCCGCTGGTGATGACGGTAGGCCTGCTGGGTAGCTTCGGCGGCGAATCGATGACGCTGCTGAAGGATAGCGGCTGGATTTTCGGCAAGATTGCCGCAGGCACGCCCACCTGGATCCAGAACGCCGGCTTTGCCTGGGCGATTACGCTGGTGCCGCTGGCCGCACTGACCTGGTTTGGTATGAATAATCTGAAGCCGATTTCGCCGGATTGTGAAAATCCCATCGTAGCATTTGCCAAGATCACCTGGCTCTACACGCTGGTCTTCATCCCTTCCATCCTCGTATTATATCTCTACCTGCCTGCGCCCACCGGGCTAGGCATCCTCAGTATGTGGATCGCCATTCCGCTGGACATTGTCTTAGCACTCTTGATCTTGCGGCTCGCGGCATTCGGCCCGATGAAGGAGAACATCAAAAAACAATTTTCCATCTTCAGCAACAAACACACCTGGTCGATGACGGCGCTATATGTTGTGACCTTCGGCTCTTTCATAGGCTTCGCCATGGCGCTGCCGTTGGCTATCACTGTCATCTTTGGCGATAAGCATATTCTGGATGCGGCTACCGGCGTATGGACGCACACGAAAAATCCCAACGCGATCTCGGCCTTCACCTACGCCTGGATCGGCCCCTTCGTTGGCGCTGCGGTGCGCCCAATCGGCGGCTGGATCTCCGACAGACTAGGCGGATCGATCGTGACCCAGGTTATCTCAGTGATCATGGTCGTGGCCTCGGTCTATGTCGGCTGGATCATGATGCAAGCCTACCAGTCGGCCACGCCGGAAGTATTCTTCTTTCAGTTCATAGTCGGGTTCATCGTGCTGTTCGCTGCCACCGGTGTCGGTAACGGTTCGACCTTCCGCACCGTCGGCGTCATCTTCGATCGCACCCAGGCCGGCCCAGTGTTGGGCTGGACCTCGGCGGTCGCCGCCTACGGCGCTTTCATCGCGCCGGTGGTGATCGGTGAGCAAATCAAGGCCGGCACGCCGCAGATGGCGATGTACGGTTTTGCAATCTTCTACGCCGTGTGCCTGGTATTGAACTGGTGGTTCTATCTGCGCAAAGGCTCGGAAATTAAAAATCCATAGCAGTGTAACATCTTGATTATATTCAATATTTCAAACAGGAGTCAAGCATGAGCCATTTTTTAGATCGATTGAGTTTTTTCAAAAAGAACGTAGATAATTTTTCCGGCGATCACGGTGTGGTCACCAATGAAGACCGCACCTGGGAAAACGGTTACCGCCAACGCTGGCAGCACGACAAAATTGTGCGTTCCACCCACGGTGTGAACTGCACCGGTTCGTGCAGCTGGAAAATCTATGTCAAGAACGGATTGATCACCTGGGAAACCCAGCAAACGGACTATCCCAGAACCCGTCCCGATCTGCCTAATCATGAGCCACGCGGTTGTCCGCGCGGTGCCAGCTATTCCTGGTATGTGTACAGTGCACAGCGGGTGAAATATCCGTTGATACGCGGACGCTTGATGGAGATGTGGCGCGAGGCGCGCAACAGCATGGAGCCGGTGGCTGCATGGAAGTTCATCAGCCAGAATCCCGAGTCGGCAAAAAGATACAAGTCGGTGCGCGGACAGGGCGGGTTTGTACGCGCTAGTTGGGATGAGGTTTCCGAAATCATCGCCGCCGCCAATGTATTCACCATCAAGGAATTCGGCCCGGATCGCGTGATCGGTTTCTCGCCGATACCGGCAATGTCGATGGTCAGCTATGCGGCTGGTTCGCGTTATTTGTCGCTGATCGGCGGCGTCTGTCTGTCCTTCTACGACTGGTACTGTGACTTGCCCCCCGCTTCACCGCAAACTTGGGGCGAGCAGACCGATGTGCCAGAATCTGCCGACTGGTACAACTCCACCTACCTGTTGGTGTGGGGCAGCAACGTGCCGCAGACGCGCACACCCGATGCGCATTTCATGACCGAGGTGCGGTACAAGGGCACCAAAGTTGTGGCCATTGCCAGTGACTATAGCGAGATGGTCAAGTTTGGCGACATCTGGCTGGCACCCAAACAGGGCACCGACGCCGCGCTGGCGATGGCGATGGGTCACGTCATCCTCAAAGAGTTTCACCTCGATAACAAGAGCGAATATTTCGACGGCTACTGCCGCCAGTACACCGACATGCCGATGCTGGTAATGCTGAAAGACTTCAAGGGCACACTGGTGGCAGACCGTTTCCTGCGCGCCTCCGATCTGGATGGCAAACTGGGACAGGAAAACAATCCGGACTGGAAGACTATAGTTTTTGATGAAAACAGCGGCAATCTGAGTGCACCGAATGGCTCCATCGGTTTCCGCTGGGGACAGGCTGGAAGCTGGAATCTGGAAATGAAAGATGGCGGCAACAAGGCCGAGATCAAGCCGAAACTAAGTCTGATCGATGGCAAGGATAACGTGGTGGCTGTGGGCTTCCCGTACTTTGGTGGCAACGACGCCAAGGATGTGCAGGTGCGCAATGTGCCGGCCAAATCGATCAAGCTGGGGAATGGCAAGGAAGTCAAAGTGGTCACCGTCTACGACATGATGATGGCGAACTATGGTCTGGACCGCGGCCTTGGCGGCGGCAATGTCGCCACCAGTTACGATGACATGACCCCTTATACCCCGGCCTGGGGCGAAAAGCATACCGGCGTGAAGCGTGCCGACATCATCACCGTGGCGCGCGAGTTTGCCGACAACGCCAACAGGACCCAAGGCAAGTCTATGGTGATCGTCGGTGCGGGTCTGAACCACTGGTACCACATGGATATGATCTATCGCGGCATCATCAACATGCTGATGATGTGCGGCTGTATCGGCAAATCCGGCGGCGGATGGTCGCACTATGTTGGTCAGGAAAAACTGCGTCCGCAAACCGGCTGGGCGCCGCTCGCGTTCGCGCTGGACTGGCAGCGTCCAGCGCGGCAGATGAATGGCACCTCATTCTTCTATGCGCACACCAGCCAGTGGCGGCACGAGAAACTCAATGTGGGTGAAATCACCTCGCCAACTGCCGAGACCAATGCCGCAGACTATAGCCTGATCGATTTCAATGTCCGTTCGGAGCGCATGGGCTGGTTGCCCTCAGCACCACAGTTGCAAACCAATCCAATGGAAGTGGTCAAGGCGGCCGAAGCGGCGGGGGTTGATCCGATCAAATATGCAGTGGAGCAGCTCAAGAGCGGCGCGCTCAAAATGTCGTGCGAAGATCCGGATAATCCGAAAAATTTCCCGCGCAATATGTTTGTGTGGCGCTCCAATATTATGGGTTCCAGCGGCAAGGGCCATGAATACTTCATGAAGTATTTGCTCGGCACGCAGAACGCGGTGTTTGGCAAGGACCTGGGCGAGTTGGGCGAAGCCAAGCCCAAGGAAGTGGTGTGGCATGACAAGGGTGCAGAGGGCAAGCTCGACTTGCTGGTGACGCTGGACTTCCGCATGTCCACCACCTGTCTGTATTCCGATATCGTGTTGCCCACCGCAACCTGGTATGAGAAGGACGATCTGAATACCTCGGACATGCATCCCTTCATTCACCCACTGTCTGAAGCGGTGCAACCGCTGTGGCAAAGCAAATCCGACTGGGAAATTTACAAGACCATCGCGAAGAAGTTCAGCGAACTGGCCTCCACACATCTCGGCACGCAGAAAGATCTGGTGCTCACCCCCTTGATGCACGATACACCGGGTGAGCTGGGTCAGGCGATCGATGTGAAAGAATGGCATAAAGGTGAGTGCGAGGCGATTCCCGGCAAGACCATGCCGACGATGACGGTGGTGACGCGTGACTATGCCGATATCTACAAGAAATTTACCTCGATCGGCCCGTTGCTGAGCAAGCTTGGCAATGGCGGCAAGGGCATTTCGTGGAATACGGAAAGCGAAGTCAAGCAGCTGGCCGATCTGAATTACACCGTGCAGGAAGAAGGTGTCAGCAAGGGCATGCCTAACCTAACATCGGCTATTGATGCGTGTGAAATGATCTTGATGCTGGCCCCAGAAACCAATGGCCAGGTTGCGCTCAAGGCGTGGGACGCATTGGGAAAAATTACCGGACGCGACCATCGACATCTGGCGCTCACGCGTGAAGACGACAAGATTCGCTTCCGCGATATTCAGGCGCAGCCGCGCAAGATTATTTCGTCACCCACCTGGAGCGGTATCGAGTCCGAGCATGTGAGCTACACCGCCGGTTACACCAACGTGCACGAGTACATACCGTGGCGCACGCTGACCGGTCGCCAGCAGTTTTACCAGGATCACAAATGGATGCTGGATTTCGGTGAGGGTTTATGTGTTTACAAACCTGCCATCGATACCAAGACCATTAAACCGGTCATCGACAAGCTCGGTAACGGCAATACACAGCTGATATTGAACTGGATTACGCCGCACCAGAAGTGGGGTATCCACAGTACTTATTCTGACAACCTGCGCATGCTGACATTGTCACGCGGCGGTCCGCACGTGTGGATCTCCGAGCCGGAGGCAAAAGAAGCAGGCATAGTTGATAACGATTGGATCGAGGTTTACAACGTCAACGGCACGCTCACTGCGCGTGCCGTGGTTAGCCAGCGTGTACCTCGCGGCATGGCGTTGATGTATCACGCACAGGAAAAGATCATCAACGTACCGGGAGCAGAAACCAGCGGATTCCGTGGCGGCATCCATAACAGCGTGACGCGTACCGTGACCAAGCCCACGCATATGATAGGTGGTTATGCGCAGTTGTCATGGGGCTTCAACTACTACGGCACGGTTGGTTCAAACCGCGATGAATTTGTGGTGGTGCGCAAAATGAAAAAAGTGGACTGGATGGAAGGTCCCTTGGATGAAAACCAACCAGCGGGAATAAGAGGGAGTGCAAAATGAGAATACGTGCCCAAGTTGGAATGGTATTGAATCTGGACAAATGTATCGGTTGTCACACTTGTTCGGTTACCTGCAAAAACGTGTGGACCTCGCGTGATGGTGTTGAGTATGCCTGGTTCAATAATGTGGAAACAAAACCGGGCGTTGGTTATCCGAAGCAGTGGGAAAACCAGGATGTATGGAACGGCGGCTGGAAACGCAGCAAGGGCGGCAAGATCGAGCCGCGTCAGGGGGCCAAGTGGCGCATTCTGGCCAATATATTCGGCAACCCGAATCTGCCGGAAATCGACGATTACTACGAGCCGTTCACTTTCGATTACCAGCATCTGCAAACCGCAAAACTGTCCGAGACCCCGCCCACAGCGCGCCCGGTATCGGTGATTACCGGCAAGAAAATGGACAAGATAGTATGGGGTCCAAACTGGGAAGATGATCTGGGCGGCGAGTTTGCTTCACGCAGCCGCGACAAAAATTTCGACAATGTGCAGAAGGAAATGTATTCGACTTTCGAGAATACTTTCATGATGTATCTGCCGCGTCTGTGCGAGCACTGCCTGAATCCGACTTGTGTGGCTTCCTGTCCTTCCGGTTCGATCTATAAGCGCGAGGAAGACGGCATTGTGCTGGTGGATCAGGACAAGTGCCGAGGCTGGCGCATGTGCATCAGCGGTTGCCCGTACAAGAAAATCTATTACAACTGGAAATCTGGCAAGGCAGAGAAGTGCACCTTCTGCTATCCGCGCATCGAGGGCGGTCAGCCCACAGTTTGCTCGGAAACCTGCGTCGGCAGAATCCGCTATCTGGGCGTGCTGTTGTATGACGCGGATCAAATTGAAGCCGCTGCCAGTGTGCCGGACGAGCAGGATTTGTACGAAGCGCAATTGAAGATGTTCCTCGATCCGAACGATCCGAAGGTGATAGCCCAGGCACGCGCCGACGGCATCCCCGAAGCTTGGCTGGAAGCCGCACGCAAATCGCCGGTATACAAGATGGCGATGGAGTGGAAGATTGCTTTCCCCCTGCATCCCGAATATCGCACCTTGCCGATGGTCTGGTATGTGCCGCCGCTTTCACCGATACAGTCTGCGGCAGCAAGCGGTGCGATGGGCATGAACGGGATTATTCCCGACACCAAGTCCTTGCGTATTCCTGTGAAATACCTCGCCAATCTGCTGACTGCCGGCAAGGAAGCACCCATCGTTACCGCACTGGATCGTATGCTGGCGATGCGTGCCTATATGCGCGGCAAGTCTGTCGATGGAGTAGCCAATACCAGTGTATTAAAACAGGTAGGTTTGACTGAGGCACAGGTGGAGGATATGTACCGTTACATGGCGATTGCGAATTATGAAGACCGTTTTGTCATACCAAGCAGCCACCGCGCAGAAATTGTGGATGCCTACGATGAAAAAGGCAGTTGCGGTTTCACCTTTGGCAACGGTTGTTCCGATGGCACTTCCAAACCCAGCCTGTTCGGCACCAAGAAGCATGCAGCCAATGTTGTAGCGATGCCAAAGTCGACTAGAAAAATGAAAGAAGGGGTGTAAACATGAAAACATTTAAAGTGTTATCGCTGCTGTTAAGTTATCCGCAGGCCGAATGGTTACAGGAATTAGATACGCTGGCAGAAGTGTTGGATGAAGAAAAAAAGCTCAATGGCAAAGCCGCAAAGAAACTGGCTGAGCTGTTTAAAATGATGCGCACAGAATCATCATTGGAACTTGAGCAGAACTATGTGGGCACCTTTGACCGCAATCCTTCGCACTCGCTGCATCTGTTCGAGCACATCCACGGTGAATCGCGTGACCGTGGCATGGCGATGGTGAATTTGATTGAAGAGTATCGCAAGCACGGCCTGGATATGGATGCGGCAGAATTGCCAGATTATGTGCCGCTGTTTCTGGAGTATCTGTCGCAACTGCCGGATGATGAGGCACGCGCCATGCTGGGAGAAACCATCGATGTGATGGGCTTGATCGGGCGCAAACTCAAGGCAAACAAGAGTCCCTATCAGCATGTGTTTGACGTGCTGGAAAGCATTTCACCGGTTGCCGCCAAAGAGCTACCGGATGTGCCTATACGCGACATGGAGGAAACCATGGTTCAGTTTGGCCCGTCCGCTGACGGCACCGATCCGCTGATGGTACCCAGGCCGCAGTCTGCCGTGGTGCGTATGCCGGTATCGCGCAAAACCGCTGCCGTGCAAGCAATTTAATACAAGGAGATCAAGTCATGAACTATCTTAACAACGCGCTTTTCGGGATTTATCCCTACATCGCCCTCGTCATTTTTTTGCTGGGTAGTTTGATTCGTTTCGATCGTGAGCAATACACTTGGAAAAGCGACTCCAGCCAGCTGCTGCGTGCCAGTCAATTGCGCTGGGGCAGCAACCTGTTTCATATCGGCATACTGTTCCTGTTTTTTGGACACATCGTTGGTTTGCTGACGCCGCACTGGCTGTATGAGAGCCTGGGATTGTCTACCCCAGACAAGCAAATGCTGGCGATTGTCAGCGGTGGCATTGCGGGCTTGATGTGTTTCGTCGGTATTACCATGCTGCTGCACCGTCGTCTGACGGATGAGCGTATCCGTGCTACCAGCAATCCGATGGACATCTTCATTCTGCTGTGGATTTTTGTCACCCTGGTGCTCGGCCTGATCAGCATTCTGTACTCGCTGCAACACAAGGATGGCAGTGTCATGCTGCTGCTGGGCCAATGGGCGCAAGCTATTGTGACCTTCCGTGCCGGTGCATCCGATGCCTTGCTGACGGTGCCGCTGATTTATAAAATTCACCTGATGTTCGGCATGACCGTATTTGTACTGTTCCCGTTCACCCGTCTAGTACATGTGTGGAGCGGCTTTGCGCTCGTCGGCTATTTGACCCGCAGCTATCAGATTGTGCGTCAACGCGGTTAATGTAATTCGATAATTGGAGAATAGAATATGAGCATCAGAGTAAATGATATTGAGATTACAGATGAAGCGGTGGAACGTGAATTGCCACACCATGAAAACGCGCCATACCCAGTGAAAGCGGCGGTGGAAGCGCTGGTGTTGCGCGAGGTATTGTTGCAAGCCGCGCGTGCCAAGGTTACTTTGGCACAGGAAGAGTTACTTGCATTGGAGCAATCCCAGCAGGAAGATGCGGAGTCGCTGATTGAAGATGCACTCATCAATCGCCTTGTTGAAATGGAAGTATCTACACCGACACCTACAGATGATGAGTGTGAGATTTTGTATCGTAAAAATCTTAAACAGTTTCGCCAGGGTGATCTGGTGGAAGCGAGCCACATTTTATTTCAGGTGACGCCAGAAGTACCGCTGGAAGCGCTACGTGCCAAAGCCGAGGAGGTGTTGCAACAGGTGCTTGCACACCCGGAACAATTTAGGGAGTTGGCACGCACTTACTCGAATTGCACCTCATCTGAAGTGGGTGGCAACCTGGGGCAGCTCAGCAAGGGACAAACTGTACCGGAATTTGAACGCGTGATTTTCAGTCTGCAATCTGGAGAAATCTTCCCTAGACTGCTGGAAAGCCGATTCGGTCTGCACATCGTTCAAGTCGAACATCGCGTGGAAGGCAATACCTTGCCGTTTGAGATGGTACGCGAACAGTTGGCCATTTTTCTGGCCGAGCAGGTTCGTGCGCGTGCGCTGAAGCAATATCTGAAAATTTTGGTGGGGCAGGCGGATATTCGGGGGGTGCAGCTGGAGGGTGCAGATTCACCTCTACTGCAGTAGCTTGTTTCTGCACCTTGCAGAATAACCGTCGTTGTAGTTTTAATTTAGAATTGGAATGACAGCATGAGTCAGCCCGTACTCCAAGCTCGCGGGCGCTTCATCCCTGCAATCTTGCAAGCCTGTTTCACATAACCGTAAGGAAAAAGTTCAAACACCATATTGCGTGACTCGGGCCCGTGTTTTTCCGCCAAATGTTTGATCACATGACGCACATCCACCGTAATCTGGCGATCGGCGTAATATTCGCGCATAAAATTCAGCACATCCCAGTGGTCTGGGGTAAGCGTTATATTTTCCTGCATAGCAAGTTCTTGGGCCACTTCTGCATTCCAGTCCAGCGGCTCGATCAGATAGCCTTCCGCATCAACAGGCGGCATTTGAATCGTCGTATCCATTATTCACCTCCACATAAAAATGCTAACCAGTAATTTGTGAAAATTATATATCACAGTTTGATACAATGCCAGAACAATTTTAAATTACTGGCGGCCATGTCAAAAAAAACACTCAGCAAAAAAGAGTTTGAAACCCTATCCAATTTTCGCTACCAGTTACGCCGCTTCATTCGTTTCAGCGAGGAAGTAACACACGATCTCGGTATTACACACCTTCAATATCTTCTGTTGTTACATATCAAAGGGTATCAGGGGAGGGAGTGGGCCAGCATAGGCGAGCTGGCAGAGCGGTTACAGTCGCACCATCACGGGGTGGTGTCACTGGTCTCACGCTGCGAAAAAATGGATCTGGTATATCGCCAGCAAAGCGAGGCTGACAGGCGGGTTGTCGAAGTGCATCTCACGCCGGCAGGTGAAAAGATGGTGGGACAGCTGGCGCGTATGCACCGTGATGAATTATTGAACCTTCAAGGTATATTTCGGGTACCCGGTACTCAAGAGTTGCTGGGGGAAGTTAGCCGCCAAACAGTGTAACCAGACAATCCAAAGGATAGGAATTTCAACGCCACTTTTTGAAGTATCCGTGCCTTTCATTCGCAGTCAATACGGGGATTTGTGTCTAAGAACCTGAAACCCCGTCCCGGTTAGCACGTTGTGCGTATCCGGTGTCGCATACGCGACGGAAATTTGCCGCTCACGTGGACACAGGCACGAGTAATCTCTGACGAGCGATTGCTCGTCTTGCACCATGGCGTCATCCATGATTTGCCGACTCAATCTAATTTCAAGCATTTTCCAATGGAAGGTGTTGCGCTGACTGCGGTCACTCAAGTTCCGACAGCGAACGTCTTCTATTGCCGATTATGTATGGTTTTTGATTATGTGAAGTTGTTGGAGTGGTTTGCGTTAAATGGTAGGCGATAAGCGGGTTAGCGGCGGCTGACTATTCAGAATGCTTTACATAATCCCTGAGGTCGTTTGAAGTGGTGGTCCCACTTCAGGAGACCATCTTGAACCACATCAATTTGCACCAAGAAGTGCCAAGCGCACGAGCATCTACTGTAAACATCGCCGTGGAATTATCTCGCTACGACGAACACCTGCGCGATGTACGCGGGCTGGCGTCAAGAACGCGCAGGCGAATTCACATTCGAAGTGCAACTTCAAAAGCGTTTTGCAGACAAGAGCTTGTGACTGATTACGCTTAGAGCTCCACCCGTGAGCCCTTAGCTGACTGGGTTTTGCGTAAGATCAATATCCACTCAGCAGTGATGTCGGCTTGATGTGAAGTCGCACTTCGATTGTGAATCCAAGTAAGGCCGAACTGCAGACTGTCCCAGTCTAAATCATGCCACTGTCCGCTTTTTCCTCCACTCACCAGCGTGTAAACGCAGGAAACTCTTTTGATAACTTGGGGAGCAGCTTTTACACCATAGTTGGAGCACTGGGATTTCTACAGAAATTGTATTGAAGATCCTTGCTTTGGGCGGCTTTTCGAGGTTTAACTGAAGCTGCCGATGAATTCTCTTGCACCATGAAGAGAACATCCTTACCTTATAAAACGAGTGCACTCTTCTCATTTTAGCCCTCAAAAATCAACACGATTAGAGAGTGGCTTGCCATTGCTGGCCCCTTTTTTATTACATCAGACTATTAGCCAATATCAATCGGCAGTGATTGGGTCTTGAAAGCAGGCGTATGCGCTGGCTGCTTGGCTTGTCCCGCATACAGGGTCAGGTGCGGGTAGGGGATTTCTATGGCGGCGGCATCGAAGCTTTTTTTGATCCGGTACAGAAATTCACTTTTTACATCCCATTGCTCCAAAGGATAGACTTTGAAACGGCAGCGGATGATGACGGCTGAATCAGCCAGGTCGTCGATGCCCACAATTTCTAGGTCTTCAATAATTAAGTCCTTAACATCGGCAGCAACACGCATTTCAGCACCTATCTTGCGCATGACCTCATACACTTCATCAATATTCTCGCGGTAGGCCACGCCTATATCCATCACCGCATAGCAGTAGTCCCGTGATTTATTGCTTACTGTGGTGATGCTACTGTTGGGAATAAAGTGCACGCTACCTTCAAAATCGCGCAGCCTTACATGACGTAGCGTCACTTCTTCAACCTTGCCTTTTTTTCCGGCAATTTCGATCACTTCACCATGCCGAATCTGGTCTTCAATCAGAAGAAAAAATCCGGTGAAGTAATCCTTGATCAAGCTTTGCGCACCGAAACCTACTGCGACACCCACCACGCCGGCCGCAGCCAGAATGGGCGCAATGGAAATACCCACTTCGCCCAGTACAAGCATGCCGGTGATCAGGGTGATAACGACGATGGCAACGTGGCTGAATACTTGGCTTAGCGTTTCGGCGCGTTTGATCGATCCGGCATCGCGTGTCGTGTGAGTGACATAATTCTTGAAGAGCTTGATCAGCTTGTGGCTAACCCGCATCAGCACCCATGACAGAGTCAAGATGATCAGAATGTGACTTGCAGGGAGAATCAAATCCATGCCTTTATCGGAGACATTGATGCCAAGACCGTGCAGGAGTGCTTTCATGCGGGTGACTTTTTCAGGCTTCGGGACGCATTTGCGGGAACAAAATCACATCGCGGATGCTGGCGCTATCGGTCAGCAGCATGATCAAACGATCAATACCGATACCTTCTCCCGCAGTCGGTGGCAAGCCGTATTCCAGCGCACGGATATAGTCCATGTCCTTGAACATGGCTTCTTCGTCACCTGCATCCTTGGCTTTTACCTGCGCATCGAAACGTGCTTCCTGGTCTTCCGAATCATTCAACTCGGAGAAGCCATTGGCGATTTCACGGCCCACCATGAACAGCTCGAAACGCTCAGTAATTGCCGGATTACTGTCACTGCTACGTGCTAGCGGCGAAGCTTCCACTGGATAATCGACAATGAAAGTAGGCTCGAATAATTTCGTTTCGGCCAGTTCTTCAAACAGGGTCAGCTGCAAGCCGCCCACGCCATCTTCGCTTCTGTATTTGGCTTTCAGGTCTTCCAGTGCGTTGATCAGAAAATCGCGGTCGTTCAACTGTGCATCGGTGAATTGCGGATGATATTTTTGTATCGCCTGATTCATTGTCAAACGATGGAACGGCTTGCCCAGATCCAGTTCCTTACCCTGATAAGTGATCACCGTGGTGCCCAATACTTTGAGCGCAACTTCAGCGAAAAGTTTCTCAGTTAAATCCATTAGATATTTGTAATCACGATAGGCTTCGTAAAACTCAATCATGGTGAATTCAGGATTGTGCCGTGTCGACAATCCTTCGTTACGGAAGTTGCGGTTGATCTCGAATACTTTTTCAAATCCTCCTATCACCAGCCGCTTCAGATACAGCTCCGGCGCGATGCGCAGATACAGCTGCATGTCCAAAGCGTTGTGATGCGTGGTGAATGGTTTGGCTGAAGCACCACCAGGAATGGCGTGCATCATCGGCGTTTCTACTTCCAGATAACCGTGACGAGTGAAAAATTCGCGTATTGCCTGTATCGCTTGGCTACGAATAAGGAATACGCGACGAGTCTCGTCATTGGTAATCAAGTCCACATGACGTTGGCGGTATTTTTGTTCCTGATCGGTGAGGCCGTGAAATTTTTCCGGCAGAGGGCGCAGGCATTTGGTCAGCAAGCGTAACTCGTTCACGCGTACAGAAAGCTCGCCCGTTTTGGTTTTGAACAACACGCCCACCGCGCCCAGAATATCGCCCAGATCATAATGCTTGAATGCCTCATGCGCGGATTCGCCGGTATCGCCATTGCTGAGATACAACTGCATGCGCCCGCTCATATCTTGCAATGACGCAAAGCTGGCCTTGCCCATCACACGTTTCAGCATCATGCGCCCAGCAATGGCAACCTTGATAGGCGTTGCATCCAGCACTTCGTTGCTGAGATCGCCATAACTGGCATGCAGATCGGCGGCGAGATGCTCGCGATTAAAATCGTTGGGGAAGGCTACGCCTTGCGCGCGCAGTGCGGTAAGTTTGGCACGGCGCTCGGCGATGATCTTGTTTTCATCTTGCGGCTCAACAGTTGGGGTAGTAGGAGGTATAGTCATGATAGTTCCGTCAGTCTAGTTAACGCCTTGCTTCAGGCTTGCTTCAATAAATTCGTCCAGATCGCCATCCAGCACGCCCTGAGTATTGCCAATTTCAACGTTGGTGCGCAAATCTTTAATACGCGATTGATCCAGCACATAGGAGCGTATCTGGTGTCCCCAGCCGATGTCGGTCTTGCCGTCTTCCATAGACTGTTTCTCGGCATTGAGTTTGCGCAACTCTGCCTCGTACATGCGTGACTTTAACATTGCCATGGCTTCGGCGCGGTTGCGGTGTTGCGAACGATCGCTCTGGCACTGCACCACAATGCCGGTGGGCGCATGGGTAATACGCACGGCTGAATCGGTTTTGTTGATGTGCTGACCACCGGCGCCTGAAGCACGGTAGGTGTCCACGCGTAAATCGGCGGGGTTGATTACAATTTCGATTGATTCGTCTACCTCCGGGGTAACAAACACGCTGGAGAACGAGGTGTGGCGGCGGTTACCGGAATCATACGGAGACTTACGCACTAGACGGTGAACGCCGGTTTCGGTGCGCAGATGGCCGAAGGCATATTCACCGATTACCTTGAGCGAAGCCCCCTTGATACCGGCTACCTCGCCATCGGACTGTTCTAGGATTTCGACCTTGAAACCCTTGCGTTCGCAGTAGCGCAGATACATGCGCAGCAGCATCGATGCCCAGTCCTGTGCCTCGGTGCCGCCGCTGCCCGCTTGAATTTCGATAAAGGCATTGTTGGCATCCATCTGCCCCGAGAACATGCGGCGGAATTCCATCTCTGCTACGACTTTTTCCATACGCTGAACATCCTCGGCGATGCTGAGCAGGCTGCCATCGTCATTTTCGGCGACAGCCATTTCCATCAGTTCTTTGGTGTCGTTCAGCGTGGTCTCAACCTGCTGCAGGTTGACTACCACCCCTTCCAGCATCTTGCGTTCGCGCCCCAGCTCTTGCGAGCGTTTGCTGTCTTGCCAGATGGCGGGGTCTTCAGCCAGGCTAACAACTTCGGCTAAACGATCCTGCTTGCCAGCGAAGTCAAAGATACCTCCGAAGTTCGAGGTTACGCACCTGCAAATCTTGCAAGTGGCGGGTGAGGGCGTTTAACTGTTCGGCTTCCATGATTATTTCGTAGGCGGGAAAGTCGGCGATTATACATGGACTGGCGCGCTTGCAGGAACCTCGCAAATGAGATCCAAGCAGGATTTACAGCAACAGCAAACCGACGGCAACGCCCAGACTCATTGCCGCAAAGCCTGCGGCAACATGCAGCGCCAGATGCTTGCCGCCAATAAAGAACACCATACCAAACTTCAGCAGCATGTTGGCGAGGAAGGCAATGGCGATGGACATCACGGCATGATCTACATTGAGCTTGCCCAGATCAAATAAACGTAGGCTGGAGAGGGTAATGGCATCTACATCGGTCAGCCCGGAGAGCGCTGCAACGGCATACAAGCCGCTGTTGCCAGCAATATCAGACAGCCACGCGGCAGCCAGCAGTACAACTACATAAATCAGTGCAAAGCTCAGTGCGGCGGGAATCTCGGCTGGATTGCTGCTGGTTGGCTTGGGCAGTGGGATATCGCTGCGCAGCTTATTCCAGCGGATTAAGGTGGCGATAACGCCGAAAGCCAAGCCCATGCCCATCGGCAACAACAGCTGCTGCATGACGGTCGGGGAGATCACCGCGCTGACAACCAGCAGACGCAACATCACAACCTGACTTGCAATCAGAATGACAGTGGCAGACAGCGACCGCATGCCTTCATTGTCCTTGCCAAGGCGCGCATAGGCGAGGGTGGTGGCGGTGCTGGAAACAAGGCCGCCGAGAAAGCCTAACAGGGCAGGGCCATAGCGATTTTCGCTCCAGTGCAGTGCTACATAGCCTGCCAGACTCAGGCCGGAAATTAGCACCACCATCAGCCAGGCTTGGTAGGGATTAAAGACCTGATAAGGACCGTAGCTCTGGTCGGGCAAAATCGGCAGGATGACAAACGAGAGCACCAGGAATTGCAGGATGGACACCAGGTCACGCCGTGACAGGCGTTGCGTCATGCCGCGCAGCTCCGGTTTGAAATACAGCAGGGTCGTGGTGGTAATCGCCAGCATGATGGCCAGCTGAGTTTGCCTGTGCCAGACCAACACGCCGAGTAGGTAACACAGCAGCAAAGCGGCGATCGTGGTGGTGCCAGGATCTTGCTCGCTACCTGAGCTGTTGAAATAGGCGGCAGTAATCATGATGCCAACAATGCACAAACCTGCAACCACCAGCCAGGGAGATTGGGTGATGCTGGCAAGCATGGCAATGAGCGTGCCGAAAATCGCCACTAGTGCAAAGGTGCGCAAACCGGCTTTGGCCGACGGATTGCGTTCACGCTCCAGACCAATCAACAGGCCCAAGGTAAGGCTGGTAATAAATTGCGGTAGCGCGTCGATACCGTTGCCCTGCAAGATCGATATTTCCATACTCATGACCTCTTGAGTAGCATTAAATCGTTGAAATGCAGTAAAGGTGTTATTTTGTAAGTCATTGATTATATTTAATATTTTACTTTAGACGGTGGCAAGATACAAGGTGTTTGGCATGTTATGTGGCAGCTTCCCAATGCCTCACAATCAATTGCACACTCACCTTGCCATTGTATTCATTGATGTTGAGGCTGTATACCGCACGGATACGGGTGGGCATGGGATCGGCGTAAAAAAAATGGATGGCCTCAAACGCGCCAGATAGATTGGATAATTTGAGCTTAAGATGTTTTTCGCCGACGACACGCTGGCTATCGACCTTGAATTCGTCATCGAACAGGGGTTGTGGAAAGCCCTGCCCCCACACTTGCCGTTCCAGGCTACGTGCCATTTCCACACTGTATTCGTCCCGCTTGAGCGCGCCATCGGTTTCGAGGATTCTGGTCAGATCGGCTGGGGTGAGTAGGCTTTTGCACACTGCTTCAAACGCACTCTGAAATTCGGCGAAATGTTCTTCGCGCAGGTTTAGCCCTGCCGCCATCGCGTGGCCGCCAAATTTTTGCAGCAGATGCGGATGGCGCTTGGCTACCAGATCAAGCGCGTCGCGCAGATGCAGGCCGGGTATGCTGCGGCCTGAACCTTTTAGCTCCCCCTCTTGCGAGCGGGCAAAGGCAATGATCGGGCGATGAAATTTATCCTTCAACCTTGAGGCTAAAATACCAATGACTCCCTGATGCCAACTCTCGTCAAACAAGGCGAGACTGTAGCCGTCCGTCGGATCTATATTTTCCAGCGCAGCCAATGCAGCCTGTTGCATGTCGGCTTCAATGCTGCGGCGTTCTTGATTGAGCGCATCGAGCTTGGCAGCTATGTCATCGGCCTCGACCGCATCATCGGTAAGCAAACATTGTATGCCCAGCGCCATGTCCTCCAAACGCCCGGCGGCATTCAGTCGCGGCCCCACGATAAAACCCATTTCATAGGCGGATGCTTGAGTGGGTAATTTTTTTGCTACCTGCAACAATGCCGTGATACCGACACAGGCGCGGCCTGCACGCATACGCTGCAAACCCTGCTGCACCAGAATGCGATTGTTTTCATCTAACTTCACCACGTCGGCCACGGTGCCCAGCGCGACCAGATCGAGCAGGTTGCCGAGGTTGGGTTCTGGTTTGTCGGCAAAGGCGCCGCGCGCCCGCAGCTCCGCACGTAGCGCCAGCAACACATAAAACATCACCCCCACACCGGCCAGATTCTTGCTCGGAAAGGTGCATCCAGGCTGGTTAGGATTTACGATGCACAGCGCGTCCGGCAGGGTATCTCCGGGCAGATGGTGGTCAGTAACCAGCACCGCTATGCCCAGCTTTTTAGCCTCGGCCACCCCTTCCACGCTGGAGATGCCGTTATCCACGGTGATGATAATATCGGGTGATGATAGGGCTGCAAGGCGCACAATTTCGGGCGTCAGGCCATAACCGTATTCGAAACGGTTAGGCACGATGAAATCCACCTGTGCACCCATAGCACGCAGCCCGCGCAGCCCAACCGCACAGGCCGTGGCCCCATCCGCATCGTAATCTGCCACAATCAGTAACTTGCGCTTTGCGGCAATAGCATCGGCCAGCAGACGTGCCATCTCCGGTGCGTTTTTGAGTTGAGTGAACGGTAGTAAGCGGGCCAAGCCGGTATCCAGTTGCTCACTGTCGCGTATGTCCCGTGCTGCATATATGCGTGCCAGCAGCGCAGGCATGCCATTATCAGACAAGGATAATGCAATGTCGGCAGGGTAGGGGCGTTGAACGATTTGGGTCATGTACTGATTGATACTGATTGATGTGGCTCAAGTTTAGCAGAAAGCAATTGCATTCCAGCCAGAGACACACAGAGAGATGCTGAATCAAAGTTGGATTCTCATTTTTTTAATAATATAGGTTAGAATGCTGCCCATTTTGTAAAATACTGGCAGACATATCGTGGCATTGATTGTTCAAAAATATGGTGGGACCTCAGTAGGCAGCCCCGAGCGCATCAAGAATGTGGCACGGCGGGTGGCGAAGTACAAGGCGCAAGGGCATCAGATCGTAGTCGTCGTTTCAGCGATGAGCGGCGAGACCAATCGTCTTATCGGTTTGGCCAAAGAGATTCAGGCCGAGCCAGATGCACGCGAGATGGACGTTATATTATCGACGGGCGAGCAGGTCACCATCGGTCTGTTGTCCATGGCTTTGCAGGCGCAAGGATTGAAGGCCAAGAGCTACACCGGCGCGCAAGTAAAAATTCTGACTGACAGCGCTTTTAGTAAGGCACGTATACTCAGCATAGATGAAGAAAGCATTCGTGCGGATCTCGCCAACGACTACGTTTTGGTGGTGGCAGGTTTCCAGGGCATAGACGAGGCTGGTAATATAACCACCCTCGGACGTGGCGGCTCGGATACCACTGGGGTGGCGATCGCTGCGGCATTGGGTGCAGACGAGTGCCAGATATACACCGACGTGGACGGGGTATACACCACCGACCCGCGCATGGTGCCAGAAGCGCGCCGCCTGAAGAGCATCACCTTTGAAGAAATGATGGAGATGGCCAGTCTGGGCTCCAAAGTGCTGCAAATCCGTTCGGTAGAATTTGCCGGAAAATACAAAGTTAAGTTGCGTGTGCTGTCCAGCTTCGAAGAAGAAGGCGAAGGCACACTGATTACGTTTGAGGAAGATAATACAATGGAACAGGCGATTATTTCAGGCATAGCCTTCAACCGCGATGAGGCCAAGATTACCGTGATAGGCGTGCCGGATAAACCCGGCATTGCCTACCAGATCCTTGGCCCAGTGAGCGAGGCCAATATTGATGTGGATATTATTATCCAAAATGTCGGAGTGGGCGGCGCGACCGATTTTTCATTTACCGTACATCGTAATGACTTTGCCAGGACGATAGATATACTGAAAAATAAAGTACAGCCTCATATCGGCGCAAAAGATGTGGTTGGTGACAATAAAGCTGCCAAGGTGTCAGTGGTGGGTATCGGCATGCGTTCGCATGTGGGCATTGCCAGTAAAATGTTTAGGACGTTGGCCGAAGAGGGCATCAATATCCAGATGATATCCACCTCTGAAATTAAAATTTCTGTTGTAATAGATGAGAAATATCTGGAGCTGGCAGTGCGAGTGTTGCACAAGGCCTTCGATCTGGATCAGGAAAATTCCTAACAATATATTTGACTTGAAGGTCGCAAATCAGTAACATGCGCGGCTCTTCGGAGAGGTGGCCGAGTGGTCTAAGGTACTCCCCTGCTAAGGGAGCGTTGGACAAAATCTGACCGAGGGTTCGAATCCCTCCCTCTCCGCCAATGTTAGAAGTTGTTTTAGTATAATAAGTTGTATGTAATTTGTATGCGCCCGTAGCTCAGATGGATAGAGTACTTGGCTACGAACCAAGGGGTCGGGCGTTCGAATCGCTCCGGGCGCACCAGTATTCAATGGGTTAGGTCAGAAATGACTTAACCCATTTTTCTTTTCCGGGTTCATGGGTAAACCATAAAACCCCTTCTTGTAATTTATGCTTCCGCTCCTCGGACAAAGCAGGGTAAATGCATCATCTTCGGAATGGCAGCCATGGCAGACTGCTTGCCCCACACGATAAATTCACCAATGATTGCTACGAAAATTTCAATCGATGACCCCAGTTCGCACCAGTGCGGCCATAGCTAATAAAATTAGAATATATGCTGGTCAAGTCTATAAAAGTCTTGTACAATGCGTGGCTTCTTTGGGTGATTAGCTCAGCTGGTAGAGCACCGCCCTTACAAGGCGATTGTCGGCGGTTCGAACCCGTCATCACCCACCAAAGATTAGGAGTGGTAGTTCAGTTGGTTAGAATACCGGCCTGTCACGCCGGGGGTCGCGGGTTCGAGTCCCGTCCACTCCGCCAAATGCGTATAGCCGATTGATTTTTTAAACTTGTTTAAAAGCAGCGGAAATACTAAAGAAAGGGCTTTATCCGTAAAGGATGAAGCCCTTTTTCTTTTCTGAAGATAATTCGTAGTGCAGCAGGCTAAATTTGGAATTAAGTCTAATTTTTTGTGAGCGAAGATTTGATGCCCTCTGTTCGTAAACTACTGCTGGTTGAATGGGTTTGGTAATTATTGCCAAACCCAATAAAATCATGCATCATGAACGGATTCGAGAGGTGTTTAAGTAGTTTGCCAGGTCTGCCAATCAAGGTGAGCGCGAGTTCGCCTTTTTTCATGTATTAAAATCCATCAGGTAGGTTAATTATGTTTGATTCCGTAAAAAATAAACGTTTAGTGCAGATTGTGTTCGTACTCATCATTATCACATTTGGTTTTGTTGGGGTGGATTCGTACACGAAATCTGGCGGTGGAGGTGCACCTGCAACGGTCGATGGTGAAGAAATAAGCCAGCAGGATTTCGACAATGCCTTGCGCCAACAGCAGGAAAGAGTGCGCGAACAGGCCGGTGCAAACTTTGATTCTACTTTGTTTGACCAGCCAGAAATAAAACGCATGATATTGGACAGCCTGGTGAATCAGCGTTTATTGAGTTCACAAGCGCGTAAAGTTGGCCTTACTTTGAGCGATCAACAGTTGGCACAAATTATTGCAGGAATTGATGCTTTTCAGAAGGATGGAAAGTTTGACAAGCAACGCTATGAAGCGGCCTTGAGAGTTCAGAATATGTCACCGCTATTATTTGAATTGCGCGTGAGAGACGATTTGAGTACACGTCAATTGGTTGAGGCTTATACAAGAAATGGCTACTCATCTCAGGCCGTGGCGGATAACTTGATCCGTTTGAATGAGCAGAAACGCGTAGTTAGTGTTGCTCATATTTCACCTGATTTACTCAATAGCCAGGTCAAAGTCGAGGATTCTGCTGTTACAGAGTATTACGAAAAAAATCAGAAAGAATTTAAAACCCCCGAGCGCGCACGTGTAGAGTATTTGATTTTTTCAGTATCAGGCTTGCTGTCACAAGTGAAAGTGGATGATGGGGAAATTAGTAAATATTACGATGAGCATCAATCTGAATTTAGTACGCCTGAGCTGCGTAAAGCTGCACATATTCTGATTAACGTTGACGCTAAGGCGTCGGATGTTGAGAAGCAAGCGGCCAAAGTCAAGGCAGAGATGGTATTGCAGCAAGTGAAAGCTTCGCCCTCGCAATTTTCTCAACTTGCACAGAAATATTCTCAGGATCCTGGTTCTGCGGAAAAAGGCGGTGATTTAGGCTTGTTCGGCAGAGGCATGATGGTGAAGCCGTTTGACGATGCTGTGTTCAAGCTCCTGGTAGGAGAGGTTAGTGGTCTAGTGCAGTCTGATTTTGGCTTTCATATAATCAAACTTTTGGCGGTGAAGGGTGGCAAAGTTCAGGCTATGCATGAAGTCAAGGGCACGATAGCCCAAAAGCTTAAAACACAGAAAGCCAACGACAAATATGTTGAGCTTGCAGATAAACTCAGTAATACAGTGTATGAACAAAGTGATTCGCTAAAGCCTGCCGCAGATCTGGTGCAGGCTCCGATTCAAAAGGTTGAATGGTTGAGCAAGGGGCAAATAGGTGTATCTCCGTGGACAGATAAAGCTTTGCAGGCTGTTTTTTCGGATGAGGTGGTAAAAAACAAACGTAATACATCGGCAATAGAAGTCGCACCAAATACTTTGCTTGCGGCAAGAATAATTGAGCACAAGCCTGAAGGCGTATCACCTCTGGTAGAGGTTGCTGCAACTATCCGCAAGAAGTTGCAGCGTCAGCAAGCCCAGGATCTTGCAATTAAACAGGGAAAGTCTATTCTCGCTCAGTTGAATCAAGGCGATAGCATTCGTGTCGAATGGAAAGCTGCTCAGTCTGTTACGCGCTCTCAGCATACTGCCCTGGATAACGAATTTACACGTCAGATATTTAAAGCGGATGTCACTAAACTTCCTGCGTATGTTGGCATGGAAAATTCGCAAGGAGGATATTGGTTGGCGCGCATTGATTCAGTGAAGCAAGTGGAGTCTATAGACGAGATCAAGCGTAAGGGGTATATGCAGCAAATCAGTCAGATGATTGGTGATGAGCTGTTGCAGGCATATATTGCGGATGCCAAGGAACATGCCAATATCAAAGTTACATCCTTTGTGACAAAAGACTAATTGATCTACTGGAAGGATTTCGATTGCCAGTTTAAAGTTGCCAGTTAAATTGCTTCATCAAACGGGAAGATATGACATTGTGTGCTGTGAGAGTTTATGCTTGAAGTGACGAACCTTGCCTGTTCGCGTGGCGAGCATCAACTGTTTGCCAATTTGAGCTTTGCTTTGCATGCAGGGGAATTGTTGCAGGTGCAAGGTGCTAATGGCAGTGGAAAAACCACGCTATTGCGCGCGCTGTGCGGTTTTATTCAGCCGTTGACGGGGGATATTCTCTGGCATGGGCAGAGTATTCGCGAGCTGGATGAGGAGTATTACGCAGATATTGTTTATCTTGGCCACCTGAATGCAATTAAGGATGAATTGAATGCACTGGAAAATCTCCGTATAACTAGCGCATTAGCGGGGTATGCGGTGAGCGATAGTGTTGCGATAACAGCGTTGAGACGCATGGGTTTGCGTGGGCGTGAAACTTTTCCGGTGAAGGTGTTGTCACAAGGCCAGCGCCGCCGTGTAGCACTTGCACGTTTGTTGGTCAGCAAGTCTCCATTGTGGATATTGGACGAGCCGCTAACAGCGCTGGATGTTGGCGCTGTAGGCTTGATGCAGGAAATAATAGGCGAGCATTTGGCCCATCAGGGGATGGTTATTTTTACGACACACCAAGTGTTGGAAGTGGCAGGTGTTGAAACCCGGCGTGTGGATTTGACATGAACCCTGGCTCTAACATGAATAAGCTATCGCTCTTTAGTTTGCCGGGCTTAATAATAAGTCGCGACCTGACCCTAGCAATGCGCAGGCGTGCCGATGTGCTGACGATATTGTTTTTTTTCGTCATGGTCGTCAGTCTGTTCCCGCTGGCAGTGGGTTCAGAGATGGATATGTTGCGCAAGATGGCACCGGGGGTGGTATGGGTCGCGGCGCTGCTTGCTTCGATGCTGTCTTTGGACCGCATGTTTTCTGCGGATTTTCTGGATGGAACATTGGAACAAATGCTGCTGGTGCCGCAATCGTTATCGATGCTGGTATTGAGCAAAATATTCGCGCACTGGATGTTGTCCGGATTGCCGTTGGTATTGATTGCGCCAGTATTGGGCTTGCAGTTTGATATGTCCGGTGAAGCGCTGTTGGTGCTGGTGCTTGCATTGCTGCTGGGAACACCGGTATTAAGCATGATAGGTGCGATCGGTGCAGCACTCACACTGGGTTTGCGTGGTGGCGGTGTACTGGTTTCTCTGTTGGTATTGCCCCTGTGTATTCCGGTGCTTATTTTTGGAACGGGTGCGGTAGCAGCAGTCACTGACGGACTGAGCGCCGCAGCGAACCTATCATTGCTGGGAGCAATTTTATTAATGTCGTTGTTGTTTACGCCGTGGGTTGCGGCGCAAGCGTTGCGTATTTCAATGGAGTAAAGATTGGCTATTAACTGGTTCAAATATGCAGCACCAAGTACCTTCTATGGTTTGGCAGGAAAGTTGATACCCTGGTTTGCATGGCCTGCAGCAGTGCTGTTTGTCGTGGGCTTGTATATTGGATTTTTTGTCGCGCCGACAGACGCGACACAGAGCGAAGCCTATCGGATTATATTCATTCATGTTCCCGTATCCATCTTGTCCATGATCGTTTATTTGGTGATGGCAGGTTATGCCGCAGTGGGACTGATCTTCAATACCCGCTTGTCTTCAATGATGGCGACAGCCTTAGCACCCACCGGCGCATTGCTTACCTTCCTCTCGTTGTGGACAGGTGCATTGTGGGGTAAGCCGATGTGGGGTGCTTGGTGGGTGTGGGATGCGCGCCTGACCTCAGAATTGATTTTGCTGTTTTTATATCTGGGTTTTATGTCGCTTCAGGCTTCGATAGAAGACCCTCGCCGAGCTGATCGTGCCGGCGCATTGCTGGCGATTGTCGGTGCGGTTAACGTGCCGATTATTTATTTCTCTGTGCAATGGTGGAATACCCTGCATCAGGGTGCTACCATCAAAATGAGCGGAACCAGTATGCACATCGCCATGCAGCAGGCTATGTTTGCGGTGTTGGCAGCGCTGTGGTTGTATGTGATTGCCGTTACATTGATGCGCGTGCGCAGCATTATTCTGCAACGGGAACGCAATAGCCAGTGGGTGGCGGAGTTGTCAGAGGTGAAGCAATGAACTGGCTGGAGTTTTTTGCGATGAAGGGTTATGCCCTGTATGTGTGGGGCTCATACGGTATTGCCCTGTTGGTGTTTGCTGTGGAGATCATTCTGCTGCGTCATAAAAGAAAAACAACCTTACAGCAGTTGCGCTTGGTGCGTGACGCAGAAAATCTGGAGTAAACATGAAGCCACGTCAAAAAAGATTCATCTTTATTATTGCAAGCTTGGCAATTTTCAGTGCAGCAGTTTGGCTGATATTGTATGCATTGCAGAATAACGTCAGCCTGTATTTCACCCCCACTCAGGTGTTTAACAAAGAAGCGCCGCAAAATCGCAACTTCCGTATTGGTGGCCTGGTGGTGGAAAAAAGTGTCAAGCGCGAGACGGATGGCTTGACCGTATATTTCGATGTAAGCGACACATTTAAAACCATGCAGGTAAAGTATAAAGGCATCCTTCCTGATCTGTTCAAAGAGGGCAAAGGCGTCGTCGCTCATGGCAAGCTGGGAGCCGACAATATTTTCTACGCCGATGAAGTACTGGCCAAACACGATGAAAACTACAATGCTCCCGAGGTATTGACCGCGCTGGAAGCAGCAAAAAAGGCAAAGTCTGAAGCAGAGACCCCCCAGGCTGTGCCATCCGAATATCAAATCCCTACTACTAAATAATACGGAATTTAACAATGCTCCCAGAAATTGGTAATTTTGCACTCATTATTGCGTTGATCTTGGCTTTAACTCAAGGTGTACTGCCTATATGGGGTGCAGCGCGTGGCAATGCTATCTTGATGAGTACGGCACGTCCGCTGGCTTATGGCCAATTCATGTTTGTGGCCATTGCTTTTATTTGTCTGGTGCAGGCATTCCTTAGTAATGATTTTTCTGTGTTGTATGTGGCGCAGAATTCTAACTCTCAGTTGCCGGCACATTTCCGTTTTGCCGCAGTGTGGGGTGGGCATGAGGGTTCTTTGTTGCTGTGGGCATTTATCATGGCGCTGTGGACGATAGCGGTTGCCACTTTCAGCAAACACCTGCCCGATGAAATGGTGGCGCGTGTGTTAGGTGTGATGGGTTTGATTGCGGTTGGCTTCCTACTCTTTATGCTGTTTACATCCAACCCGTTTGATCGCCTGCTGCCTGCCGCGATGGATGGCAGGGATCTGAATCCCCTGTTGCAGGATATCGGCTTGATTATCCATCCGCCCATGCTCTATATGGGCTACGTAGGTTTCTCGGTGGCTTTTGCCTTTGCGATTTCAGCGCTGCTGTCTGGCAAGCTGGATGCAACTTGGGCGCGCTGGTCGCGGCCATGGACTACGGTGGCATGGGTATTTCTGACACTCGGTGTCGCACTGGGCAGCCTCTGGGCCTATTACGAGCTGGGCTGGGGTGGCTGGTGGTTCTGGGATCCGGTGGAAAATGCATCCTTTATGCCGTGGCTGATAGGCACGGCGTTGATCCACTCCCTAGCGGTGACAGAAAAACGCGGAGCATTCAAAAGCTGGACGCTATTATTGGCCATCTCTGCATTTTCGCTCAGCCTACTGGGTACGTTCCTAGTGCGTTCCGGCGTGCTGACTTCGGTGCATTCATTTGCCGTAGACCCTAAACGCGGCATATTTATTTTAGCGTTTCTGGTGGTTGTGGTCGGTAGCTCGTTGCTGTTGTTCGCCTGGCGCGCGCCAAAAATCGGCCTGGGCGGTAAATTCGATTTGATCTCGCGCGAGGCCTTATTGTTATCCAACAACGTGCTGCTGGCAGTGGCTGCTGCTTCTGTATTTTTAGGCACGCTGTATCCCTTGTTTGTGGATGCCCTTGGTTTTGGCAAAATCTCTGTAGGCCCGCCTTATTTCGACGCCGTGTTTGTGCCGATAATGATTCCCATGGTAATGCTGATGGGTCTGGGTCCTATTGCGCGCTGGAAGCAAGCCAGTATTCCTGATCTGTGGGTGCGCTTACGTTGGGCGTTTGCTTCCAGTTTGATCATTGCATTGCTGTTACCGCTGGTACTGGGAAAGTGGACACCGATGATCGCAGTCGGGCTGCTGCTGGCCTTATGGGTGACAACTAGCGTATTGTCAGATTTGCTTAGACGAATTGGTGGGCGCGACGGTAGCGTATTGCAACGCTTGAAAAGTCAGACTCTCAGTTATTACGGCATGCAATTGGCGCACCTTGGCGTGGCGGTATTCATTGTCGGTGTAACAATAGTGAATGGTTACGAGACCGAGCGCGATGTGCGCATGGATGTTGGCGACACGGTTAAGATCGGTGACTACGTATTCCGCTTTGACGGCGTGCGCGAGATTGAAGGGCCGAACTATCGCGCCGCCCAGGGAAGCGTGACGATCTCCAAAAATGACAAACTGGTGACGCAGTTATATCCCGAAAAACGTATTTACAACGCGAGCGGCATGCCTATGACAGAAGCCGCAATTGATACCGGCATCCTGCGCGATCTGTATGTTTCGCTGGGCGAGCCGATACCGGACAGTAACGGAGCATGGGCGGTGCGCATCTATCACAAACCGTTCATCAACTGGATATGGGCGGGTTGTCTGCTGATGGCCTTGGGTGGTGTGCTGGCAATCAGTGACAGGCGTTACCGCATTCATGCCCGCAAAGCCGGAAAAATTGAGGCAGGGGTTGATCCGACGCGTAAGGAGCAAGCTGTATGATGCGTTTCACTTTCCCCTTCGTGATCTTCATTGTCATCGCTGTATTTTTATTTATTGGTTTAAATCTCAATCCGCGCGAAGTGCCTTCGCCTCTTGTCGGTAAACCTGCACCGGCATTTGTACTGCCGCAGTTGCAGAACACAAGTAAACAGTTTTCTCCGCAAGACATGAAGGGCAAGGTATGGATGCTGAATGTGTGGGCATCCTGGTGCGCAACGTGTGCAGCTGAACATCCGCTACTGATGGCTTTGGCACAGCAGAAAATCGTGCCGATAGTTGGGCTAGTCTACAAAGATACACGGGAAGCTGCACTGAATATTTTGCTACGGCGCGGAGATCCTTATATCTTGGCGGTATCAGACACCGATGGACGTATCGCCATAGATTATGGTGTGTATGCCGTGCCGGAAACTTATGTGATCGACAAACAGGGCGTGATTCAATACAAGCAAATCGGCGCGATCACTGAGGAAAATCTCAGGGAAAAAATTCTTCCGTTGATAGCAGAACTGGAGAAAAAATAATGCGTGTATTCCTGTTGCTACTCTGTATGTTGCCGATGTTTTCCTATGCTGGTGAGGCACAGGATATGGCCGAGGATCCCGTGCTGGAAAAGCGTATGTTGATCCTGGCAGAAAAGCTGCGCTGTCTGGTATGTCAAAACGAATCGCTGGCCAGTTCGCATGCCCCGCTGGCACTAGATCTGCGCCGCGAAGTGCGCGATCTGATGCAAAAGGGCATGTCGGATCAGGAGATCAAGGATTATCTGGTGGCGCGTTATGGTGATTTTGTATTGTATGAACCGCCGCTTAAAGCTTATACCTTGTTACTTTGGTTGGGGCCGTTTGCATTAATGGCGGGAGGTTTGGGCGCGCTGATTTTTCAATTGCGCAAGCGTCGCACAACGGTGGCAGAGATCACGCTCAGCCCAGCAGCAGAAGCACGCGTAGCAGCTTTGCTTAACGACGAAAAGAGATAACCAGCATGATGATATTTTGGATAATTTGCGCGCTAATGCTGCTCATTGCATTGCTTTTCCTTGTGTTGCCACTATGGCGCGGCAGTGTTAAAAACGACACAGTACAGAGAGATAGTGCGAATTTGGAAATTTTTCGCGACCAGATCGCAGAAATGGATGCGGATTTTCGCAATGGTTTGTTGACACAAGACATGTACGAGCAGGGCAAGATGGAATTGCAGTCCAGACTGCTGGATGAAGTGGGAGAGGTGCAAAGCGGTAGCCAGGCAACAGTGCGTAATCCGCTTAAGGTGCTGGCGCTAGGCTTGTCCGTATTCTTACCGGTGGTTGCGCTAAGCGTGTACTGGCAAGTGGGCGAGCGCCACGCCTTGATACAAAAAGACAGCATCGTCAGTCTAGAAGGATTCAATGGCGTACATTCCGAAGCTTCACTCAAAGCTCTGGAACAAGAATTAGCAGCAAAACCGGATGATGCCGAAGGTTTGCTGTTGTTGGCGCGTTCTTATAGCCAACGCGAACGTTTTGCTGACGCTGCGCAGGCATACGACAAGCTGACCCGCTTGATACCGAATGAAGCACAGTTATGGGCGGATTATGCAGATGCGCTGGCGATGAATTCCAGCAGGTCTTTGCTTGGTGTACCTACAAAGTTGCTGGATAAAGCATTGGCGCTGGATCCGCAAAACTTCAAAGCGCTTGCACTTGCAGGTTCGGCCGCGATGGAAAGAGAAGAATACGCAGCTACAGTGCGGTATTGGGAAAAGCTGCTCAAGATGATGCCGAAGGAAGATGATAACACTAGGATCGTAGAAAGCAGTATTCAACAGGCACGTGTTTTGATGGCGCAGAAAAATGCCGGTAAATCTACTGTAACAACCCAACGTGAGCCAGCGGTACAAGCTGGCAAGGAAGCCATCACTGGCAGCGTAATATTGAGCGATGACCTCAAAAAACAGGCTAGCCCGTCAGATACCGTGTTTGTACTGGTGCGAGCCGCTGAGGGGTCCAAAATGCCCTTGGCGATTGTGCGCAAACAGGTTAAAGACTTGCCGTTGAAATTTACCCTAGATGATAGTACGTCAATGTCGCCAGAAATGAAGTTATCGAATTTTGATCAGGTGGTTGTGATTGCGCGTGTGTCAAAATCCGGCAATGCTATGACACAGTCAGGTGATTTGTATGGGATGAGTGCCACCATCAAGCCGGGTAGCAAAGGATTGAAACTCAAAATCGATCAAGTTGTACCTTGAAGATCGCTTCAATAAATTTTTAAAATAAAAAAACCGCAGAAATGCGGTTTTTTTATTTCTCACATAAATAATGGAATTCCCAGTTTTTTGCTATCAATTTTTCTCGACGGCTGGGATACTGCAATTTGCTGATGAATAGTATTTGATAGCAAATACAAACGGCAAATTTTCATAAAAAGGTAAGTTATGGATGACAGAATTCGCCATATCCTTGAGCAAATCAAGGTGCTTGAAGAAGAGATCCAGGCTGAGCTGAATAAGCAGGGAAAGCGATGGTTTTATCAAATTCAGGGCAGGCGCATAGAATTTGAACGCACTATCAGGCAGAAACACCGCGATTTAAAGTTGGGTATTTTCCATTGGTTCCTGACCGTGCGCCCACAGAATTATCTTACTGCACCCATCATCTACGGAATGATAGTGCCTTTGTTACTGCTGGATATTTGCATTAACATTTACCAATTAACTTGTTTTCCAATATATGGAATTTCCAGAGTGAAACGCTCTGATTATTTTTCATTTGACCATAGACATTTAGCCTACCTGAATTTCATAGAAAAATTTAACTGTCTATATTGCTCCTATGGCAACGGTTTGATGGCTTATGCGACAGAAGTTCTTGCCCGCACCGAGCAATATTTCTGCCCTATCAAACATGCGCAGAAAATATTGGGCAGACATGCGCGAAATCAGTATTTTATGGATTATGGCGATGCGGCTGATTTGCACATGAGAATTGAGGAAATTCGTGTCGCGCTGATTAATGAAAAACCACCAGAGTCATAAAATTTCAACATGAAAGGTGTATAAATGACTATCCGTTCATTCAAAGGAACGTCCCCCAAAATTGGACGAGGTGCCTATATTGACGACAGTGCTGCTGTCATTGGAGATGTCGAGCTGGGCGAAGATTCTTCAATTTGGCCTATGTGTTCGATTCGGGGCGATGTAAATTTAATTCGCATTGGTGCGCGCAGCAATATCCAGGATGGCAGCGTTATCCATGTTACCCATCGTTACAGCGAGCTGCCAGAAGGAAACGCAACGCGTATTGGAAATGATGTCACGGTTGGGCACCAGGTGATGTTGCATGGCTGTACCGTGGAAGACTTATGTTTGATTGGAATGGGGTCTGTGATACTCGATGGCGCTGTTATACGTTCGAAAGTTTTGCTGGGCGCGGGCTCCCTGGTACCCGAAGGCAAAGACCTAGAGGGCGGATATCTATGGCTGGGACGGCCGGCGAAAAAAATGCGCGAACTAACCGAGCAGGAGATGAAGTGGTTTGAATATTCGGCCATGCACTACGTGAAACTTAAGAATGACTATATGGGGTAACCGTTTTTTGTGTCAGGGTATTAGGTATCAATATTTTTCGACAGGCAGCTCATCGGCCGTAGTTGCCGGTCGGATCAGTAGCATTGATGGCTGCTCCAAAGTGAATAGAAGTCATCGCAATTTCAGCTCATAGTGATCATCCGTTAATACATAGGAGATGATCATGAAAATAGACCAAACAGTTCATTCGCATGAGTCATGGAACAAAGGGGAACTTGTTGGACAGAAATCACCTCTCAAGCTCAAAGATATTTGAGCCATACGAATCAGACTCCAGCTTTCAAACCGAGAGCGGGATCTTGCTTTGTTCGACCTTGCTATCGATAGTAAGCTTCGTGCTTGTGATTTGACCTCAATGCGCCTTCCATGTCCAAGGATTAATAACAACCAAGCCCGCAGCGTCAAAGGGCGACGTGTCGCGCGTGGCTACCGCTAAACCATGCGTCACAGCGATTGCTGCGATATAGCCGTCTGCGGGTGCAATGGCCTGTCCAGCGGTGCGAGCACCAGCGCGCAGCGGTGCATATGCTCGCGACGCTGCGTCATCGAATGACAGGATGCGACCCGCGAACAACGGCAAGACGCGCTTCTCAAGACTGGAATGAAGCGTATCTCGGCGTTTTCCCTCAGGTAGTGCTGCGATACCGAAGCGTAGTTCCGCAAGGCTGATTGTCGAGAGGAACAGCGTCTCGATGATCTGCGCGTCAATCCAAGCAAGCACGTTTATATCTCCTGACGCTCTTAACGGCTCAGAAATGACGTTGGTATCGAGCAGGATCATTCCAAGCTCACCGGCCCGGCGGGTGTCCTATCGCGTTCGATCTCAAGATCGACGCCGCCCACTTCGCTGCCAATTTCGGCCAGCAGGGAACCAAGCTTGATCCGGCCCTCGGGCCGAACGGCATTTTCGAGAATCGCCCGAATCTCAGCCTCAGTGCTGAGGCCATGCATTGCGGCACGCACGCGTAAGGCGCGGTGCGTTTCATCGGGTAAGTTGCGGACAGTGACGGATGCCATTGCTTTCACCAATTAAATTAAATATCAATGATTGCATTATAGTACGGATGATAGCATTTTGCGCGATATCGAAAACAGATGCCGGAAACCTTGCTACCAACGTTTTCCGGCAGGATTTTAGACGGTTCCGGCTATAGATCTCCTGAACAGGACAAATTCCACCGGTTTGCGCTTGGAACCCCCTGTTGGAGGGAATGGGTGCCACATTTTCAATTACGCCAACGGCGACGAGAGCTCGCAAAAGCTGCTCGATGTGGGGGGGGGGGCGGGCTAGGAAGAGCCCGCACCTGTTTTCCGAGACCGGCAGAAGAAGAGGCTCGTTTAGGGTCTACGTATCTACCCATAGATTGGCAGCATGTGATTTTCATTACTACGAAATCTGAAATACGGATCATCTAGTGCGACGAAAACACTGTCCTTCAGCTTACGAAAGCAACTTTTACCCAGGGCCCATTTGTGTGGGAGCAGTAATGAACTCAAACTGAAGGGCTGCTTTGGCACGTAGAGTGGACGTGTCAAGACGTAACGCCGAATGTCGCCTAAGGTTAAGGATTGTCGGATGTCAGCCCTCAACCTTTGCGCGGTCAGAATGCAGCAGACCCGTCCGGGCTGACGTCGGACAATCACTCCATGGAGGAAACCGCGTGAAGTACTGCCGCACTGAGATCAGCGAAACGGCTATGGGGATTTGATGGGTGGACTTTGGATCTGCACAGTCACCTGTGTTGATAAACAAGCGTAAAACTTCATTCAAGTCGTCAATTTCGGAATCGTTTGGCTGAACATATGCATCGTGTGCGGCTGTAAATGCATCGCTATTGCCCTGCCAGGCAAAGCCGTAGCGTGTCGGCACAGGCCAACAGGATTTTGTCTGGCGGTAAAAATAATTCGATTTCATGGCAGCACTTTCGGATGAGGTGGCCCGCGTATCGGCTGTGTGCGTGCCAGCGTTTCAATGATCAACATCGCCGCCCCGCAGTGTGGGCAGACGAAGGTGGGTTGGGCAACGCAGCCTTCTGCATCCCGGCCACTGGCTTCAACATCGGCGACGGGTTGGACGTGCAACAACTCTCGCGCACGCGCAAGGTTATCGCGACGCCCGCTATTGGCGATCAAGCCGTAATGACGGATGCGATGAAAGCCACTCGGTAGCACATGCAACAGGAAGCGACGCGTGAACTCGCCTGTACTGAGCGTCATCGTCTTGCGCCGCGTCGTGCCCTTATTGCGGTAGTCTTTCCATTTGAAGGTCACGCCACGTTCGTCCATAGCGAGGAGTCGACTGTTGGAGATGGCCACCCGATGGGTATAGCGCGACAGATAAGCCAGTACCGCAGCAGGACCTGCAAAGGGGCGTTTGGCATAGACCACCCATTCGCATTTCCGCAATGGCGCGAGCCAGTCGGCGAAAGTCCCAGCGTCTTTCAGTGCAACGTACTCACCAAAGAACTGCAACTGCCCCAAGCGATAAGCCTTATCCAGTTCTTCAAGAAAGCGCCGACGAAACAACCGCGACAGCACGCGCACCGACAGGAAGAATCCGGGCTTGCAGGACACCCAACGCTCGCCGTCAAACGACAGGCCGCCGCCAGGCACAATGCCATGCACATGAGGATGGTGCGTCAGCGCCGAGCCCCAAGTGTGCAGCACCAGCGTGGCACCGATGCGGGCGCCCAGATGTTTGGGATCGGCAGCGATGGTACGCAGCGTTTCTGCTGCGACCTCAAACAGCAACCGATAGATCACCGCCTTGTTGTAAAAGGCAAGCACGCTGATCGGTTCCGGCAGGGTGAACACCACATGGTAATAGTCCACCGGCAGCAGTTCGGTCTGGCGGGCTTCGAGCCAACGCCTAGCCGCACTGGCCTGGCACTTCGGGCAATGCCGGTTGCGGCAGGAGTTGTAGGAGATCGAGGCATGTTCACAGGCGGTACATTGCAGCACATGCCCACCCAGTGCCGCGCTGCGGCATTGTTCGATGGCCGACATGACCTTCAACTGACCCAGACTCAGGTGACCTTGCTGGCTTTGTCGCCACGCAGGCCCATGCGTGCGGAAGATATCCGCGACCTCCAGCGAGGAGCGTTCCATGACTGCACGCTACTTGTGCGGCAGGACTTCCAGCGGGCTGATCACTTCGCGCAGCAGGTCAGTGGCAACCTGTGCATAGCGCGCAGTGGTGTCTAGCTTCCGATGACCCAGCAGCACCTGGATCACGCGGATGTCCACCTTCTGTTCCAGCAGGTGGGTGGCGAAGCTATGACGCAGGGTGTGCATCGAAACGCGCTTGTCGATGTGCGCCTCATCCGCTGCGGCATGGATAGCACGGTTAAGCTGGCGGGTGCTGAGCGGATCAATCGGATTCAGCCCGGGAAACAGCCAGCCACCTTCCAGCATCTTGCCCTGTGCTCGCGCTTCACGCCACCAGACACGCAGTTGTTCAAGCAGGACTGGAGAGAGCATGGCGTACCTATCCTTGCTGCCTTTGCCCTGCTCAATGCGCAACGCCATGCGCTGACTATCGATATCACTTACCTTGAGTGCGCATATTTCGCTGACGCGCAGTCCCGCGCCGTAGGCGACGAACAACGCCGTCTTGTGTTTCAGATTCCCAGATGCAGCAAGCAGACGCGCCACCTCGTCGCGACTCAACACCACCGGCAGTTTGTACGGAACGCGTACCGAGTGCATTTTACGCATCAACTCAGGGTGATCCAGCGTGTGTTCGAAGAAGAACTGCAAGCCGCTGAGCGCAATATTGATCGAGACCGCCGAGGTGCCGTGATCAACCATATACAATTCGTAAGCGCGTAAATCTTCGGCGCTGGCGGTGTCGGGTGAGTGCTTGAAATAGGAAGCGAACTGACGGACTGAGCGAATATAACTTGCTTGTGTCTTGGGTGAAAGTTTACGCATCCGCATGTCGTCGAGCATGCGTTGGCGCAACGGACTGATGGCTTGAGTTGATGAGTTCATGATTCTGCTCCCCTCGTGAAATAAGGCGGATTGCCTTACTTCATAAGGTGTGGAAACAGTAATAGGGTTTCAAGACGCTTGGAGTCAACTAAACACGTGGATCGGAGCTCACCTACCGCGAAGCGGTTTAGTCCATGGCCGATGAGCTGCCCCTCATTTCGCTTCTATCAACACACGTGTAATCGCAGGGCTGATATTTAGTGCCAGATGAGTCTGTATTACTACACCTGGCAGCCTGTTGGTCTTGGATTGAATGTAGTATAACATATTGATGTTATTGAATATTTTACCAGCAACCGCAATCTAAATGTCTTTACAAATCAATCAGTTACGAGTTGGGTTCAACACCCAGCAGGGGGGCTTGTCCTATGCGAAGCAGAGCGTAGTGCAGGAGGCTGCTAACCCAGCATAGCCTTTAACCGTGCCAGTTTTGCCATCCCCTCATCCTTGCTGACTTCCGGCGCGCTACCCGCTGGAACTGCACCAGCAAAAATCACATCGTCGGTAGGGAGCTCTATCAGAAAGCGACTAGCCTCGCAGTTTTTCCATTCCTTGCCGCGCCTGCGTTTAAGGCAATAGCTGATTTGCAGTGAACGTTGGGCGCGGGTAATGCCTACATACATCAAGCGTCGCTCTTCTTCAATTTGTTCTGGTGTCTCACTGCGTTCGTGGGGTAATACGCCTTCCTCCACACCCACCATAAACACATGCCCATACTCCAACCCCTTGGCGGCATGGATGGTGGTTAAAGAAACAGCATCAGTTTCTTCTTCTTTCGATTCGAGCAGGTTCATCAAGGCGATGGTTTGCGTCATCGCCAGCAGGTTCTTTTCATCAGCAGCAGATTTACGATTGATCCAGCCAACAAAATCTGACACATTCTTCCATTTACTTTCGGCCTGACGCGGTTCATGGGTGTCGAACAACCAGGCTTCATAATCAATCGCAGTCATCAAGTCATTCAGTACTGGCGCGCATTCTTCTTTCCCTGCGCGCTCCTGCATGCGATTGATGAATTTACAGAAAATCAGCAACTCCTCATGCTGACGCGCGGGTAATTGTTGTTCCATTGCGTTTTCAAATGCCGCTTCAAACAGGCTGATGTTGCGTGTGCCCGCATAGGTGGCCAGCTTTTCCAGGGTCTGGTTGCCTATGCCGCGCCTAGGGGTGGTGACGGCACGGATAAAGGCAGGGTCATCATCTGGATTGGCAATCAGGCGTAGGTAGGCGACCAAGTCCTTGATCTCGGCGCGTTCAAAAAATGAAGTGCCACCGCTTACGGTGTAAGGCACATTTTGTGAGCGCAATTGCTCTTCAAATACACGAGACAAATGATTGCTGCGATACAAGATGGCATAGTCTGAAAATTTTGTTCGGTACTCAAATTTATGCGCCAATAATTTCAAAATCACGGATTCGGCTTCGTGGTCTTCGTCCTTGGCTGCGAAAACACGCACCTGATCCCCAATGCCATGCTCGCTCCACAGGCTTTTATCAAACAGCTTAGTGTTGTTCTTAATGACATGATTCGCGCTTTGCAAGATGCGCTGTGAGGAGCGGTAATTTTGTTCTAGTTTGACCACATGCAAATTCGGATAGTCGCTTTGCAGATTCTGGATATTGGCGGTGCTTGCACCGCGCCACGCGTAAATAGACTGATCATCATCCCCCACCGCAGTCAGCGCTGCGCGCGGGCCAGCCAGTAATTTCATCAATTGATACTGGCAAACATTGGTGTCTTGATACTCATCCACCAGCAAGTAGCGCAAGCGCTGCTGCCAACGCAATAAGGCCTCAGGAAACTGTTTAAATAGATCGACGGGCAAGCGTATCAAATCATCGAAATCCATCGCCTGATAAGCGCGCAAAGTTTCCTGATAGCGCGCATAGAGCAGAGCGATGCGTTGCTCTCCCTCGTTTTTGGCCAGACTACTGGCTTGCTCCGGTGAAATAAAACCTGACTTCCAATTTGAAACAATACTTTGAGCCAGTCGAATATCTTGCTTGTCGGGTGCGCCCAGCAATTCGCTGATAATTTTTCCGGTATCTGCCGTGTCGAAAATTGAAAATCGCTTCTTGTAGCCAAGCAAACCAGCTTCTTCGCGCAAAATTTGCATACCCAATGCATGAAAAGTGCAGATGGTCATGCCTTTTGAATCTTTCACTGAGAGTAACTTACCCACACGTTCACGCATTTCGTTCGCGGCTTTGTTGGTGAAGGTGATCGCCGCTATATTGCTCGGTGAATATCCGCATTTCTCTACCAGATATGCGAGTTTTTGCACGATAACACGGGTCTTGCCACTACCCGCACCCGCCAGCACCAGCAATGGGCCATCCAGATAGATTATCGCTTCGCGTTGAGCCGGATTAAGTGTTTCTAGCATTATGATTTTGGCATGATCGCTTTGATGGGGTATTCTTAAAATATAGTTCGCTAAAAATAAATTCTAAACTGTTTATTGAGTTTCTATCAGCCTGCTTGACTTAGATGCGAAATTAACGTAACTAGTTGATTGTATTTAATATTTTATTAATGGTGGTAAGTTGAGTACTTTAAGCCATAGGCGCAAGAATGCACTATTCACCTTCAAGCAATCCTTGCCGCGCGAAGGTCCACAGCATATTCGCGCAGGCATCTTTCAGCGTCTCCTCATCCGGCACGGCTAGGCCTTGCGCGTGTAGTGCTGCTGTCATGAGCACGGCGAGTTCGGGCAGGGTGCGCGTGCCGTCTAGGTGCAACAGCAGTTCGCGGCCCAAGGGATCCAACTCGACACCGCTATGGCGGATCGAAGCAACGATGTGGCCACGGGCGGATTGGGCACGCGCCAAGCGGTGCGCGCGAGGGCGTTCAGGCAGTGTATCGAGCGCGGGGATGGATGCCAGGCTTGGGCTCACACCTTGATAGGCGATCAGGTTGAACAGTTCGGTACGTAGCATAGCGCTGTCGCCAGCATAGGCACCGCCGCCATGCTGTGTGACCAGATCGGCGGCACCGGTTTGCAATGCATCCCATGACACGCCAGCCGGATAGTGCAAGGCGAGCAGCATTAAGCATGCTTTGGTCAGCGGATGCGCAACGGTATAAGGGTAGCCGCTGGCGCTGGAGAAAGTTTGCGGAACTGGTGCGCTGAGGTCGATTTCCTCTTTCGAGCTCAAGTCGGCGTAGTAAGTGAAGTTTTTCAGCGCGAGCAAATCAGGTGCGGTGCGCAGCGGCGTGTCTTGTTGAGTCAATTCTTGGCGTATCAATAGCGTGCGACGGAATTTGCGTAAACGCGCAAAGTCCATGAGTTGCTCTTGTTGGATGCGGTCGCTGATAGCTTCAAACGCGGCGCCGGCTTCGCCAAAAGTCGAGGGGTACATCGTCCACAACTCTGTGTCCGCAAGATAGCTGAGACCAACTTGATTGGCGCGCGCCATAAAATCGCTGAAAGTCAGTGGGTCGTTGGTTTCTTCCAAATACTCGTGATAAACATAGGAGGGCGGCGCGCGGCGCAGGTAGGTGATTTCTTGTAAGGCGAATTGCGCTTCGGGTGAGGTTTGCGTGCGCAAGGCAGGTTCCATCAGATCGAATAGTGCATACGCCAGCGCCAAACGCTGCGGGGCGCTTCCAGTGCCGCAATAGGCGAGCATAGACGTGCGCAGCACAGCGCGCAGATGAAAGCCGGGCAGGGTGTTGTAGCTCACATACGCGATGCCGTTGGGCGCTAAGTGTTGGCCGCAAATTGCCAGTAGGTGATCCTGCACCTCGCGCGGCACCCAGGAAAATACCCCATGCGCTAGGATGTAATCAAACTCGCCCAAATCATCCATCGAATCGGTGATGCTGCGGTGCAGCACCTGTGCGTTTTGCAGGCCCAACTCGGCGATCAGCGTATTCGCCTCACTCACGTGCTGCTGCCCCAGCTCCACTCCGACCACGGTGCAATTGGGCTGATACCAGGCCAAGGGTAGAATGTTGCCGCCGCCAGCGCAGCCTAGCTCCAGTATCCGGCAAGATTCAGTCGGCGCTGCGTTCACGCCATACAGCAGCGCAATCGCGCGCAAATAGTCCGGCTGCCTGTCGGGCTGCGGCATACTTTCGTAGGGCAGTTCATCGTAGCTGGCTAGGGTATTGGCTGACATGAACGGAATCCAATCATTTCAAAATTTCGAATCATACGCCGCCGCGTGAAGGTAAGGATAGAAAATTCAACGCAACTTTTCGGAGCATTCGAGTATTTAGCCGTAGTCAATTTTCAATGGCAGCGATGGTATAGGCTTAACTTGCCACCCAGTATTTTTTTATTCGAAAAATAAAAAAGCCTCGCATTTCTGCAAGGCTTTAAATATTTGGCTCCCCGACCAGGATTCGAACCTGGGACCTGCGGATTAACAGTCCGTCGCTCTACCGGCTGAGCTATCAGGGAATTGACAAGTCCGGCATCATACTGAGTATGATCACTTCGGTCAAGGATTCACTTCGGTCAGACTTTTTTCTGTAGTGAAAAATACTGATTTCCGCTCATCATTTTATTGCGTATGCCATGGAAGATGAAGGCATTCAGGAAAGTGCTTTCGCAATGCGCTCAAGCGCCGACCTGAGATTGTCCATCGAAGTGGCGAACGATAGGCGAATATAACCCTCACTGCCGAATGCCGAGCCTGGCACCACTGCAACGCCTGCTTCCACCAGCAAATATTCGGATAGCGCGATGTCCGTGGCCTCCTTGATGATGCCTTTCTTGTGCAGCGTGGCGATGGCAGCTCTGGCATCAGGAAAGGCGTAAAACGCGCCGCCTGCCATCACACACTTCAGGCCGGGAATCTTGTTCAGACCATTCACCACAAACACATGACGTTCGCGAAACGCTTTAACCATAGGCACAAGACAGGATTGATCACCATTCAACGCGGCTTCAGCGGCGACTTGCGAGATCGAGGTGGGGTTGGAGGTGCTTTGTGATTGCACGTTTTCCATTGCAGTCAGAATATTCTCTGGCCCTGCGGCATAACCAATACGCCAGCCGGTCATGGCATAGGCTTTGGACACGCCGTTCAGCACCATGGTGCGTGGATACAGGTCAGGGCAGGCATTGAGAATGTTGACGAACTTTGCATCGGTCAATGCGATGTGCTCATACATATCATCCGTAGCGATCAAAATGTCAGGGTGTTTGCGCAACACCTCGCCCAGCGCCTTCAATTCCTCCAGTGTGTACACGGCACCTGAGGGGTTGCTGGGGCTGTTGATCACCACCATACGGGTGCGCGGTGTAATCGCCGCGCTCAGTTGTGCCGGCGTTATTTTGAAGCCCTGTTCGATGCCTGCCTGAACTATCACCGGCTTACCTTCGGCGATAATCACGATGTCCGGATAAGACACCCAGTAAGGTGCGGGAATAATCACCTCGTCGCCGGGATTAATCACCGCCAGCGCCAAGTTAAAGAAACTTTGTTTGCCGCCGCATGACACCAATATCTGCTTGGGCGTGTAGTCCAGACCATTATCACGCTTGAATTTGGCAATGATGGCCTGTTTCAAGCTGGGGATGCCGCCCACCGCAGTGTATTTGGTAAAGCCCTTGTTGATGGCCTCTATCGCGGCAGCTTTAATGTGCTGCGGTGTGTCGAAATCGGGTTCACCTGCACCCAGACCGATGATGTCTTTGCCTTCTGCCTTGAGTTTGGCAGCCCTGGCGGTAACCGCCAGGGTAGGGGAGGGTTTGATAGCTTGAACACGTTTAGACAGTTGC
>JBCKTV010000004.1:0-68625 GCA_038925365.1 Gallionellaceae bacterium
AAAGGGTCAGCACCAGATTGCTTTTACAGGCGAAGAATTGAACAGAACAAACAGGGAGAAAGTGATGGTAACGGAACCAAGTGGCGAAGAAATGTGGCGAGCCTTGTTGACTGGCGAGAACCCTCATATACACAACAATCGACACCTGTATTGTATGCTGCCATCCAACCCGCGTTGCAAGGTCTGCAATGTACCGTTCGGTGGGATCGGAGCACAGCTCATGCGTTTCACTAGCAGACGCCGTTCCAACAAAAATCCGAATTTCTGCAACGCCTGCGAACTGTTCGCGAAAAACTACAAAGGCGGAGCCGAGGTCGTCATGACTCTGTTGTTCGCCGATGTGCGCGGCTCTACCACCCTGGCAGAACAGATGAGTCCATCTGAATTCACACGACTGATGAACCGTTTTTATACCGCTGCCAACAAAGTATTGACCCGAACAGACGCATTCATTGACAAGCTGGTCGGCGATGAAATCATCGGACACTATATTCCCGGCTTTTGCGGGGCAGGACATGCCAGTTTGGCGATCGAAGCTGCGCAAGAACTGCTGCACGTTACCGGACACGGAACGCAAGATGGTCCTTGGCTGCCTATCGGCGTCGGCGTCCACACCGGGCTGGTATATTTCGGCGTGGTCGGTGATACGGATGGAGATGGATTTGTCGATTTTACGGCAATGGGCGATAACGTCAATGTGACAGCCCGTCTGACTGCGCAAGCGCGCGCAGGTGAAGCGTTGATCAGCGATGCCGCTTATGCGGCCGCAGGACTGAAGCGTGATGATCTTGAGCGGCGTGCGCTGGAGCTGAAGGGAAAAAGCGAAGTGGTCGGCGTCAGGGTGTTGCAAGCGATAAGGCACTGACCCGTGTCATCTGTACCTATCGCCTTTATCAGGCATGGCGGCAGTGTTGAGAGCGGTGCATTTCATTCAAAGCCTAACCCTGCATTCAGGCGGGACGTGCCCAGAAGCGGGCCCGCCCCTCAATTTTACGTTAGGCCTGTCTAGTCAAAGTGAATTTGTAAGTTTGAAAGAATTCCGTTTTGTAGCAACCTGAATATGAAATGTTGAAGCGCCTTATCCGTTAGGACAATAACCATGCGGTGTGCATGGCTTAACTCGCAACTAATTTCTTTGTAAATAAATTAAATTAATGAATATAATCAATATGTTATATTTGTTATACGTCTAAGCCAGACAGGCTGCTAGTAGAAATCAATATTATCAATCCTACCCTGCATGTGCAAGGAAGAAAAAAAATCAAATCTTCTCCGAAACACTAGCCTCCGCAAACGTAGCCATCTCGTTATGCAATGCACAAGCCAAGCGCAGCAGCGGCACGGCCATGCCCGCACCACTGCCTTCACCCAGCCGCATGCCCAGTTCCAGCAAGGTCTCTGCCTGTAATGCATTCAGCATCAAGATGTGCCCAGGTTCCGCCGAGCGGTGAGAATAAATCAGCCAAGGGCTGATTTCAGGATTGATGCGCACGGCAATGAGTGCGGCGGCGGTGGTGATGTAGCCATCCACCAGCACGGTGATGCCGCGTTGCGCGCAGCTGATGTAGGCAGCGGCAAGGGCTGCGATTTCAAAGCCGCCTAATCGCCTCAATATTTCCAGCGGGTCGTTGAGGTGGGCGGCGTGCAGCGCCAGAGCGCGGGCAATCACGGTTGCTTTGTGTTGCACACCGTTGGCATCGAGGCCGGTGCCGGGGCCGGCGAGTTGCTGCGGTGTGTGTTGCAGCAGCGCACAGGCGATGGCGGCTGCCGAGGTGGTGTTGGCGATGCCCATGTCGCCGCCGATGTAAAGTTGGGTGCCGAGTTTTGCGGCGTGTTCTGCACTGTCGCGGCCTGCCTGCATTGCGGCTGCCAGTTGTGCTTCGGTCATGGCGGGCTGCTTGACGAAATTTGAAGTGCCTTTGCCGATGTTGCATTGCCGCACGCCGGGTAGATTGCCGGTGTCGAACGCGGTGCCGAGGTTGACTACTTCCAGCTTGGCATCGAGTTGCTTGGCGAGCACGCAGATGGCGGCACCGCCGCGTGCAAAGTTCTTCACCATTTCGGCGGTAACGAGTTGCGGGAAGGCGGACACGTTTTCTTCGGCGATGCCGTGATCGCCGGCGAATACGCTGATGAATACTTTATCTACTTGCGGTTTTTCGCGTCCCTGCATGGCGGCGAGCTGGATTGCGAGGGATTCCAATTGACCGAGCGCACCGGGCGGCTTGGTGAGTTGTTGCTGGCGTGCGATGGCAGCGCTGCGTGATGCCTCACTTAATGGCTTTGCGGGTTGTTTCAACCAATCTGTATTGATACTCATTGTTGCTCCTTAAAAAAATTCCTTACATCTGACTCTTGTAGGAGCACGCCGTGCGTGTGATCGCAGGCATGGCCTGCTCCTACATCTTCACATGCAGAGGTAAACCCGCTACGGTTAAAATTACGCTATCGCAATGTGCCGCAACAGCTTGATGCAAGCGTCCCGCTTCGTCGCAATAGCGTCGCGTCAACTCGCCCAGCGGAACAATACCCATGCCGGTTTCATTGCTCACCAAAATAATCTCGCCGGGTAACGCAGGAAGAACGGCCAGAAATGCCGCTGTCTCCATCTGCAATCGTGTCTCGTCTTGCTCACACAATAAATTGGTCAGCCACAGCGTCAAACAATCCACCAGTATGCATTGCCCTGCCGCAGCATGTGTTTGCAGAGCTTGCGCCAAGGCCAGCGGTTCTTCAAGCAAAGCCCAATGTTGCGGGCGGCTGGTTTGGTGATGTTGAATGCGCTCATGCATCTCTGCATCTTGAGCTTGCGCGGTGGCGATATACAGCACAGGTAATTGGGTGGCGATGGCGTGTTGTTCGGCGAGGCGACTCTTGCCGGAGCGCACACCGCCGAGGATCAATTGTTTCATCGGGTGTCTCCCAGCAGTTGCATGATGCGCGGCATGTCCAGATGAGCTTCCAGCGTATCGGCTAAAAGTTCGAAGTTTTTATCACAATATTCAATATAATCAAATAATTGCGTATCTTTCAACCCAGCCCACTGTAGCAGCGCAGCGCAGGCAGCAGTCGTTTCAAACACGCCATGTAGATAGGTGGCGATGATTTGTCCATCAGCGGAAATTGCACCATCTATGCGCTGATTATCCAGCTTTGCAAACGGGTGCTGGAGTGCTGCGCCTGAACTGACCCCAGCATGAATCTCATAGCCGGTAACTGGGATGTTACCCTGCGACATGAAACCGCTCACGTTGTGTAATTGTTTGTCACGCTCTAGGGTGGTTTGCAAATCCAGTAAGCAAAAACCTTGACTTGACCCCGGCTCACCTTCAATGCCGTGCGGGTCATGTATCAGGGTGCCTAGCATTTGCAGGCCACCGCAGATGCCCATCAGTTTGCCACCATAGCGCAGGTGTTTTTCGAGATACGAAGACCAGCCTAGCTCCAGCAGGCGTTGCAAATCTTCGCGTACATTTTTACAGCCGGGCAGGATGACCAGATCGGCAGGGGGTGGCAGTTCGTGCGGTTTTACCCAGATCAGTTCGACCTGCGGATGCAGGCGCAAGGGGTCAAAGTCGGTGTGATTGCTGATGTGGGGCAGCGCGGGGACGACGATGCGTAGTTTGCCCTCTCCCCCAGCCGGCTTCGCCCCCCTCGCTACGCTCTCCCCGTGCACGGTAGAGGGGAGAGAAGTTGGAAGCGCATCTTCCGCCTCCAGATGCAGGCCATGCAGATAGGGCAACACCCCAAACACCGGCTTACCGGTGCGCGCTTCCAGCCAGTCGAGGCCACCTTGCAGCAGCGCAATGTCGCCGCGAAAACGATTGATGATGAATCCTTTGATACGCGCCTGTTCACTCTCACTCAACACCGCTAGGGTGCCGATCAGATGTGCGAACACTCCGCCTCTATCGATGTCGGCAACCAGTATTACTGGGCAATCCACCGCCTCGGCAAAGCCCATATTGGCGATGTCATTCTCGCGCAAATTGATTTCGGCGGGCGAGCCTGCGCCTTCCACCATGACCACGTCGTACTGCGCCGACAGGCGCTGGTGTGAAGCGAGCACGGCCTGCATCGCCACTTTTTTATAGTCGTGATAGGCAGCAGCTTTCATATTGCCAACGGCACGGCCATGAATAATCACCTGCGCGCCGGTGTCGCTATTCGGTTTCAATAATACCGGGTTCATGTCGATGGTAGGCTGTAGTCCAGCTGCATAAGCCTGCACCGCCTGCGCACGGCCTATCTCGCCGCCATCAGCAGTTACCGCGCTGTTCAGCGCCATGTTCTGCGGCTTGAATGGAACGACACGAATACCGCGACGAAGTAGCACGCGGCATAAACCGGCGACCACAGTGCTTTTGCCCGCGTCCGAAGTGGTGCCTTGTATCATTAAAGTGCGTGCGCTCATGTTGTTTGCTTCAATGCCTTATGTAAGCGTAGCCAGCCTGTCTCGCTTGCGGGTAGGCCGAAACGCAGACTGTGCGGTTTGTTAAATAGTCGGGTTAGGATGCCTAGCTGGGCAAGTTCCTGATGTATGTGAGCAGCTTGTTCGGTGATCACCCACTGGAACAGGCCGCAGCCACTCACGGGAGAAAAGCCCACATCGAGCAGCAGTTGCGCAAGTCGTGCCCCGTCTTGTTGTAAACGTTGTCGGGTTGTTGCCTGCCAGTCAAAATTTGATAAAGCGGTCTGTGCAATCAAGCGTGACGGACCGGACACAGGCCACGGGCCTAACAACTCGCGCAAGGGAGATAACACGGTAGTATGTGCGACGACAAAACCTACGCGTGCACCAGCCAGTCCGAAAAATTTCCCCAGTGAGCGCAGCACAATCAAGCCCTTGGGCATAGTGTTTTGAATGATGCTGGGTTGTTCACTCGCTTCAATAAAAGCTTCATCCACAATTAACCAGCCCCCTCGTGCTGCAAGTTGCTCATGCCAGTCATGCAACTGTGTATGACTAAATAAAATTCCAGTGGGATTATTCGGCTGCATCAACACCACCACATCCAGAGTACTTAACTGAGTAGCAATTTGATTTTCGTCTAAGGCATGTACGTCATGCCCGCAGCGGTTCCAGGCGAGTGCATGTTCGGCGTAGCCAGGGTGTAACACGCCAATGCGAACGTTTCTGCGCAAACGCGGTAGTGCCTGTATCGCCGCTTGCGAACCCGCGACCACTAACAGATCAGCGCTGCCGTAATAATGACTTGCGGCCTGGTCCAGGCCATCATTGTCCTGTGGTAAATGTGCCCAATCTGTCAGTGGAATTGAGGGTGGTGTATAGGGGATGGGATTTATGCCGGTGGAAAGATCCAGCCACTCCCGCAAGGGAATGCCGTAGCGTGCAGCCGCGCTACGTAATTGTCCGCCGTGCTCAAGCAAGACCTGCCCCCAGTATCAACAACACGGTTAGCCACAGCCATACGCCACGCTGCACTAATCGTAGCGCACGAGCTATATCGGCGGCTTGCGGCACTTTGCCTGCGCCCAAAATCGGACGCTGCTCCAGCACACCATGATAATTAGCCGCACCGCCAAGCAGAATTCCCAGACTGCCCGCGCCGCTCGCCATTACCGGCCCTGCATTGGGGCTGTCCCATGCGGGTGCCTGTTGTTGCCAGCAACCTAAGGCAAGTCGCACATTGCCTAGTAGGGCATAGCTCAAGGCAGTAAGCCGCGCCGGAATATAATTCAGCACATCATCTAGCCGTGCTGCTGCCCAGCCAAAGTGGAGATAACGCGGGGTGCGATAGCCCCACATTGCATCTAGCGTGTTTGCCAGACGAAACAACAACACGCCGGGCGCACCCAGCAACGCAAACCAGAACAGCGCACCGAACACAGCATCGTTGCCGTTTTCCAGCACTGATTCCACGCTGGCGCGTGCTACATCTTCTGTCTGCATGGTGGTAGTGTCTCGACTGACGATCTCGCCTACGCGTAACCGTGCTGTAGTTAAATCATCAGCATCTAAGGCAGTCTGGATATGGCTTGCGTGTTCGCGCAAGCTTTGCATCCCCAGTGCGAAATATAAAACCAGCACGCCGAGCCAGGGGCGCAACACGGGCTGCTGCCACAGAAATATTATGATTGCTAAAAATGGAATTATGGCAATCAGCCATGCAAGTACACCGCGGAGTTTGCTTGCTCCAACAATATTTAATCGGCGTTCTAGCCATGCCGCGTAGTTGCCAAAACCGACCAACGGATGAAAGCGGCGCGGCTCGCCGAGTATTCGATCCAGCAGTACTGCACATAACATTAGCAGTGCCGTGTTCAACATATAGGCTCGCTGCACTGGTTTTGCATCAAGTGCAGCGATTTTCCCTGGCGCCAGTCGAATTGCTCTAGACACGACGTTAATAATATATTCAATATAATCAGTATGTTATGTTAATATTAAGGTCTAAGTCAGACACCCCGCAGGGATTATTGTCCTATGCGAAGCAGAGCGTATTGTAGGAAGCTGCGAGATTAAATCGTCGCTACCATCCAGGCGCCACTGGCAATCATCAACGCACCCACAGCACGCAACCATAGTGCGCGTTGTTGATGCAAGCCGCTACCAAGCAGCAGACCCGTGCCATGCAACACGCCGGTGGCTAGCATAAAACCGACCCCATACTGCCACGGCGTACTCAGTGCAGGCATTTCTACGCCATGCGCATATCCATGGAAAACAGCAAATAAACCGATCAGGCACGCGCCCAGAACAGGATTCATCTTCACCGAAAAAGCGATCAACAAACCCAGCAACAGCACCGAGGTCGCAATACCGCTTTCAATCATTGGTAACGCTACACCAGCGATACCAATACTGCCGGCCAGCCCCATGATAGCTATAAAACTGGCAGGCAGCAGCCACCTTGCACGGCCGCCTAACTGCGTAGCCCATATGCCAACAGCCACCATTGCGAGTAAATGATCGATGCCGAGAAACGGATGGACCAACCCCGCCATCGCGTTATTTATATGTCCCGGATGGGCGTATGCCATGCTGGAGAAAGCCATGGCTGTTAGAGTGATACACCAGCGAATAAAATTAGATTGCATGTAGTTCTCCATAAAAAATGTGTTTATTAATTCAGATTTATTCGATCTATTGACTGATTTCGACATGATCACGCCAAGCATTCTCATACACCATGTCCTGTAACTTTTGCCGCGTGCTCCATCCTTCCATTTCGAGCATCGGCTTCGGATAAAAAGATTCTACATGGCCGAGGCACAATACCGCAATCGGTTTGGCACCCGCTGGCATACCAAGCAACAAGCGCAACTGCTCGGGATCGAACAGCGAAACCCAACCCATGCCGATACCTTCAGCGCGCGCTGCCAGCCAAAGGTTTTGAATCGCGCAGGCGACTGAGGCTAGATCCATTTCAGGTAGCGTGCGGCGTCCGAAAATATGCTCGTCGCGCCTATCCATCAAGGCCACGACAAGCAGCTCGTCGCACTCGCGCACGCCCTCCACTTTTAATCGCATGAATTCATCTTCACGTTGATGCAAGGCATGGGCAGTATTGATGCGCTCTTGTTCTACCATTTGGTAAATGCTAGCTCGCAAATCTGCGGTCGTAATTCGGATAAAGCGCCAAGGCTGCATGAAGCCAACGCTAGGGGCAAGATGCGCTGCACTCAACAAGCGAGTCAGCAGTTCAGGGGCGATCGGATCGGGTAGAAAATGGCGAATATCCCGTCTCTCGGCAATGACCTTGTATACCGCGGCGATGTCGTCGTTGCTGAAGCGGTTCATGGGCACCTCATGGCAAAAACAGCTGGGCGGCTGCCGTTGGATTGGAAGCAAAGTAACAGTGCAGGTAGCTGGCTGTTAGACGCTTCAATTGAAAAATTCTTTCTCCTTGCGAGGTATTGTACAAGCGCTCGCCGACTGCGATTGGATCTAACGACGTGTCGATTACTGAGTGGTGAAAGGTATGACTGCGAAGCACGCCGCCCAGCATAGTCGCCGATTGATAACCCAAACCTTGGAGGCGCGCTTGCATCACCGCGTGTCCTGGCAAAATTTCCGTCATTGCGGCGCTATTGCCATTTTTATCGGTGAGTGATTCGAGCAAATAGAGCATGCCTCCGCACTCGGCGTAAATCGGTTTTCCTTGTTGGTAGTGGCTGTGCAGCGCGGTTTTCATAGCCGTATTATCCTGTAACTGCTGCATATGTAATTCTGGATAACCGCCCGGCAGATAGAGACTGTCAACCTGTGGCAACACCTGGTCGGCCAGCGGGGAAAAGAACACCAATTCGGCGCCCATCGCCCGTAACAAATCCAGATTGGCCGCATAGATAAACGAAAATGCCGCATCGCGGGCAATCCCTATGCGTAATCCGGTCAACAGTTGCGGGAGTGGGGCTGCGACCGATTCGGTGAATGCTACTGCTTCTGGCAGATCGACCAAACTGGTCGAGTCTATCGAGGCGGCGGCGGCTGACAGCCGCGCTTCGAGATCGACAATTTCGTCAGCCTGTACCAGCCCCAAATGCCGCTCCGGCAAAGCAAATTGCGCGGCACGCGGCACGCCGCCGTAATAGCGAATTGTCGCTGGCATACCTTGCACTATCATTTCAGCATGACGCGAACTTGCAACTGAATTTGCCAACACCCCGGCAAACTTTAATTCAGGGCGATAATGGGCGAGTCCTTGCGCGATGGCACCTAGCGTTTGCGCCACGCCAGTTGCATCGATCACGGCCAGCACTGGCACCCCCAATTTTTCGGCAAGATCGGCACTGCAAGGATTACCGTCGAATAGACCCATCACACCTTCGATCAAAATCAGATCGGCCTGTTGCGCCGCCTCGTACACCATGCGCCTACATGCTGCTTCGCCCGCTAACCAAAGGTCAAGTTGGTATACAGGCTGGCCGCTGGCACGCTCCAGTATCATCGGGTCAAGGAAATCAGGTCCGGTTTTAAACACTCTGACTTTACGGCCTTGATTTACGTGGTAACGAGCCAGTGCTGCCGTCACGGTAGTTTTTCCGTGGTTGGAGCCGGGCGCGCTGATGAATAGCGCAGGACAAGATTGCGTTTGCACCTTAAAACTCTACGCCTTTCTGCGCCTTGATACCTTGTTCCTGATACGGATGTTTAACCGGACGAATATCGCTGACAAGATCGGCCAGTTCGATCAAACCGTCCGGCGCATGGCGACCAGTGACGACGATATGCAGCATTTCACGACGGCTTTTGAATGCCGCCAGCACGTCAGCCAGGTCTAGGTATTGATACTTGAGGACGATATTTAGTTCATCGAGAATGATCATATCGTAGGATGGATCATTGATCATCCTCACCACTTCTGTCCAGCCCTTGGCTGCGGTTTCCATATCGGCCGCCCTATCCTGGGTATTCCATGTGTAACCAGCGCCGACCACATGAAAATCGCAGTTGGGGTTGCTGCCTAGCACATTGCGTTCTGCACTATGCAATGCGCCCTTGATAAACTGCACCACACCCAGCTTCATGTCGTGTCCGAGCACTCGCAATCCCATGCCGAATGCGGCAGTGGATTTTCCTTTTCCGGTACCGGTATACACAATCAACAAACCCTTTTCTTTTTGTGCGGCAGCCTTCTTTTTTTCGAAGCCTTCCTTGTGGCGCTGTGTTTTGCGTTTGTGTGCGTCTTCATCTGTATTCATGGGTATTTCCTTGTTAAAAAATTATTTAATATAATCAATATATTATGCCATGTCAGCATCTAACAATTCATATTTTGCGAGCATCCGCTTCGCGGGGAAGACAGCATTTTTAGAGGTGCCCATAAACTCATTTCACTTCCATACCGTTCCGGTCGCAGAAGATAAAAGCGCCGCCACCTTGTTACGACTCGGGTGATAACCGATAAAAACCACTTCTGATCCTAGGGCGGAATTTTTTGCAGCGCCGGGGCTGGTCAGTATGCGTGTGCGTACGCCTTGCACTAACATTGTCTGCTGCGGATCGGCAGTTCGAATAAAACCTTTGATGCGTAGTATCGGCTCTGCCTTGGCAGCTTCGGTTAGGGCGGCTTGCAGCGTTTCTGTGTGCTGCGGTGCAGCACTACGCAGTACGAATGAAAGCCAGCCGGGGTCTTGCGCATGAAAATGCTTGTGAGTGGCTATGCCATGACTGTGGCCGCCCAAACCGGAATGGGCGTGGCCGTTTAATCGCGTCTGGTTGGCAAGTAACGGGGCGTCGGGGCCTGGCACGACAGCAGTAAAACGATGGGTGTTTGCTTCCCGTGTAGGCTGATGCAAGCGCAGTCCTAGGGCGAGACGAATATCCAGTTGCGCGTTGTAGGCCAGCTCTAAAAAACGCACGTTTGGCGCACGTTGCCGCACACGGGTTTCGGCCAGTAGCAGCTGGTTTTCATCCAGTGCGTCGATTTTATTCAATACCACGACATCGGCGTATTCAAGTTGTTGTTCAAACAGTGTTGCTACCGGGTCGGCCACGATGGCGTGCGGGCTGTTGGCCTGCTGGCCCCGCTCGAATTGATCGGACAGCAACAAGGGGGTATCCACCACCGCGAGTGTTGCATCCAGAATAAAATCACCAGCCAGTTCGGGCGACTGCAATAGTTCCATGATGGCAGTTGGCAAAGCCAGACCTGAGGTTTCGATCAATACATGATCCACATTGGCGCGGCGTAGGGCGATGGCCTGCATGGTAGGGATAAAGCGCTCGTCGTCACCATAGGCGATGAGGCCGTGGGGAAAATCGTGAATCCGGATCTGCTCGTTGCCATCGGCACCGTCGCGGATGAGCGCGCCATCAATCGACACTTCTCCGCATTCATTGATCAATAGCGCGAGACGCCGGGTTTGACGGTTTTTAATCAGGCTGACTAGCAAGGTTGTTTTACCGGATCCTAGGAAACCGGTGACGATGGTGACGGGGATTAATGGATTCATGCCTGAACATCCCATGCTTGCAACTGCTGCATTACGCCGTCGAAACTTGAGGTCATATTCGAATAGGCCAGTTTGGGGCGGGCTATCACCAGCAAGGGAATGCCCAACGTTAGTGTCGCTGCTACTTTGGCTTGATAACCGCCCGCGTCGCCGGAGTCTTTGCTCACCACGCAATCGATTTTCCAATCAGCCCACAGCGCCTCATTAAAGCCTTGCGAGAACGGCCCTTGCATGGCGCAGATGTGGCTGCGCGGAATGCCCAGGTCGATTGCGCGTTGAATGAATTCCGGTTCCGGGGTGACGCGTACAAACCATTCCCGTTCGGTAGCACCCGGCGTCTTGAGAAAAGTGGCCAAATCCTTGGAGCCTGTTGCCAGAAATATCCGTTTGCCGAGGGCGACGGCGCGAATGGCCGCCTGCTCTGTGGTCGCACACATTTCGCCCACGTCTGTTGCATGAGCACTAGGCCTTTCATAGCGCAGATACGGGATGCCGAGCTCTTGCGACAAGCTCATCAACTGTTCCGACATCAAGTTGGCATAAGGGTGGGTGGCATCCACTAATACCCTTGCCTGGCTGCGGGTGAGTGCTTGCCTGCGTGCTTCAACGCCTTGCCTGCCAGCCCATACCGACACGCCGGGACAGTGTTTGACAGCAAGCTCGCCGCCATATTCCGTGGCGGTGGAGATGACGACCGGATAGCCTTTACCTGCCAGTGTGCTGGCTAGGGCATTGCCGTCACTGGTGCCGGAAAAGACCCACAGCGCCTGTTCGGGAACTGTATTTTTTTCATGGAGCTTATTTTCAGGCAAGGGGGTATCGGGTGCAGCGGCCCAGTCGTTGTAGCCGCGCGGAGTGAAAATATAGCCGCGCTTACGCTGGGTAAAACGATTGCCAATCACAATCGTGGTAAGCATATCGAACTGCATGGATGGCAGCTCTTCCAGATGATGAATACTCACCGTCTGACCGGGACGATAAGCATTGCGCACCACGCCGCACAGTGTTTTCGGTGACTTGGATTGCAGCATAATGTTCAAAATTCGGTACACGCCTTGCTGTCGAGCAGCACTCTGCACGTTGTAAAAGACGCAGGCCAGATCGGCTTCGGCGATGTGCCGCCCGCGCTGCTCTATCCATTCCCACGGGCACAGCAAATCGGACAGACTGAGGGTGGCGAAGTCATGGGATAGCGGCGAACCCAACAGAGAGGCGCAGGCATTGGCAGAGGTAATGCCGGGTATCACGTTCACCTCATACTCATCATCTTCGCGCATTTCTTCAAAAGCCAGTGCCGCCATCGCATAAATGCCGATGTCGCCGCTGGAAATCAAGGCGACTTTGGCGCCGCCGCGTGCCTTTTCTATCGCCAGCAAGGCACGCTCGCGTTCCTGGGTGAGCGGTGGCGTGTGAATTTCCTTACCCACCAACCAGGGGGCTATCCAGCTCAAGTACAAATCGTAAGCCACGATCACGTCACTATCCCGCAACGCCGCTTCGGCACGCGGAATAATCAAATCAGCAAATCCCGGTCCGACTGAAACTAGATTTAGTACACCTTTCATATGGGAACCTTTAAATATTGAAAATCTTCTACTATTGCCACGGCGACGCCATCCAAAGCCATTTTTGGCACGACCAATTTTCCACGCGCACAGGCAATCAAAGCGCAGGGTTCGCATACGCCATCCACACCCACATTTTTTTGCACCCAGTCCGAAGGCTTGGTCACCCATGGCCGTGCAGCCACGGTTTCTCGCGCCAATACTCGCAGAGGCAAGCTGTGGCGTTCGCAAAATTCGATCAAGCCGGGCTCGTTTGCTTTTAGGTCTATGGTGGCCACTTCGCGTATTTCGCTGATGCTGCGTTCGCCCAGCGCACGACATACAGCGGCCTCTATGCGCTCGACGGAAACGCCTTTGCGGCAACCAATGCCAACTACCAGAGGCTTGATGGCCTCGGTTGCGGTAGTGATCACTGGCACCGCGCCGACGACATTGGCCACGCGATACGCCAGCCGGTTGGCGCCACCTTCATGACCGGCCAGCAGCGAAACGGCGAAACGACCCGCTTCGTCCAGCACCACCATGGCCGGGTCGCTATGTTTGTCTTGCGTCAGACCATCCAGAAAGCGCACGGCTATACCGCTTGCTGCGATCATGACCCATTGTGGATGCAGGCGATAGGCTGCCGCAAATTGCGCTTTTTGCGGCAGGGCTACATTGAGCCAAGGGCGATACAGCTCGCCGCCGAGTTGGCTTTGCAGGGCAGTGGCGAGTGGTATGCTTTCGGGGTGAATTAACCAGATGCCGAGCAGCTTGTCGGACTTATATGTACCACTTATCATAACATATTGATTATATTGAATATTTTATTTTCTACAACAATTTAAATTTATTTTAAATCAATTAGTTACAGGTTAATCCAGACAGGCTACTAGCAATTCACTCACGCTACTGCCTTCTGTTTCTTTTTCTTCACCACACGGAAAATGTGCGTGAAATCCTTGGAGTACAGGCTGGATTCTGTCTGCACACCCCGCCCCAAAGCGCTGCCTACCAGCAGCATGGTGGTGAGATTCCACTCCTTGCGCTTGGTTTCCTTGAGCACTCTACCCAGCGTCCCTTGATAAGTACTCTGCTCGGGCCAGCTCGCGCGATAGACCAGGGCTACCGGCGTGTCTGCCGGGTAGTGCAGGCTCAGGTCGGCGACGATTTTTTTCAGGTGCGGGCCGGACAGAAAAATGCACATGGTGGCACGGTGCTCGGCCAGCAGCGCGATGGCTTCTAATTCCGGCACTGCCGAGGCGCGGCCAGAAACACGCGTCAGGATGATGGTTTGCGATACTTCCGGCTTGGTCAGTTCGGCCTTGATCGCAGCGGCCGCAGCGGTGAATGACGATACGCCCGGCACGATCTCGTAGTCGATGCCTAGGGCATCGAGCCGCCTCATTTGCTCTGCCGTTGCGCCATAAATTGCAGGATCGCCGGAATGCAGGCGTGCTACGTCGCAGTCTGCTGCCTGAGCCCGCATGTAACAGGCCTGTTGCTGTTCTAGGTCGAGTTTCGCGGTATCAATCAATTCCGCATCGGCTCGGCAATGTTGCAGCATATCCGTCGGCACCAGCGAGCCGGCGTACAACACCATGCTTACCCGCCCAAGCACATTCGCGCCGCGTAGCGTAATTAGATCGGATGCGCCGGGGCCTGCGCCGATAAAATAAACTTTCATGTGTGTCTTTTCTCTCTAGGTGTCTTGCGAATTAATAGTGTGGCGAGGTAACCCATGGCCTCGGTCGCGCATAGCTTGGCTACTCCATAGTCAACTTCGTGGCCCGAATCACCGACCTGCATTTCGCCAACCAGCATTTCACCATCTAAGCCTATGCGACGTGCAAACGCGCAATGCTCGGCGATGCCCATCTCACGCAATAGATCAAGTACCCAGCCCAAGCGTGCACCCACTTTCATCAGCACGACAATGTCATGGGAAATAATATCGCGTCGCAGCGCAGCTGCATCGTCAGGGCACGGCAGGATCAGTGTGCGCTCCTTGCCTTCGCCCAGCGGCCAGCCCAGTGCGGCAGCCGCTGCTGCGTAGCTGGTGATGCCAGGAAAAGTACGGTGCGGCAATCCTGGCAGCCTATCTTGCAGTGCCGCCAGCACATAACCGTAGGTCGAGTAAGTCAGCGTATCGCCTATCGTCAGATAGGCTACGCTGCGACCGGCGCATAGCTCAACGGCTATCGTGTCGGCCAACTGCGCGTAATGTTCACGCAATACGCTGCGATCTGGATCCATATTGAATTCGATTTCTCGCAGTTTCTCTGGCGCAATCTCGATCCCGGCTAGGCATTGCAGCGCAACCGATTTTTCTGCGCCGCGCGCGCGCGGCGCGAATACGAGGTCGGCTTTACGCAATGCTTCGAGCGCCGCTATCGGCAGAAAACCAACCGGGCCGGGGCCGACGCCTATGCCCCAGAAGGTAGCAATCGAAGTTGCCTCCTTCATACCTTCTCCCCCAGCGCATTGCCATGTAAATCGAATAGTCTGACTTCAACCCTATCCACCGCCGGCACACGCTGCTGCACACGCAAGGCGATGCGTTGTTCAATGTCTATCCATAACGCTTGCGCGCCGGGCTCATTCTTTAATCGTTCCATTGCTGCTTCCACTGTATTTGCACTTTTAATTTGTTGTACCATTTCTAGCGAAAACCCGCGCTCGGCAGCCACGCGCGCCACAATACTCATGGCCATGCCACTTTTACTCGAATGCGTATCCCACACATCGTCCAATAACTTGGCCAATTTACCGGGGTGGCCAGCTAGCCACAGTACTTCTAGACGCCGCTCATTTTCCTCTAATACTGCCTGTGTAAAATCGAGTGCATCACCAAAAAAATTGGCAATCTCCACCACGCATTTTGTCGGCAGGTTTAATACATCTCTAGCATAGCTGCGACCTATCTTGCCCGGCAAATACGCCACGCTGCGCGCACCGCCACCCAAGGCAACGCGCACATACACTTCGATCGATGCAATCCACGACGCAAGCGACATCGGTTCCACGACCCCCGAGGTACCTAGGATTGAGATACCGCCGAGAATACCAAGCCTCGGGTTAAACGTATTTTTGGCAATCTGCTCGCCGTTTTCACAACCGATCGTTAAATCAAAACCTGAAGCATCTCCGCTTGGCGACTCTGCCAACACTTCAGCTACTGCCAGCCGCATCATTAATCGTGGCACCGGATTGATCGCCGGATCACCTACTGGCACCCGAATACCCGGCTCAGTCACCGTCCCGACTCCGCGCCCAGCGTAAAAACGAATCTGCCCTACATCATTCCGGCGCACTTCGGCGTAGATCGTCGCGCCATGCGTTTTGTCCGGATCGTCGCCACCGTCTTTCAGCACCTCGACACGCACTGTCCGCTCATCGAGCTGCTGTACATCCTGAATCGGCACTACCACATAATGTCTAGCTATCCAATCAGGATACAAGTAATGCGCGCCTTCCGGCAAGGTCACTTCCACTGAAGCACAGCGCTTTCCGCTTAACATCAAGAACAGCGCCGCCTTGACTGCGGCCGTCGCACAGCTTCCGGTAGTGCGGCCGCGCCGCAAGCCATTTGGCGCCAGCACGCTGAGATCAAACTCGATTCGTTTAATCTCTTTGGGTTTAATCTGCTTCATACCCTGCGAGCTGATTGAGCGCATCTATCATTAAGCCATTCACCACACTTGCTGCCCACGGTGATCCGCCACGCGTGCCACTGTTGGTAATACGCGGCACTTGCAGACAGCGTCGCAACGCATCCTTGCTTTCCCGCGTACCAACAAAGCCGACCGGCAGGCCGATCACCAGTTGCGGGCGCCAGTTATGCTCCTTGATCAGACGTGTTGCCTCCACGATTGCGGTGGGCGCATCGCCGATTGCGAGCACCACATCGTTGCCGAATTTTTCCCAAGCACGCCGTATCCCTGCGGCCGAGCGGGTGATGCCGTGAGTCTGCGACATCAAGTGCGTCTCGCGGTCGTGCACGCCGCACCAGGTGTCGATGTTTAGTTGTTCCAGCAGCTCACGCTTCAAGCCGGTCTGCACCATGGTGACATCGGTCACCACGCGCTTACAACGTAACAACGCGCGGATACCGGTCTCGATCGCTCCCGGCGACACATAAATATCATCCACCGCAGCAAAATCACCGCTGGTATGTACCAGCCGTTGTAACACGGTGAGGTGCGCTGCTGGAAAAACCGACCAGTCGCGACCCGCCGCGATGATGCGAAAACTTTCAAGCTCAATCGGATGCGCTTCGTACGCTTGATAAACAGGAAGTTTAGGCGCGGCAGCTGTCGCTACAGTTTCTTTTTCAAGCAAGCCACGTACTTGCAGATGGTGCGCGCGCTGTGGCTCGCCCACCTGTTCTTCAAAACCGACAATCTGGACGCGGTATTTGCACAGCGAACAATTCATCGCGGCACGCCCTTCTATCGCTTCCTGCGCACGCGCCAGCAGTACGTCGGCCACATGCGGATGCGCACCGAAATGTCTGGCCTGCAATACTTCTAATGCCGGTTCACGCAGCTGCAACTCATCGGCAGCAGCTGCAATGCGCTTGACTAGCACGCCATCAAACAAGAAAAACGGCAGCACCACCAGCCGCGCAAAACCCATGCGCGCAGCAGCGCGCAAGCCATCCGTCACTAGCGGCTGGGCGGTACCCGAATAGCAGACGTAAGCGCCGCCAAAGCCCATGCCTTCCTCTAGCATGCGCGCCAGCTTAGACACTTCGCCGTTGGCATCAGGGTCGGTAGTGCCACGCCCGACCACCACCAGACAGGTATCCGAGCGGCGCACGGTTTGCGCAGATAAAGCTTCGGCTGCAACAATACGTTCCTGTGCTAACTGTAGCAATAAGGGGTCGAGACCGAGCGGCGCGCCAAAATGAAAGTCAGTATCTGGATGCAAGCGCGCCATCGCCAACATTTCGCTGGGCATGTCGTTCTTGGCATGGCGCGCCGCCAGCAGCACAGCAGGCACCATCACGACCTGGCGCGCACCTTCATTCACACTGGTCTCCAGCGCCTGCTCGATGGTGGGACTGGCGAATTCCAGATAGCCATGACTAACTGAATTTTGCTTCGCGCGCATGCGCACCAATGCGAGCAATTCCTCAAATTCGCGCACGCCATCCGGGTCGCGGCTACCGTGGCCTGCAATCACGATGGCGTACTTATTGCGTTGCTCATCCAGTTTCATTTTTTCTCCGCAAGCTCAATCTGGGCTGGCTCAATCTGACTAGGCATTTCTTTCAGCGTGCGAATCAACATGATGCTCATATCTGAAAACTCGCGATCTACACATTCACCTAGGGTGCCATGCCACTCTGCCTCGCTGCGCGTCAGATTTTCCCATACCTCAGTCGGATGAGCAGACGACACACCATGCTCAAGCAGATACGCCGCAATGTGGCGCGGCATAAAAGAGCGTGCCGCATCCCACGGGCACGGAATCACAATCGCGTTGCGCTGGTCCTTCAACACATTCACCAGATGACGTTTAAATGGATCAAGATCACCGCGCCGATGAAAAGTGATGAAGGTGGTTTCATCGAAGCACACCTTGCTGCGCGAAGCGAGAACCTGCGCGGATGAAATACCAGGCAGGCTCTCGACCGCATGGCCGCAGGCGCGTTCAACGCGTTCCAAATACTGAAACCCGCTGAAGTGAATATCTCCCATAAAAACCACGACGCAACGCTTGCCGGCATGATGCGCTAACGCCACCTGCGCTAGTTGTGCAACCTGATCGCGATAGTTCATCAACACCACTTCCGCGTTCGCTGGAATGATGCTACGGACAATATTGACTACCGCGTCAAAGCCAGCCACCACATCGGCATCACGAATCAGTTCCGCACCGCGCTGCGTTAAATAACCAATGTCCCCCGGCCCAGCACCTATACAAATAATCATTACTGCTCCTAGAATATTTTATTTATTTCAAAATTCATGTCGAGCTCAAACACCCACGTATTGTCAGGGTCAGGTTCTCTGCCGACAACTCTTCCAGAGTCAAACATTCGGCGCCCAGCGTCTGGGCCAATTGTGCGGCACGACCTAGGCGCAAATAGCCAGCTTCGGTATCGATTACCAATGCAGCTACTGCGCGCTCGGCCAGCATGGTAGCCAATGCCAGCGTTTGGCGCCATGGGTCACCGCCGCCCCCCCCCTTCACTCAGTGCGACATTGGCTTTGCCATCGCTGATGATGATTAGCAATGGCGGCAAGCGATTAGTAGCACTGTTTTTTCCCAAAATTTCCAGCGCTAATTGTAGTGCGTGTGGTAACGGTGTGCGACCGCCGGTTGGCAACTCGCGCAATCCTTTTTCGGCAAGATCGACGCTGCGCGTGGGTGCCAATAACACCGCTGCCGATTCGCCGCGAAAAGAAATCACCGCCACCTCATCGCGCCGCTGGTAGGCATCGGTAAGCAGCGCCAGCACGGCGCCTTTGACCGCTTCCATGCGCCGCTGCGCTGCCATAGAACCGGATGCATCCACCACGAACAAAATCAGATTTGCCCCTTTGCCAACACGGATCTGCTGATGTAAGTCACTCTTTTTTACTGAAAATTCGGCAGGATTACGCAACACGGCACTACGCAAGGTGGCGCCCACTGCAAGACTACTTGGATTTTCGTGCGGCACTGCGCGTATTACATGGCCACGATTAGCATTTTTCACTACGCTGCGTTTACCTGTAGCGCCGTCATATTGCGAGTCCACCGCGATATGACGCACAGTGCCGGTGGCTGCTGCCTCAAACACTTGCGGTGGTTGATCGTTTGCTTCAATGTGATCTTGTGCATCCTCTTTTGGCTCATCCTCATCGGGTGCGTTGGATAGCTCCTGGCTCCCATTCGGCGGTAGTCCCGCCTGTTTCATTACATCGTCAAGACGTTCACTATCCAGCCCAGGTTGCTCAAATGGAAGCCGCCGGCGCCGATGCGGCAACACCAGTTCCGCAGCACGGCGCACATCTTCCGGTGTCACGCGCATGCGTGCATCGAGTGCTGCCAGCGCGCGCGCCGCTTTGTACATCACAATGTCAGCGCGCAAGCTGGCCACGTCGAATTCGCAGCATAAATGGCTAATCAGCTCAAGCAAGGCATCGTCGAGCACGACTTGCGGCAGCATTTGCTGAGCTGCTACCAACTGGCGCCGCAAGTGGTCTTGTTGCTCAGCCCATGCGGCTGCATAGCCTGCGGGATCGGCCTCAAACGCGATGCGGCGGCGTACCACGTCGGCGCGTTCGGTCTTGTCGCGCGGTGCGCTTACTTCAACCATCAAACCGAAGCGATCCAGCAATTGGGGACGCAAGTCCCCCTCTTCCAAATTCATCGTGCCGATCAAGGTGAAGCGTGCGGCGTGGGTCACCGATAAGCCTTCACGCTGCACCGAGTTAACACCCATTGCTGCTGCATCGAGCAATACATCGACCAGGTGGTCTTGCAGTAGATTGACCTCGTCCACATACAGAATGCCGCGATGTGCTGCCGCCAGCAAGCCAGGCTGAAACGCGCGTTTGGCGCCTTTCAGCGCGCGTTCCAGATCAAGTGTGCCTACGACGCGGTCTTCGGTCGCACCTAGCGGCAGGGTAATAAATGGCACTGTACTGATTTGCGCGAGAGTTGCCGACTCGCTACAGATTTCACAGTGGGTGTTGCCTGCGTCAGGCAGGCAGTTGAATGCGCATCCAACCACCCTCGCTATCGGTGGCAGGATGTCGGCCAGCGCGCGCGCTGCCGTGCTTTTGGCAGTGCCTTTGTCGCCGCGTATCAATACACCGCCCAGCGACGGATCTACCGCGCACAGCAATAAGGCGGTTTTCAATTGCGTTTGTCCGACGATCGCGGAAAATGGAAAGTTTATGTTAAGCAATTATGAACTGCGCGGAGTTTCTCCGCGCGCCTCCAATAAGGTTTCACTGTGGAGATACAAAGTTTGCAACGCTTCCAGCGTCTCCTGCCGAGGTGCAGCCCACATGCCGCGACTGGCCGCTTCCAGCAGGCGCTCGGCGATGGCATTTTGCGCCCACGGATTCGCTTCTTGCAAGAAGCGCTGCATCTGTGGGTCAAACGCATACACGCTCGCCACTTGCTCGTACATCCAGTCCTCCATCACTTGGGCGGTCGCATCGTAGCCAAACAGATAATCGACCGTCGCGGTCAGTTCCAGTCCACCTTTGTAGCCATGACGCTGAATACTTGCCAGCCACTTTGGGTTCACCACCCGTGAGCGAAACACCCGCAGCGTCTCCTCCTTCAAATCGCGCACTTGCGCTCGCGCCGGATCATGGCTGTCGCCAAAATAGTGGCGCGGTTGCTGTCCAGTTAAGGAACGTATAGTAGCGATCATGCCGCCATGGAATTGCAGGTAATCATCGCTGTCGAAAATATCGTGCTCGCGATTGTCTTGGTTGTGTAGCGCGACTTGTACGCCAGACAAGCGTAGGCGAAAGGCATCACGCTGATCAACTCCTTGCGTACTACGGCCATAGGCATAGCCACCCCAGTTGACATACGCTTCGGCGAAATCAGCATCGGATTGCCAATTTTTTTCCTGAATCAGCGGCAGTATGCCTGCGCCATAACTGCCTGGCTTGGCACCAAAGATACGGTAACTGGCGCGTAGCTCTGCCTCATCTTGAGACAAGCCCTTGCCAACCCAGCTACCTAGCTCTTCCAGATAATGTTTGCGTACAAAGTTTTGCGATAACGGTTCGTCCAACACGATGACTGCCTGAACAGCGTCATCAATCAAGTCGATCAATTGCGGGAAAGCGTCACGGAAAAATCCGCTGATGCGGGTGGTGACATCGATACGCGGACGCTTTAGTTCGGCCAGTGGAATCACTTCAATGCCGCTCACCTGACGATTGGCAGGATGCCATACCGGCCGCACCCCTAGCAGCGTCAATATCTGCGCGACATCGTCACCATGTGTGCGCATGGCACTAGTACCCCACACACTGATGGCCACACTTTCTGGATAATCGCCGCTCTCGCGCACATAGCGCGTCAGAACTTCGTGTGCCAACTGCTGACCAACGCGCCAGGCTGATTGTGACGGAACACTGCGCGGATCAACTGAATAAAAATTACGCCCAGTCGGTAAAATATGCGCCATACCACGAGTCGGTGAGCCGCTTGGGCCTGCCGGAATGTAACCACCCGCGAGACCGTTTAATAAATTGCCGATCTCGTCCGACGCACGTGCCAAATTCGGCACCAGTTCACGGCAGGCAAAAACAAGTATGCGGCGTAATCCAGCATAGCGAGTTGTCGCACTAGTTTTCTTGGGGGCTACAGTGACTTGGATAGAATGGGCGACAGGCTTTTTTGCTCGATGCAGCCTAGCCTGCAAAAACGAATTGTTGCTCGGGCGTATGGCAGGCTGCATCATTCGTTGGCCTAACGTTGTAGAGTTAGTATCCAAGTCTTTAAAAGTCGACTCTACCACTTCGTCGATACAAGATTCGAGATAGTCCCTTGCGTGTAGCTCGACAAACAGCTTGCGACATAGCACATCAATTGATTCCAGTGCGTCGGCACGTGTCACGACAGGTCGCCCTGCCAACTGTTGCAAAGATTCGACCATATTCAGGCGATGCCCTTTGTGCTGCAACAACATGTCGAGACTTAATCCGAATAGCTGGGCAACTTCTTGTTGCAAGCCGGGGATGTCTTGATTTGGCAATCGGGTCAACGATACCAGCATATCTACCAGTTGCGCACCCTCGGGCCCTTGCCCAAGAATATGCAAGCCATCGCGAATTTGCGCTGAGCCTAGTTCGCATAAATAGCCATCCAGATCTTCAATCAGATGGGCTACGTCTGCTCCACCCATGTTAGCCAGTTCGGGTGGAAGCTCATGCTCATCGTGACTATGATCGTGCGGATGATCGTGATCATGCGTGTGACCGTGCTCGTGAGGATGGTCGTGATCGTGATCGTGATCGTGATGCAACAATTTAGCCTGCAAATCAGAATCCAGATTGGTTTGTTTCACCAAATCCCATATTTGCTGCTGCAACAGCGGCAGCTTGGCTGGATCGAGAACTTCCACCTGATAATATTCATCCACCAATTGAGTCAACAGCGCCAGCGCACCATAGGTGTCGGCAGTCGTCATCGGTGGCGTCAAATGATCGACTACGACAGCATGGGCACGACGTTTGGCTTGTGCGCCTTCGCCGGGATCGTTAATAATAAATGGGTAAAACAAGGGCATATCGGCCAGTAACGCGTCCGGAAAACAGTTTTCCGACAAGCCCACACCCTTGCCCGGCAACCATTCCAGCGTGCCATGCTTGCCAACATGAACAATAGCATCGGCGCGCCACTCATCACGCAACCAGCGATACAAGGCGTAATAGTTGTGGGTAGGCGGTAGATCGGGTTGGTGATAAATTGCGTCCGGATCCATGCCATAACCGCGTGGTGGTTGCAGTGCGATGAAAGCATTACCCAGTTCAATACCGGCCAGTGCGATATGCTCGTTATGCACATAGGCTACACCCGGTGCCACTCCCCATTGTGCAGTCATCTTCTCTTGCATCGCTAGAGGCAACTCGCTGAACCACGCTGCGTACTGTGCCGCCGACACGCGACCCGCTGCATGGGTCAATTGCTCGGCAGTAAGATAGGTATTATCGTAAGCACAGCGGTCTATCAGCGCATGTATCAGTTTCGTTCCGCTTTCAGGCAATGGGCCGATGCGGTAACCGTCAGCGTTCATCGCTCGTAGTATATGCATTAAAGATTCCGGCGCATTGAGTCCAACGGCATTACCAATTTGTGATGCCTTGCTGTTGGAGTTGGTAAAAATAAAAGCCACGCGTTTGTCCGCATTAGGCGTGCGCTTCAGTCGCGCAAAACGTGATGCAATCCCGGCCACACGTGCCACCCGATCAGACAGAGGCTTATATTCGACCATCCCGCCAGCCATGCCTTTGAATGACATGGGAACGGTGATAATGCGTCCATCGAACTCCGGCAGCACCACGTTCATCGCCGCATCGAGCGGGTTCATGCCGCGTGTCGATTGCTGCCACTGTTCCAGCGTCATGGCGCTGGTGATGGCTTGCAGCACCGGTACATTAAGTTGCTCTAGTGCGGCGACCGACCAACCGGCCGGTGTCATTCCGCCTGGCGTAATCTCTCCCATTGCGAACGCAGTGGTGTTAATCAGCACGTCGATATGTGACCCCTGTTCGCCACTGAAATAGCGTAATGCTATTGGCAGAGAATTTGCAATACCCGCCCCTCCTTTTTCATCGGCAGCGCCAGCACGCAAAGATGACGTAAATACCGGAAGCACATTCATACCACGCTTTTCCAAGGCATCAATTAAGGCATCGATAAAACGCGTGTTGCCACTCATCCAGTGGGCGCGGTAAAAAACAATTCCAACACTGGGTTGATGGGGCACGCGTAGCGCCAACCAGTCATTGATACCGGCACCTTCAGATAAATCGGGGTGGTAGAGCCCATGCTCAGGTAATGCAACAGCCTGCTCGTAGCCGTAGCCGGTCAACAGAAAATGATCGGACAAGTAGCGCAACAGTTGCGCCAGATTTACGCTGCCGCCAGCCTGGAAATACCCCAACGCCAGCTGCAATACGTCGGGGGTAACGGTCGATATAGCGGCCAATTCTGGGTCTGGTTCACCGGTACCACTGACCGCAATCAAATGGCGTCCCTGGCTCTGTGCATAGCGTACCAACTCAGCAAAACCCGGCACGCTAGCAAGGCGCCCCAACACGCGCAAAATGATGATTTGAGCCGAGGCGAGCTCATGCGTGAGCAGTGCAGCCATTTCTGAAGCATTCGCGATGGCCTGCAGATTGACCCCGACAATGGCCGAAAAACCGTTCGGCATCTGTGCCTGTGCGTGATGCAACACCGTCAGGTCATTCGGCGTATGCGTCAATAGCGCAATATGTGCCCCTAGTAGCCTGTCGGACTTAGATGTTATATTTTTATAACTCATTGACTATATTTAATATTTTATACGAAGATTTTAATGTCTTTATACAACTGTAAGTTATGCGTTAAGCCCGGCACCCCGCAGGGTTCTTGTCCTATGCGAAGCAAAGCGTAGTGTAGTGTAGGAGGCTGATAGTTTTTTTATTTCAGGCATTTTTACTTCAAGCATCTGGACTTTCCAACTCACACACGTCGCCTACCCCCAAACGATGAATGACATGCTCGGTGACTACGCAGCCACCCTCAAGATGCTCAGTGACAATACGTTGCAATATCGCCTCGTCAGTACAGCGATACCATACACCCTCAGGATAAACCACTAGGATCGGGCCTTCCATTTTGCATGCAACCATGCAATGGGTTCTGGTGCGCTTAACCCTTAGCTCTGGACGGGCATCAATCTTCTGCCCCAGTCGCTCGAACATGGCTTGGGATTGCACGCCATCTTCGGTGCAACGCGGACCGGTACACATCAATACGTGTCTGGTATGAGTTCTCATGAGATTTTTATCGCTTACACGCGAATCCACCACCCACTCTTTGGATGTGGAGCATGTTTAGGAAGTTTTCTTGTAAAAGAAGCCCATCAAGCCGCCAAGAGCGAGCCAAAATATGGCATTTGCAGCAGCAGTGGCGTAGATAAAGGAGCGTGCTAATTCAGCAGGCGCCGTACTAACATGAACTTGCGGCTGGGGCGCGCCCAACAAGTGAGGCACGACTAGTAAAACCGCACCCAAGATTTTGATCTTCCAGTTTTTAGCAAAGATCAGCAGCGATAATCCCGTTGCAGTAGCCAACACTGTGATCAGCCACCATATCTGCCGATCAAGCAGTAGCGCGGCATTGCTACCAGGAACTTTTGGCGGCAAGCCTAAAGAAGGTGCTACAAAAAAAATCAGATACCCTGCCACACCCCATAACAGGCCGGAACGCCAACCGTTTGCCTCACCACGCAAACTGATGCCAGCCCCGACCAACAGCCCCAGGCCAACAGCTAGACTAATATTTGCTAAAGCGGTGAATAAAGTACGCTCCCATCCATTCGCCGGCTGCCAAGCATCAGCTGCATGTTCATGATGGTCCGCTTCCGCATCTGAATGAAGGTGTGCAGCCTGGGGGGGAACGGCGGCATCCTCATACACCTCGGCCTTGAGTATGATAGGGTTTACCTGCAACTCCTGAACGCCCGTTAACAATAAACCCGCCAACAGGCCGGCCAATGCCGCAGCCGAAACAATCTTTTTTAATGCCGCCAGACTATTCATAGATGAAAGCATCAATGGCACGGAAATCCGGCGGAATGACGCCCGTCATGTGCTGCATTGTGCAACGTCGACATCTCAGCAAAACCCATGGCAAAAATAAGCACACAGCCGAGGATAGCTGCCACTAACGCCGGAAATATTTTCCCCGTCCAAATAGCCGAAAGTGGTTGCGCAGTGACACTGATGGTTAACTTAGTAATTGACGACATATTAAAATCCTTTCAAGTAAGCATCCCAGTAAGCGGCGCTGGGACTAAAAGTTGATATTCCTTAAAGACTAGCCCAAAACGGAAGATCCTGAAAATAAAAAAATGCGATGACAGGGTTTTGAATTTGTGATTTGACTACATTCCGCATTGCAGATCAACACGCTACGTGTGTACAGCAAACAGTATAAAAGAAGGAAATAAAAGACGGATGCGCAGAAAATCAACCAACCGCATCGCCCTCCGCGACACAAACTCAACAATTGCTTCAGGCTGGTGTCCGGGCTAACGAGGTGGAGAATTGACTCTCCAAGATCCGCGCCTTCCCATGCATAGCACAGTGGCATACTGCGAAACCTCTTACTCGCTTACCGTTGCGGGGGCAGCGTCGGCTTTGCGCTCTCGTTAAGAAAACTCACCGACTTCCCATTTAATTTTTCGAACGACTGTTCAAAAAACACCTAAAGCAGTGCTACAAAAACAGTATATGACTAGAAGAAAAAACATGCAAGGGCACAAATTACTTGCAGAACATTACGCTACCATTTGACTTGTTGGGCTTTTTAAATTTATAGTTCGCCCTATGCAAGTCGAATTCGAAGCTTTGGAACACAAACTTACTCAATTGGTGCAATTGAGCACCCGCCTGCGCGCTGAAAATCACACGCTGCGTCAGGAGCTTGCCATCGCATCAAGCCATGGTAAACAATGTGATGAAAAAATCAGCAGCGCCCAATCACGTGTGGAAAAGATATTGGCCTCAATCCCTGCGGATGCAAAATGATCAGTGAATCTATCAATACACTGGATGTAACCATCCTGGATCGCGAGTTTCGCGTGGCCTGTCCCAACGAGGAGCGTGCCGAATTACTCGATGCGGTGGCTTATCTAGATAAAAACATGAGGGAAATCAGGGACGCAGGAAAGATCACGTCGATTGAGCGCATCGCCATTATGGCCGCACTCAATATCGCCCACGAACTGTTAACCACGCGCCTTGGCAATGGTTTTGACATGTCCGATTTTAAGCGTAGAATGGATTCCATGCAGGCAGCCATCGATACAGTGTTAGCGGATCAGGATGAGCTGTTCTAGTTTTTTATAGTACTGTTAAAACAGTACTTGGGTTTGCACCCTGCGGTGTTCGTCAGGCTCATAATTCTTTGAACCAATAAGCTTAGCTTAGGTCGAAACCCTTTAAATCGCTGTTGTGCGCGTCCCCTGTGGATGTACCTGATGCGACGGGAATCGGCCATCTTGAACCATACGTTCAAGACTTGGAGTCAACGGCACAGGCGGGGGGCTTTATTCGGTGTTTGGTTATTCGAAACACATATGTGATGCGACCTTGGGTTAGATTACCCGACGTCGCATTATTTATTTCCAGCGTAGTATTATTTATTTTTAGCGGAACAAAAGTATGCGTTATTGGTTAATGAAATCGGAACCCAGCGATGTCAGTATCGACGACCTGGCCACATTGCCGGATCAAACCGTTGCTTGGTATGGCGTGCGTAATTATCAGGCGCGCAACTTTATGCGTGACCAAATGCAGGTCGGCGATGGCGTATTGTTCTACCATTCAAACTGCGCAGTACCCGGCATCGCTGGTATTGCGCGGGTGAGCAGCACTGCCTATCCTGACGCCACCCAATTCAAACCTGGAAAATATTTCGATCCCAAGGCAACACAGGAAACGCCGCGCTGGTTTAACGTGGACGTGCAATTTGTTAAAAAAATAAACATCATTTCGCTGGCCGAGTTGCGCACACTCCCTGAGTTGGAAGGGATGCGAATTTTGCAGCGTGGCAATCGTTTGTCCATCACCCCGCTGGATCCGGCAGAGTGGCGCTTTATCAAGAGTATTGCTGATGCCTGAGCTACAGTGGATTATTTATTACTTGATACTGGGTTTGTTTGTCGGTTACTTCTCAGGCCTATTGGGCATAGGTGGTGGCTTGATTATGGTTCCTGTACTCTCCTTCCTGTTCGAAATGCAGCATTTGCCCCCGCATAATATTTTACACCTAGCCCTAGCAACTGCTATGGCGACGATATTGTTTACCTCGCTTGCTAGTACTTACCAACACCATGCACATCGGGCGGTTAACTGGGATACTTTTCGATTTATGACGCCCAGCATCCTGCTGGGTACCGTGCTGGGCGCGCTGATTGTTGGCTACGTTGCGACGCTGTACCTGACCATTTTCTTCATCCTATTTGTATATTTTGCAGCGACACAAATGTTGCGAAGATTCAAGCCCAACCCCTCGCGCAACTATCCCACCCGTACCGAGATCACCGTGGCAGGCATGGTGATAGGCGGCATCAGCAGCATCGTTTCTATAGGTGGAGGAGTGCTCAGCGTACCGTATCTGCTATGGCATAAGCTGCCGTTGCGCAATGCCATTGCCACTTCGGCAGCACTGGGTTTTCCTATCGCGTTTGGCGGCACCCTAGGGTATATAGTAAGCGGCAACCTCAGCGGTGTTGGCTTGCCAGCGCATAGCTTGGGTTATGTTTATCTTCCTGCATTGCTATGGATAGTGATAGGCACAATGGCAACCGCCCCATTGGGTGCGAAAGCGACTCACCGTATGCCGGTTGATACATTGAGAAAGATTTTTGTTTTGCTGCTGTTTGTGCTTGCCAGCGCAATGTTAACCAAGCTGTTCATGTAGGTCGGGATCTCGTACTCTGCGAGCCTACGGCGAGAGGGGCCCTACAGGATGAGCCACACGTCGGCGTAAGTTCCACATAGGTTGCAACGCTACACTAACCCCATAAAACTTTTCCAGGATGATTACTGGTGTTTAAAATAATTCGCGTCTTTATACTGTTACTAATACTCGCTGCCGTAGCGCTGGGCACCATGCGTGACCAGACTCGCTCGGTAGAATGGAAGTATGCGTTGCCGGTTAATATCTATCTTGTTAATGGGGATGGCAGCCAAGTTACGGCAGCCTATCTACGTGGCCTGAAACTGGATGATTTCAAGCACATAGAATCATTCATGAAAGAGGAAGCGGCACGTTATGGCCGTGCCGCAAGTGCCTCGATAGAGCTGAGGCTGGGTGAAATTCTGGCAACACAAGCTCCTGAACCGCCGCACCAAGGCAGTGTGCTGGACGTCATGCTGTGGAGTTTAAAAATGCGCTGGTGGTCATACCGTAATGCGGAAACCAAAGGGCCAGGCCCGCAGGTTAAATTATTTCTGCGTTATTTTGATCCGGCGCAAAGCAACCGTCTCGGACATTCCACCGGCCTGCAAAAAGGCATGATAGGTCTGGTGAATGTTTTTGCTGCGACAGATATGGCTAGTCAAAACAATGTAGTCATTACTCACGAATTTCTGCACACTCTGGGTGCTACCGACAAATATGATGTGGCCACCAATCAGCCCATCTTCCCGGACGGATATGCAATTCCAGATCAAGTCCCGCTATTGCCGCAGCGTTTTGCGGAAATCATGGCTGGCCGCACGCCTGTCAACCAGAACGCGGCGGAGATACCCGCCGGTTTGAATGACACAGTTATTGGTGAAATGACTGCAAGGGAAATCAACTGGAGATGAGAAACCTTAAAGGCATCTCTAAAAATTCAAAACTCTAAGTGAGCTTAGTAGGCTGTCGGATTTAACTCGTAACACGTTGAATTATAGAGATATTAATACTGCCATTAAGACTAAAATATTCAATATAATCAACATGTTGCGTTATTTTTTTATTCTATCTAAGTCCGACCGGCTGTTAGGCGCTATGAAATTTCTGAGCAACGCAGTATCACAACGTGTGCTGGATTTTAGAGGTGCCCTTGTTTTAAATACTATTTGGTGATGCCGCGCTGCCAAGCTCGCTTGCGTTGGCCAGTGGCAGCGCCACCCACTGACCCTGCACCCCGTGGATAGCGATGCGATGATCATATTTAAACCAGCGTCAACAATCCTGAGCATTTCAATCTGCCTATTTTAGACATCTGACATATTGACCACTACCCCTATTTATAGAATATCTCACAGCTGTTCGGTTAAACGAATGGTCAAATCGCTGGAAGTCATAACTGACAGTGCTTCCAAGGAATAAAATTGTGGAGTTGATTTGAATTTAAAATGGTGTTCCGTGCGAATTCTGAGGGCTACACTTTACACTTTGCTACAGATATTTTTGCTCGCCCTGTTAGAGAAAATGTCCATCCACCTAAACTTTGCGGGCAGTGCATACATTTTAGATGTTAATTAATACAGCAAGCAACTGAATTTGTTCGACTTTTAACCTGACAGAAGCATGGCGTTATGCTAAACTCACACTGTCAATTAAACGAGTTCTGCCATGTCTGGAAATATCTTCGGTACTTTATTCAGCGTCACTTCCTTCGGCGAATCACATGGCCCTGCCATCGGCTGCGTGGTGGATGGTTGTCCGCCGGGAATGGAGATTTCAACGGAGTACATTCAGCATGAGCTGGATCGGCGCAAACCCGGCACCTCGCGCCATGTAACGCAGCGGCGCGAGTCTGATTCGGTTGAGATACTTTCCGGCGTGTATGAGGGTAAAACCACCGGCGCACCCATCGCCTTGCTGATACGCAATGAAGACCAGCGCAGCAAAGATTACAGCAATATCTCGGAAAGTTTCCGTCCCGGCCATGCCGACTACACCTATTGGCAAAAATACGGCATCCGCGATCCGCGTGGTGGCGGGCGTTCGTCGGCGCGCGAAACCGCAGTGCGTGTGGCTGCCGGAGCGATAGCAAAAAAATGGCTGCACGAGCGTTATGGCGTGCTGATACGTGGTTACATGGTGCAACTGGGTGAGATTGTGGTGCCGTTCAAAAGCTGGGACGGGGTGAATGAAAACCCCTTCTTCGTGGCTGATTCCAGCTATGTCGCGCAGTTGGAAGAGTATATGGATGCCTTGCGCAAGTCTGGTGACTCTATCGGGGCAAAGCTCACGGTGGTGGCGGAGAATGTGCCGGTGGGCTGGGGTGAGCCGGTGTACGACAGGCTGGATGCAGACATCGCTTATGCGATGATGGGCATCAACGCGGCCAAAGGGGTGGAAATCGGCGCGGGCTTTGGTTGCGTCACTCAGCGCGGCAGTGAACACGGCGACGAACTAACCCCGCAAGGTTTTTTAAGCAACCATTCCGGCGGCGTGTTGGGCGGTATTTCCACCGGGCAGGATATTGTCGCCCATGTCGCGATCAAACCCACTTCTAGCATCCGCATTCCGCGTCGCTCTATCAATAAGCAGGGTGAGCCGACAATGGTGGAAACGCATGGCCGCCATGATCCCTGTGTAGGAATCCGCGCCACGCCGATTGCCGAAGCAATGCTGGCGCTGGTATTGATCGAACATGCGTTGCGTCACCGTGCGCAGAACGCTGATGTGACATGTCCTACGCCAAAGATTCCCGGGAAAGTTGTGTAATACAGAACAAATTTTCGTCACAAATTTAGTGACGCTGGCAAAACAGGTGGTTTTTGTTTAATCTGCGGACAACTGCCGTTTTTAGTATTAACCGTAGATGCGCGTGTTGTGCAAGCGTCGTATGGCAAGCAGCAGGAAAGTGGCAATAAACAAAATTAAGTATGCAAAGTCTTTGCCCAGCAGCAGACCTGCGCTGAAGCTTTGAAAATGGATGGTGGGCGACAATGCTTGCAATGCTAGGCTGCTGCTCGAACCGGCCACGTCTATCAGCCATAGTCCGAACAGTGCCGCAATTGTGCTGGTCGCGGCTACGATGGGTTGCGTGGTGAGGGTTGAGAAATACAGACCCAGTGCGGTGTAACAGGCCGTCAGCAAGAATAGCCCGACAGCGTTGCTGAGCAGCAGGCCGTAGTCGAGGGACGTGCCCAGTGCTAAGGTTAGCAACATGATAAAGCAGGCTACAATGATCAGCGACAGGAATAGCAGCAGGCCGATATATTTCCCGACGATGATTTTCCAGCCGGCAACGGGCGCAGCCATCAACAGAACTAGGGTCTGGTTGCGCCATTCTTCGGCGATCAACCGCATCGTAAAAATAGGCACCAACATCATCATCATAAAGGCGACCGTACCCAGCACCGGCGTTGCGACCGATAGTGTCACACCGGGCGGATTGACGAGTTGTGCGAATTGGCTTTGCACTTGCAGAAAGGCATCCAGATGGGTAAGGAAGAGCCACGCAAGAATAAATTGTAATCCGCCCAGTATCAGCCAGGTGGAAGGGGCGGCAAACAGGCTGCGGAACTCCTTATTCGCGATGGTCAGTATCATGGTATCAAGCTTCATTATTGTGTGTGTCCTGCTTGCGGGTGAGATGAACAAATGCGTCTTCAATACTGACCTGCAACGGGGTGAGTTGCTGTGCCTGCCAGCCCTGTTGTGCGGAGCGTGACAGCAGCGCCTCTGCGGTATTGGCATCTATGGCATGCATAATTTTAAAGCTGGTTGCAGAGAGCGTCTCAACATTGATTACACCTGCCACCTTGTAAAGCTCCTTAACATCGGGCGGTGCCTGTAAGGTGACGACAAAACCTGCCTGATGCCCCAGGCTCTGCATGCGCACGCTGGTGTCCCCATAAATAAGCTGGCCGTGCTGGATGATTTCAACACGATCGCAGATATTTTCAACTTCGCTCAGCAGGTGCGTGGAAAGAATCACACTATGGGAGTTGCCCAGTTCGCGTATCAATGCACGGATGTTACGGATCTGCAAGGGGTCGAGGCCAACTGTTGGTTCGTCAAGTATCACGACATCAGGCTGGTGAATGATGGCTTGTGCGATTCCCACGCGTTGCTGATACCCCTTGGACAGAGTGGCGATGATCTTGCGTCCTGCATCTTCGAGCCCGCAACGATTTTTGACAATAGACAGCGCCTCTGTAATTTCACTACGTGCTACACCATGCAGCTTGGCTGCAAAAACGAGGTAATCATCAACGCGCATGTCGCGGTACAGAGGTGGGTTTTCCGGAAGGTAGCCGACGCAGGCTTTGGCGAGTTCAGGTTCACGCGCTAGGTCAAAGCCGCAAATTTCAATCTGCCCAGAGTGGGGAATAAGTACACCCGAGAGCAGTTGCATCATGGTGCTCTTGCCCGCCCCGTTGGGGCCAAGCAGCCCCAGCACTTCGCCACGCTTGAGTTGCATTGAAATATTGCAAATCACCTCGCGCTTGCCGAAGCGGCGGGTCAAATTGCGTGCGTTCAGGGTAGTCTGTAGGCTCATGCGTAATGTGTGAAGGTTGTGGGTTGGTGTGAATATAACTAAAGTTTAGTGGTTAAAAACAAGAGATTTTAATATTATAACTTATTGAATAACAAGGAAACGTGGCTCTAGATTCGGTATGATATCGATTGTCTGACAAACTTCCAATAAACCAAAAAGACAGCCACGAGGAATAATGACACGAAACAAACAACACTGCCAGCCCTGCCCTGACGGCGGATTTTCTTTGCAGCAGCAATTGCCTGTTCGATAATCTGTTGCAGATTTGTGGAAGGGAAGTGGGCACCCGACCTCCGCTTGCTATCATACTGGCAACACAAGTGTTAAAGATCATGTCTCGGTACGATTTTTAGTATTTGCACAAGGACAATGTTATGATGTGATATGCTCATTTTTTCTTATTTATTTCAATGTTTTAGCGATAACTACATTTTAACAAATCTAGGATCAAACGAGCTCCTTATTTGACGTAGAGCCAAAATTTTATGTATTTAAATGGAGTTGATTGAAATGAGTCGTTTTATATTTATTGTATTAATTATCGCGCTGGTTTATTGGTGGTTTAAATATTACCGCAAACAAGCGCCCAAACAAGATGTGCCCGCCAAGACTCACGATATGGTTAGCTGTACTTATTGTGATATAAATTTACCTAAGAGCGAGAGCCTGTCAGTGGATGGTAAATATTATTGCTGCAAGGCACATAGCCGTGGTCAGGCCGACAAATAGAAGTGCAGATATTGTTTGATAAAGCTGTCAATTGGCCGATATTCAAAGTCAAGGCGGATTTTGCTTCTGGTTCAAGAGATTTGTGGCATTCACTATATTTTCTGAGTATTTACAGGCTGTTTCTAGGCTGCCTGTTGTTGTCACTGGCATTGATATTCGGTCAGGACATGGTGTTGGGCCAACGCAATTTGGCGTTATTTTATCAAGCAAATATTGCATATATACTATTGTCTTTGTTGACCCTGCCGCTGATCAGGTTGCAGCGACCGCATTTCAATTTTCAACTCGGCTTTCAAATCGGCACAGACATCGTATGTATTGTTGTGATGTCTTATGCCAGTGGTGGTGCTTCCAGTAATCTGGCGGTGCTGTTGCTGGTGTCACTGGCCGCCGCCGGTTTGGTATGCCGTGGCAGAAGTACACTTTTTTTTGCCGCATTGGCCAGTATTGCAGTTTTGCTGGAACATTCCTATTCGGTGTTGACACAAGAAGTGCCGGTATCGCAGTTTACGCAGGCTGGCCTGCTGAGTACGGCATATTTTGCCGTTGCTTGGCTGGCGCATACCTTATCCAAATATGCGGTTGACAGCGAAAACCTAGCGGCAGTGCGCGGGGTGGATTTATCTAATTTGGCAGAAGCCAACAGACTCGTGATTCAGGATATGCCTGACGGTGTGTTGTTGGTTGATGAACGAGGCGTCGTGCGGCAATGGAATCCTGGTGCTGCACGTTTGCTGGGATATAAATTTTCAACTGAACGCAAGGAGACGCTGGCGGCATGCTCGCCTTTGCTAGAGGCCTTGTACGGCGTATGGCAGCAGAGCCGCAGCAACCGCGATGAAGTGCTGAATTTGCCAGTGACACATAGCGCTATCAGGGTGCGGTTTTTGTCGGTTCAACGCGAGGGAAGCGGTGGGGCGGTAGTGGTGCTGGAAGATATGCAGCGTGCTCAAGCACAGGCGCAACAGGTCAAACTCGCTGCGCTGGGACGTTTAACAGCAAACATTGCGCATGAAGTGCGCAATCCGCTATCGTCCATCAGCTATGCAGCAGAGTTGTTGCAGGAAGGAGAGCAGCTTGAGGGGCAGGCACGGCTATTCAATATCATTATGGATAACACATTACGCTTGAACAGTATTGTGCTGGATGTGATGCAAGTGAACCGTCGTGACCGTGTTCAAAAAGTGGCTTTCAATCTGGCTGAGCAACTGCCATATTTCGTAGATAACTTGCAGCAAACCGAAGGCTACGCGGCAAAAATCATCGAGATTGAAGGGCCGACTATGTGCATGGTAAATTTTGATCGCGGTCATTTCGACCAGATACTGTGGAATTTATGCCGCAATGCATTGCGGCATTGTCAAAGACAGGCAGGCAGTGTGAAGTTGCATGCAAAGTGCTCCGATGAAGGCAGAACAGTGTTGGAAATTTGCAATGACGGGGCTATGATTCCCATCGAGCTTGTACAAAGATTATTTGAACCCTTCTTTACTACCTCGGTTGGCGGTACAGGTTTGGGCTTATACATCGCGCGTGAATTATGCGAGGCGAATGGCGCACAGCTTGAATACATGCAGAAGGAAGGCGCAGCGTGTTTCCGCATTGTATTTGGAGTTAATAATGAGTTTTGAAGTAAATACTACTGCCCGGCGTCTACCGCGTGTGCTGGTGGTAGACGATGAGCCTGATATTCTTGAGCTGCTAGAACTGGTTTTGTTGCGCATGGGCCTCGAAGTTGATCGTGCGCATAATGTGCGTGAGGCGCTGCAATGCCTGGATAGCAATAGCTATAACTTGTGCCTGACCGATATGCGCATGCCGGATGGCGATGGGCTGGATGTGGTGCGTCATATAGCACAGCACAATCTGGATGTTCCCGTCGCTGTTATTACCGCGCACGGTAATTTGGATAACGCCGTTGCGGCGCTCAAGGCCGGTGCCTTTGATTATCTTTCCAAGCCGGTCGCTTTGGATCAGCTACGCGCCCTAGTCAATGCCGCATTATCCCTGCCTCTCGTCACAGGAAGCTCTAAAGAAGGCGATCGCGTTTTACTGGGGCGATCTGCACCGATGGAGCAGGTGCGCGAGCTGATAGGCCGTGTGGCGCGCAGTCAGGCACCGGTGCATATCAGTGGCGAATCGGGCAGTGGAAAAGAGCTGGCGGCGCGGTTGATAGTCGAAAAAAGCGGACGACGTGAGCAAGCTTTCATTGCGGTAAATTGCGGTGCTATCCCAGAAAACTTGATGGAGAGCGAGTTTTTTGGCTATCGAAAAGGTGCGTTTACAGGTGCAGACAAAGATAGGGATGGGTTTTTTCAGGCTGCATCCAAAGGTACCCTGTTCCTGGATGAAGTTGCCGAGTTGCCCTTGAATATGCAGGTGAAGCTTTTGCGTGCCATTCAGGAAAAAAAGGTACGCAAGGTGGGTGCAACCGAGGAGGAGGCGGTGGATGTGCGCATACTCAGCGCCACCCACCAGGATTTGGCTGAACAGGTAAAACAGGGAAAATTTCGCCAAGATTTATATTACCGCCTGAATGTGATTACCTTGCAGATGCCTGCATTGCGAGAGTTGCGCGATGATATTACAGAAATTGCCAGCCTGATTTTGAACCGTATGCGCGGGGAGAATAACGTGACATTTTCGGCTGCAGCCATGCAAGCGTTAAACCGTTATGATTTTCCGGGCAATGTACGCGAGCTGGAAAATGTAATCGAGCGCGGGCTTGCGCTGTGTACCGACAATATTATTCAGCCTGACGATTTACAACTGCTCCCTGCCGATATTGTTGTGGCGAACGAGTCGACGGGGTTGCTAGGCAAATACCCGCTGACGGATTATCTAGATACAGTCGAGCGCGTAGCCATACTGGAAGCGCTGAATCAGACTGGTTTTAATCGCACTGCCGCTGCCAGAATATTGGGGGTGACTTTCCGTGCCATGCGTTATCGCATGGCACGCTTAAAAATTAGCGGCGCTACCGATAGTGAAGGCTGAGCGATGAGGGTGGATATAAACGGCTGGCTAAGCGGTGTGCGCAAGCTTGCATCGCCAAATCATGATCAACGACCGCCTGCAACAGCCATAGCCTTGCTGGTGATACACAATATCAGTCTGCCGCCGGATCAGTTTGGCGGGTCTGGCATCATGAAATTCTTTACCAACCAGTTGGATAATGATGCTCATCCCTACTATGCGCAATTGAAGGGGGTGAAAGTATCTTCCCACTTTCTGGTTCGGCGTGATGGCGGAATTATTCAGTTTGTGCCGTGCCGGCAGCGTGCTTGGCATGCAGGCGTGTCAAGCTGGCAAGGGCGTGAGCGTTGTAATGATTTTTCCATAGGCATAGAGCTAGAGGGCAGTGATTTTGTGCCGTTCACCGATCAGCAATACGCAGCATTGACTCGATTAACGCGCCTACTGCAAAGGGCTTATCCCATTACCAGCATCGCCGGTCATTCGGATATTGCACCACAGCGCAAAACCGATCCCGGACTGTACTTCGACTGGCCGCGCTACAGGGCCACACTCTCACCAGGCAAGCCGGATTAGAGATTTAGCGCTGACAGCCTGTCAGTTTAGGCAGTTAATTGAAACTAATATTGAATATTGTAGTGGGGGGAGGAAGTCACTTCCGCCCTACCCAATCCCTCGCAAACTGCCCCGCCACTCTCCCGCTCCGAGACCCCCTCATCAACGCCCACTGCAACGCCTCACGTCTAGTCTTCTGATCAAACGGCAAACCACCCAGCTGCTTCACCCAGTACGCTGCAATGGTGAGATATTCATCCTGCGAGAACGGATAAAACGACACCCAAAGCCCGAACCGTTCAGACAATGAAATTTTCTCTTCCACACCTTCCGCCGGATGTATTTCGTCACCTATATATTTGGTCGCCAAATTCTCCTGCATGTATTCCGGCATTAGATGACGTCGATTAGAAGTGGCATAGATCAACAGATTCTCGGACAACGCCACCAGCGAACCATCCAGCGCAGCTTTCAAGGCCTGATAACCCGGTTCCGCTTCACTGAAGGAGAGGTCGTCGCAATACAGGATAAAACGCTCAGGGCGTGCGCTCACCAGCTCGATGATCTCGGGTAGGTCGGCCAAGCCTTCCTTACCGATCTCTATCAGGCGCAGACCTTGCGTTGCATATTCATTGAGCAGCGCTTTGACCAGTGAAGATTTGCCTGTACCGCGTGCGCCGGTGAGGAGCACATTGTTGGCGGGCTTACCTTGCACAAATTGGCGAGTGTTCTGCTCGACGCGTTGTTTCTGTTGCGCGATGTCTTGCAGGTCAACGAGAGTAATTTTGTGTAGATGATGAACTGGCAGTAAGGTACCGTGGCCGTTGCGTCGCTGCCAGCGAAAGGCATGTGCGGTATCCCAGGCTGGCACAGCTCTGTATGAAGCAGGCAGCATACTTTCCAAACGTGCCAGCAAGCCTTCGGCGCGGGTGAAAAATTGATCCAGTTTATCCATGTAAGTGAACCAAGGGCAGTATTATCAAGCCAGAATAAATAAAATATTCAATATAATCAAGTACTTATATAAATACAACTATAGGCCAATTTAGCCACTCAACTACGATAGCTTGCGTTGATTTTGACGTAGTCGTAGGAAAAGTCGCAGGTCCACACAGTGGCTGTTGCTGCACCGCGACCCAGCATCACTCGAATACCGATGTCGCTTTGCTGCATGATGCGCTGGCCGTCTTCCTCGCGGTAACTGGCGGCACGCCCACCATGTTCTGCTACCAGTACATCGTCGAGATACAGCTTGATTTTTTCAACATCTAGATCGGCAACGCCTGCATAACCTATCGCAGCAAGGATACGCCCTAGGTTGGGGTCAGAGGCAAAAAAGGCGGTTTTAACCAACGGCGATTTGGCCACGGCATAGGCAATCTGCTTGCACTCGGCCGCATCTTTGCCATCTTCAACCTTGATAGTCATGAACTTAGTAGCGCCTTCACCATCCCGCACTATGGCTTGCGCCAGCAGGGTGGCGACTTCAGTCACCACGGCTTGCAACTGCTTGAACGCCTCGCTACCCGTGTCGTTGATTGTGCTTGCGCCACTTTTGCTAGTGGCAATCAGCATCAGCGCGTCGTTGGTTGAAGTGTCGCCATCGACCGTGATGCAATTGAATGAAGCGTCGCTGGCGTGGCTGACCATCTGTTGCAATACCGCTTGTGAGACTGCCGCATCGGTGGCGATGTAGCCCAGCATGGTCGCCATATTGGGGTGGATCATACCGGAGCCCTTGGCGATGCCGGTGACAGTGACGGTTACAGCGCCCAGTTTTATTTGACGCGACACTGCTTTGCCTACAATATCGGTGGTCATGATGGCCTGCGATGCAGACAACCAATTATCGGCTTTCAGGTTGGCAACGGCTTGCGGCAAACCAGCCAAGATTTTTTCTACCGGCAAAACCTCCATGATGACGCCGGTAGAAAATGGCAGAACCTGTTCGACCTCACAGCCCAATAATTTGGCTACTGCAATACAAGTGGCGCGTGCATTTTCCAGCCCCTGTTCGCCTGTCCCCGCGTTGGCATTGCCGGTGTTGACCACTAGTGCGCGTATGCCTTTGCCTGCCGCCAGATGTTGTTTCGCCACAATCACCGGCGCAGCGCAAAATCGGTTTTGCGTGAATACACCCGCCACGGTAGATTGCGGAGCTATCTGTATCACCAACAGATCCTTGCGATTGGGTTTCTTGATGTTGGCTTCTGTGATTCCCAGCAGTACGCCGTTGACCGGGAGCAAATCCTTGGCCACAGGAGAAATTAAATTGACTGGCATTTTTCTACCCTTTATTGTCTCGTGTGATGTTTGATTATTGACAGAGCTTGGGACTCAATCCTACAAGTTTATTCCCTGCGAAAGATCAACTCAATTTACCATGACATTGCTTGTATTTTTTCCCCGAGCCGCAAGGACAAGGATCATTCCGACCCACCTTTTCTTCGCTGCGGACAAAGGGTGCCTTATCTGCATGTTCGACTGCTGCATTTTGGCCGAGTGCTTCCTCATAATCGGCATGATGATACTGAACATTGCTGAGCGCTGGCGCTGCTTCTGCTGCCTCAATATCTTGCTCACTGCGGATCTGTACGTTCATCAAAATTTGCGTAACCTCGCTTTTGATGCTCTCCAGCATATTTGAAAACAACTCAAAAGCTTCACGTTTGTATTCCTGCTTGGGATTTTTTTGTGCGTAACCGCGCAGATGGATACCCTGACGCAAATGATCCAGCGCACCCAGATGTTCGCGCCAATGCGTATCCAGACTTTGCAGCATAACTAGGCGTTCATAGCGGTGTATCACCTCGCCGCCAACCTGCTCCACTTTTACCTGATACTGCTGCTGTGCAGCTTCCAGTATGCGCTCGCGCAAGCCTTGCTCTTCAAGATTCGTTTCTTGCGCTAGCCATAGTGAAAGCGGCAATTGCAGCTGATATTCTCCGAACAGTGTTGTCTCTAAGCTGGCCACGTCCCACTGTTCTTCCATGCTGCCATGCATAATGTATTCGCTGATCGTGCGGTCCAGCACGCTGTCGCGCATCGCTGCAATGGTGTCGGAAATATCTAGCGTATCCATCAGTTCATTGCGTTGCTGGTATATCACTTTGCGCTGGTCGTTGGCTACGTCATCGTATTCCAGAATCTGTTTGCGCATATCGAAGTTGCGCGCTTCAACTTTGCGCTGCGCATTTTCAATCGCACGTGTTACCCAGCTATGCTCTATTGCCTCACCTTCAGGCAGTTTGAACCTGTTCATGATTGCAGCCACGCGATCAGATGCAAAAATTCTTAACAAGGGATCTTCCAAAGACAGAAAAAACCGACTGGAGCCAGGATCACCCTGACGGCCTGCACGACCGCGCAACTGGTTATCAACACGGCGCGATTCATGCCGCTCGGTACCAATAATATGCAAGCCGCCACTGGCCACGACCTGATCATGCACCGGTTGCCATTCAGCGCGCAATTGCGCAATTTTCTGCGCGCGTGTTGCATCGTCCAGCGACGCATCCATACGCACCACTTCAATCAGCTTTTCCACGTTTCCGCCCAGCACGATATCGGTACCACGACCCGCCATATTGGTTGCAATCGTCACCATCTTCGGACTGCCCGCCTGCGCCACAATTTCGGCTTCACGCGCATGCTGCTTTGCATTCAGCACTTGGTGCGGCAATTTTTCTTTGTCCAACAAACTGGACAGCAACTCCGACGTTTCAATCGAGGTGGTGCCCACCAGCACCGGTTGACCGCGCTGATAACAATCCCGAATATCAATGATCACCGCCTGGTATTTTTCCTTGGCGCTCAGAAACACCTGATCCATCAGGTCTGCACGAATAGTCAGACGATGCGGTGGCACAATCACTGTTTCCAAACTGTAAATCGATTGAAATTCGAATGCCTCAGTATCTGCGGTACCCGTCATGCCGCTCAACTTGTTATACATGCGGAAAAAGTTTTGGAAGGTAATGGAAGCAAGGGTTTGATTCTCTTTCTGAATCGCCACACCCTCCTTCGCCTCAACAGCTTGATGCAAACCATCTGACCAGCGCCGCCCCGGCATCATGCGCCCGGTAAATTCATCAACAATCACCACTTCACTATCCTGTACCACGTAGTTCTGGTCGATGTGATACAAATTATGTGCCTTCAACGCAGCATATACATGATGTATCAGTGTTATGTTTGCTGGGTCATACAGACTGCCACCAGCAGGCAACAAGCCAGCTTTTGCCAGCAGTTCTTCTGTGTGTTCATGTCCTGCTTCCGTCAACAGAATTTGTTGGTTTTTTTCGTCCACGCTGTAATCGCCTGGCCCCTCTTCATCTCCTTCCTTCTGTCGAACCAGATGTGGCACCAGCTTGTTCATTCTGGTATAGATGTCCACATTATCTTCGGCTTGTCCAGAAATGATCAACGGCGTACGCGCCTCGTCGATCAAAATAGAATCCACCTCGTCCACAATGGCAAAGTTGAGCGCCTTTTGAAAACGCTCACCCGCTTCAGTTGCCATATTGTCGCGCAGGTAATCAAAGCCGTATTCGTTATTGGTGCCATAGGTGATATCTGCGGCATAAGCAGACCGTTTGTCGGCATAGTCCATTTGCGACAGGATAACGCCCACTGATAGCCCTAGAAAACGATACAACCTGCCCATCCACTCAGCATCGCGCCTAGCCAGATAATCGTTCACGGTTACGACGTGTACACCCTTGCCTGACAGTGCATTCAAATAGGCGGGCAGTGTTGCCATCAGAGTCTTGCCCTCGCCGGTACGCATCTCGGCGATCTTGCCGTAATGCAGCACCATACCGCCGATTAGCTGCACATCGAAATGGCGCATTTGCAAAGCACGTCTGCCGCCTTCACGCACCACGGCAAACGCTTCCGGCAATAAATCATCTAGGCTTTCACCTTGCTGTACACGCTGCCTGAAAGAGACAGTTTTGGCGCGTAACTCATCGTCAGTCAACACCTCAATTTGAGCTTCAAGTGAATTTATTAAAATTACTGTCTGGCGATATTGTTTAAGCAGGCGATCATTACGGCTACCAAATACACTTTTAAGCAAATTGGAAATCATGTTCAAAATTTTCTTCTCTAATGACAATTTATTCGGGACAATATATTCGGATGGATATATTCGGACTACTTGTTAAACAATAAAAAAGGTGAGGCTTGTCGTCCAGACGTCCAGACGCTAAGACACCTCACCCCAGCATAAAACTAACACTTACTAACTTGCGTTATGTTCCAAAAACCGTATAGGATTTTGAGCCAAGCCTTTAAATCTGACTTCAAAATGCAAGTGGTTTCCCGTTGACCGCCCCGTACTGCCTACTAGCGCAATGAGCTGCCCGCGTTTCAATACCTCACCTACCTTCACATACAACTTGGAAGCGTGTGCATAGCGCGTCAATATATCATTGCCATGATCAATTTCCACTAGATTTCCAAACTGCGGATGCATCGCTGCGTACACCACAATACCGCTCGCAGCTGCATGTATCGGCGTGCCTTGTGGTACAACATAATCCACCCCTTCATGCATTGCACTCTTGCCGGTGAAAGGATCACTACGCCAGCCGAAATTTGATGAATACCAGCCTGAGCTTACAGGCGCTATGGTATTCAACATCTTTTTTCTCAATCTATCCTGTTGCAGCAGTGTTTCCAGCGCAGCCAACTTGTCGCCGCGATCAGTCAACAACGCAGATAAATTACCCAGTTGTTGATTCATGCTGGACAAGGTAACGTCTTTTTGGCCTGCGGGTAAATAGGCACCACCTTGCGCAGGCACCTGACTAAAATCGATCTCGTTTGGCTTCATGCCGACCACCTTGACCAGCCGCGAACCCAATGAATCAAGACGCAGCAGGCGAGCCTGCATTTGTCCCAGACTGATCGCCATGGTATCCAAACTTTCACGCAGATATTCCTGCTGTTTTTGTTGTTCATGGTTTTGCGCGGTGGCCAGCCAGCTGCGCATCTCATTACTTATTCTGCCGGGTTGAAAACGTACAATCGCATATTCAGCCGACAATACGGCCATAATGAACAAAGCAAGAAAAATTACTGCAGCAGCAAGCAAGTGCATGCCATCGAGCGAAACACTGCGTGTTTTTGCCAAACTACTGGAAACTAGAATAATATTCATAATTCATTAACCTCAATAAATTTCTGCCACCTTGACGCAACGCCTGAATTCATATTTCTCATCCAGCACCGAGCTGCGCCAAATATCTGGCAAGGTAGCGCAACTTCGCTCATATCAAACACATTATGAGAAAGTGGCCCCACCTTTATTGCTGCGCTCTAGTCAAGTCTTGTTGATAGAACAGGGAATTTTGACTTTAGCTGCAAACAACAGCGCCGTTGCCGCCAAACTTCGTCAAATGACGCCAGAATTGGTCGAGCAGCTACAGCTACACGGCTGTGAGGTTACTGCAATTCATGTAAGGGTGCAAGTTACCTTGCCGCCGAACACTCACACAGCAACTCCCTCTACACTGAGTGCTCGCGGCAAAAAACAGTTAATCGACCTAGCCGCAACATTAAGTGATTCGCCATTGAAAAGTGCATTGCAACGGTTGGCAGCAAAAACAAAGCCTGGAAATTGATTTCTAAGCTGACATTCCTGTCAAATCAGACGTAGTAGCCTATCAATACAGCGTACTTCTAATCATTGCTTATATTTTACCACTGCAGTGTTAAAATTGAATGAACACGCTACCTTACGTAACATGTTGATTATATTGAATATTTTATTCGTCACGTCAATTTAAATATCTTTTTAAATCAATGGGTTGCAAGTCAATCTTGAAGCGCTGCATTAGCATATTCAAAAATATCTGAAACTGCTGCTCCAGCTTGATGTATCTTTATCAGCCGCCCAAATAAGCCCGTTGCACAGCACTGCTCCCCAGTAGATTCGCAGCACTATCCGTCAACGTAATACTGCCGCTCTCCAGTACGTAGCCGCGTTGTGCTACTTCCAGCGCCAGCTTGGCATTTTGCTCAACCAGTAAAATGGAAACACCCTGAGCGGAAATATTGCGGATGGTGTCGAAAATCTTTTCCACCATCAGCGGTGCAAGCCCCATGCTGGGTTCATCCAGCATCAGCAGCTTGGGGCGGCTCATCATTGCACGGCCCATGGCAACCATTTGTTGCTCGCCGCCAGAAAGCGTGCCAGCGAGTTGGGTGCGGCGTTCTGCGAGGCGTGGAAAAAGTTCGTAAATGCACTGCAGGTCTTGCGCTATTTCAGTTTGATCATTGCGGCAATAGGCACCCATCTGCAAATTTTCCAGCACGCTCATGCGGGCAAATACACCACGACCTTCCGGCACCAGTGCGATACCATCCTGCACCCGCTGATGGCAGGCACGATGTAGCAATGAGGCTTGCTGGTAGTGTAGTTTGCCGCTATAGGGCAGCAAGCCGGCCAGTGCCTTGAGGGTGGTGGATTTGCCAGCGCCGTTGCTGCCGATAAGGGCGACCAGTTCGCCTTGTGCCACATTGAGGCTGATCCCTTTCAGCGCCTGTATGCCGCCGTAGGCAACTTTCAGATCATGTACTTCAAGCAGATTCATGCTGCACTCCCACCGAGGTAAGCTGTAATCACGGCAGGATTGTTGCGCACTGCTTCGGGAATACCCTCGGCGATTTTCTTGCCGTAGTTGAGCACCGCAACACGGTCGCACAGATTCATGATGAGTTTTACATCATGCTCGATCAGCAGAATGGTAGTGCCGCTGGCGCGTATGGTTTGCAATAGCGTTTGCAGACTGTCTGTTTCGGTGGCATTCATACCCGCAGCAGGTTCATCTAGCGCGAGCAGCTTGGGGTCAGTTGCGAGGGCGCGGGCAATTTCCAGTCGGCGTTGCTCGCCATAGGATAAATTTTTTGCTAGGGTTTGTGCAGGCCGGTTGATGCCAACATAGCGCATCAATTCGTGCGCACGTTCTTCTATTTCACGTTCCTCTGTGCGTGCGGCGGCGTTGCGAGTCAACGCGCCCCACAGCCCAGTACGTGTGCGTAGATGGCGGCCCACCATGATATTTTCCAGCGCACTCATATTTGAAAACAGGCGAATATTCTGGAAGGTGCGCGCAATGCCGGCCTGCGCCAGCACATGCGGTTTGCAGTTTGCATAGGCCTTGCCGGCAAAGGTAAAGCTGCCGGCATCGAGCTGATACAAACCAGTGAGAATATTGAACAGCGTGGTTTTACCCGCGCCATTGGGGCCGATGAGGCCGTAAATTTCACCCTGATTGATGTGCAGTGTAACGTCGCTAAGCGCAGCTAGACCGCCGAAGTGCTTGCTAACGGCTACGACTTGCAGCAGGGAGTGGTTAGCGTTTTGATTCATACATCGTGTCCTGTTGCACCATGCCATCAGTTGCTTCGAGTTCACGGCGGCGCACGCTGGATGGCCATAATCCGGCAGGCCGCCACAACATCACCGCAATCAGTGCAACGCCAAACATCAGCATGCGCAGGCTTTCCGGATCGACGATGGTTTTCCCCAACAACCAATGCTGAAACGGCCCTGCACCGTTGCGAAAGGCCTCCGGCAAGATCACCAGCAGCACAGCACCGAGCACCACGCCGCCAATGTTGCCCATGCCGCCCAGCACCACCATGCACAGAATCATGATGGATTCCATCAGGCCGAAACTTTCCGGGCTGACAAAGCCCTGAAAACCCGCAAATAATCCACCGGCGATGCCGCCGAAACTAGCGCCGATCACAAACGCCAACAACTTGCTGTTACGGGTGTTGATGCCCATCGCTTCGGCGGCAATTTCATCTTCGCGTATCGCCACCCAAGCGCGGCCGATGCGTGAATCCTGCAAGCGTGAAGACACAAAGATAACCAGTAAGGTTAGCGCTAGAAATAAGTAGTAATGCAAATGTACCGAGGGAAATGTCAGGCCAAAAATTTCAAGGGTGCGGCCTAAGGAAAATTCGCCTATGCGCATGGGATCGATCTGGCTGATGCCCTGCGCACCGTTGGTGATATTTATCGGGGCATTCAGATTATTGAGGAAGATGCGGATAATTTCGCCAAAGCCCAGTGTAACGATGGCCAGATAATCGCCGCGTAATTTGAGCGTGGGGGCGCCCAGCAATGCCCCGAACAGGGCAGCGATCAATGCGCAGATGGGCAGAATAATCCAGAACGGAAAATGCAGTCCCAGTTGCGGCGAGGCCAGCAGTGCATAGGTGTAAGCACCTACCGCGAAAAATGCGACATAGCCTAAATCGAGTAGGCCGGTAAAGCCCACTACGATATTCAGTCCCAGGGCGAGCATGATAAACAACAGCGCGAAATCGAGGATGCGTACCCAGCCGCGACCGAGCAATTCATCGGTCAGAAATGGCAAGAGCAATAACACAACTGCGAGTATAAATGCTATAAGTATTTGATTATATTTAATATATTTACGCACGATCGGACACCCTTACGCCCAACAAGCCGGATGGGCGGAAAATCAACACCGTGATCAGCACCATGAAAGCAAGTGCATCCTGATAATGGCTGCCCAGAATGCCGCCGGTGAGTGCACCGAGATAACCCGCACCCAGGCTCTCGATCAAACCCAGCAACACGCCGCCCAGCATCGCGCCTTGCAGGTTGCCGATGCCGCCGAGCACGGCGGCAGTAAAAGCCTTAAGTCCCAGTAGAAAGCCCATGTAGTAATGCACCACACCGTAATTTGCGCTAATCATAATCCCCGCAATCGCAGCCAGTGCCGCGCCCAGCATGAAGGTGGTGGAAATGACCTGGTTTATATTCACCCCCATCAGACTGGCCGCAGTCTGGTTTTCTGCAACGGCACGCATCGCCCGACCCAACCGGGTGCGATGCACTAGCAACATCAAACCCAGCATCACTACGATGGCGATGATCACGATTGCAATCTGTACCTCGGTGATGATGGCGCCGCCAATATTATGCGAGCTGTTAGTCAATAACTGCGGGAAGGCATGATACTCGCGCCCCCAGATGATCATCGCCAGCGTTTGCAGCACGATGGAGACACCTATCGCGGTGATGAGCGGTGCAAGTCGCGGCGCGTGACGCAGCGGGCGATAAGCAATCCGCTCGATGCTGTAGCCCAGCGCCATGCACACGGCTACCGCAATGATCACACTAAGCACCAATACCAGTACGGGTGAGAGGGCGGCGAGCAGCAGTGCCTGTATCGCCATCAGCGCCACCATCGCACCCACCATCACCACTTCGCCATGGGCAAAATTGATCAGGCCGAGTATGCCGTAGACCATGGTATAGCCGAGAGCGACCAGCGCGTACACGCTGCCTTGTACCAGGCCGTTGATAATTTGTTGCAGCAGAATATCCATCGGCATTTACAAAGAAAAAGCGACACAAATATTCATTGTGTCGCCTTGGGTAAAAATGAATCGGATCAAGGTGCCGTTGCGCCCATGGTTTCGAAAGCAACCCACTTGCCATTCTGTACCTGATACAGCGTAATTGCACCGCCTTTAAGATCACCCTTTTCATCAAAGCTGATTTTGGAAGTGACACCATCAAAACTGATCTTGGCTAATTCCGGCAGATACTTCGCAGGTTCTACCGATCCGGATTTTTGCATCGCTGCGATCATTACATTGGTAGCGTCGTAGCAATAGGGTGCATACAACTGGATAGGCTGCTTGAATTTCGCTTCATAGCGCTGCGCAAAATCGCGTCCATTTGGCATCTTGTCCAGCGGCACACCTGGCAATGATGCATACATGCCATCCGCCGCAGCCCCTGCCAATTCGGGCATCTTGGGGGTATAGCCGCCATCGCCCATCATGAATTTGGCGCTCAGCCCCAACGCTTTAAGCTGCCTTACCATAGGCACACCCTGTGGATCCATGCCGCCAAAGAACAGCAGGTCAGCTTTTTTACCCTTGATGGAGGTGAGCACGGCGCTGAAGTCCACTGCCTTGTCGGTGGTGTATTCGTGTGCCACGATCTGTCCACCATTTGCCTTTACCGATTTGATAAACTCAGCCGCCAGTCCCTGGCCGTAAGCGGTGCGGTCATCGATCACCGCGATGATTTGTGCATTCAATTTTTTCACCGCGAATTCACCCAGCACCTTGCCCTGCTGGCTATCATTCGCCATCACGCGGAATGCGGTTTTGTAGCCTTGATCTGTATATTTGACGGCCGTGGCTGAAGGGGAAATCTGTGCAATGCCATTGTCGTTATAAATTCTTGAAGCAGGGATGGAAGTGCCGGAATTGAGGTGGCCGATCACGCCATGCACTTTTGCATCCACCAATTTTTGCGCCACGATGGTGGCCGTTTTTGGATCAGTCTGATCATCTTCACTCAGCAATTCAAAGCGTGCTTTGCGCCCACCTATTATGATGCCCTTAGCGTTTGCATCCTCAATCGCCATGCGCGTGCCGTTTTCATTGTCTTTACCGATATGTGCCTGCGGGCCGGTTAACGGGGCGGCAGCGCCAATGCGTACCACCAACTCATCATTTGCGCTGACAGCTTTCGGCTCTTCAGACTTGCTACATGCAGTAAGATTGACAAGTAAAGCTACAGTGAGTAAAAGCGCGAATAATTGACGTGACATGATGAATGGTACCTCCTGAATTGAGGCGGGGATTATGCGTAGCACAGCTGCCCTTGTCAATTTCATGTGTTTACAACAGGCAATAAAAAACCGGCTTGCGCCGGTTTTTTAAATCAACCCATAATGTTGTTCAGTATTACTTAGCCTGAGCAAGAATGAATGTAACCATAGCCTTGATGTCTGCAGGTGCAACATTGGCCATAGCTGGCATAGGCATTGTTCCCCACGCACCAGCACCGCCCTTGGCAATTTTGGTTTCCAGTTTAGCCGCTGCGCCTGCGTCGCCCTTGTACTTATTAGCAACTTCAACAAATCCTGGACCAACCTGCTTGCCTTCCATTTTATGACAGCCCATGCAATTGCCCTTTTTCAGCAATGCCACATCTGCAAAGGCAGAACCCGCAACCAGCAGGCCTGCTGCTGCGATCATACTTACGATAACTGATTTCATTGTAATCTCCGATAAAAAATTTAAAAAAAATGCGTATAAATGTGGGGTATTGCCTGCCTACATGCAATCCGCCGAGCATTTTAAACTAGATTAGTAATTTTGCATAAATACTTGTACTTGTTTGTATCGTTAAGATTGACGGTCTATCGAGTCGGCTGTTTGTAATCGCACTTCTTATGCGTTTTGTCATGATGTTTTTTGTCCTGATGATCAGGGCAAAGCTCACCTTTTTTATGCTCGTAGTCTTTTTTGTCCTTATTCATCGGGCAATCTTTCATCTCATGTTCAGCGGCAGGAGCACCGTCTATTTTTTCTAGCTTCTTCGGCGCGTCACTGATTGTTGGCGTTGCATCAGCCGCCATGGCGGAAGCGGCACACAGAGAAGTTGCTAAAATTATTGAAATAATCCATTGAGTTGCGTGCATATTTTTTCCTTTTCATTAATAGTCATACAAAAAATCTCGCTTATCTTTCCAGTTGCGAAACATCACGTACCGCGCCCTTGTCAGCACTGGTTGTCATCGCTGCATAAGCCCGCAGTGCAGCTGAAACTTCACGCACGCGATCAACTGGCTTCCAGGCTTGCTTGCCTTTCTTTTCCATCTCCGCACGACGCGCTGCCAGTATGCTATCGGGTATCGCCAAACGTATAGTGCGATTTGGAATGTCGATTTCAATCGGATCGTATTCTTCAATCAGACCAATCGCACCGCCTTCCGCAGCCTCTGGCGACATATGGCCTATCGATAACCCGGAAGTACCGCCAGAGAAACGTCCGTCAGTCAGCAACGCACACACCTTGCCCAAGCCCTTTGATTTTATGTAAGAAGTGGGGTACAGCATCTCCTGCATACCGGGGCCACCTTTGGGACCCTCATAACGTATCACCACCACATCGCCAGCTTCGATCTTGTCGGCCAATATTGCTGCTACCGCATCGTCTTGGCTTTCAAACACGCGCGCCGGACCGTTGAACACGCGAATAGTGGAGGTGGGTACGCTGGTGGTGTAGCGCAGTTGTTCCAACTCAAACATGCTTTCATCGATGCCCGCCGTCTTAACGATGCAACCGTTTTCCGCGATGTTGCCGTAGAGCACGGCCAGACCGCCATCCTGTGAATAGGCATGAGCCTTGTCGCGTATGCAGCCGTTGACGCGATCGTCGTCTAGCGTCGGATAACGCTTGGATTGCGAAAATGCCTCGGTAGTGCGCACGCCGCCTGGTGCGGCGCGATAGAAGGTTTTTACAGCTTCATCTTTGGTGCGCATGATGTCGAATTTTTCCAGCGCATCAGCCATGGTTTTGCTGTGCACGGTGGGCAAGTCGCGATGCAGTAACCCTGCGCGATCAAGCTCGCCGAGCAAACCCATTACACCACCGGCACGGTGTACATCTTCCATATGGTATAGCTGCGCACTTGGTGCAACCTTGGCCAGATGCGGCACCTTGCGCGACAAACGATCGATATCCTTCATCGTGAAATCGACATTACCTTCAATCGCTGCGGCCAGCAGATGCAGTACCGTGTTGGTAGAGCCGCCCATCGCAATATCCAAAACCATCGCGTTTTCAAACGCCTTGAAGTTAGCAATGTTGCGCGGCAAAACACTTACGTCATCCTGCTCGTAATAACGTTTCGCCAAGCTAACAATCACGCGTCCCGCTTCAAGGAATAGCTCCTTACGATCTGCATGGGTAGCCAGCATCGAGCCATTGCCCGGCAGCGACAGCCCCAGCGCCTCTGTCAAACAGTTCATCGAATTGGCGGTGAACATGCCCGAGCACGACCCGCAGGTAGGGCAGGCGGAGACTTCCAATTCCTTCACCTGTGCATCGCTAAATTTGCTGTCGGCGGCAGACACCATCGCATCCACCAGGTCCAGCTTCATCTCCTTGCCATCCCAGATAACCTTGCCCGCTTCCATCGGTCCGCCGGACACAAACACCACCGGAATATTTAGCCGCATTGCCGCCAACAACATGCCCGGTGTAATCTTGTCGCAATTGGAAATGCACACAATCGCATCGGCGCAATGCGCGTTGACCATGTACTCCACACTGTCGGCAATCAACTCGCGCGACGGCAGCGAATACAACATGCCGCCATGCCCCATCGCAATGCCGTCGTCCACCGCAATCGTGTTGAACTCCTTGGCCACCCCGCCCGCCCTCTCAATCTCGCGCGCTACCAGTTGCCCCATATCTTTCAGGTGCACATGGCCCGGCACAAACTGCGTGAACGAATTAGCAATCGCGATTATGGGTTTGTCGAAGTCGCCGTCTTTCATGCCGGTGGCGCGCCATAGGGCGCGAGCACCGGCCATATTGCGACCATGGGTGGTAGTGCGGGAACGATAGGTTGGCATGATTATTCCAGTTATATTAGCTAAAGGTGAATTCTAAACCACACGGGGGATTAACGCTTTAGCTTAGTTATTTTAACCTTGGATTAAAAGGTCTATTGCTCTGCTCAAGGAGATCGCGTAATGGGTGAAGAAATATGGTTTGATTGAATTATTAGCATGTTGTACTGATCCTAAATTTGGGATCGCTATTCAATCATGCACTATTATTTTCCCTGAATTCCAACTCAAACTCCGCCCTGTCATCTTGCCCCAACACCTTCACCAAGTACGGCATCACTTCTTTTAATTCCTTGTGCAATATCCACGGCGGGTTGAGGATGAACATGCCGCTGCCGTGCATGCCAAATCCTTCTGCGCTGGGCGCTTGCACGCTGAGGGAGACATGCAGCCAGCTCTTTACCGGCAATTGCTTGAGTTGCTCGGGCAGTTGTCTGGCCTCGATGCGTTGCAACTGCGGATACCACACGGCATAAACACCAGTGGCAAAACGAAGCAATCCTTCACGCAAGGCTGTCACCACGCGCTGATAATCTTGCTTGTCTTCATAGGGTGGGTCGATCAGCACCAGTGCGCGGCGCGGCGGGGGCGGCAGCATAGCTTTTAACGCGCCGAAACCATCGGCTTTTTGTGACAACACTCGATTGCCATACGCGACAAAATTTTCCTGCAATAGTTCGTAGTCGGAAGGGTGTAGTTCAAATAGGCGCAATCTATCCTGTTTGCGTATCAGCTCCTGCGCGACCAGTGGTGAACCGGGATAAAGCTTCATCTGCCCATCCGGATTAAGGTGTTTTACCAGTGCAACATACTCAGCCAGAGGCGCGGGTAAATCATTGCGATTCCACAGGCGTGCGATGCCGCTTTCGTATTCCGCATTTTGCGTGGCATAGCCACTATCCAACGAATAGCAGCCCGCACCGGCATGGGTGTCGATGTACCAAAAAGGTTTTTCCTTTTGCACCAGATAACGCAGTAGCTGTACTTCGATAAAGTGTTTCAGCACATCGGCGTGATTTCCGGCGTGAAAGGCGTGGCGATAACTCAGCATGATTATAAATAAGTGCTAATAGGACAAAGGTTCATTATAACTTCTGGCTATTTTATGATGTGGGGTAACACCGTATTGTGGTAAATTCACATTTATGATTACACATCCACAAATTGATCCTGTCGCCATTTATCTCGGCCCTTTTGGCGTGCACTGGTATGGCCTTATGTACCTGCTCGGCTTTACGCTTTTCCTGTTGCTGGGAAAATACCGTTTGCGCAAGATCAGTCGTGCGGGATGGAATGATATGCTGATGGACGACCTGTTGTTTTACGGGGTGCTCGGTGTGATATTGGGCGGCAGGTTGGGAGAGGTGTTGTTTTACCAACCCGGATATTATTTTGCTCACCCGCTGGAAATTCTGGCGGTATGGAAGGGCGGCATGTCTTTCCATGGCGGTTTAATCGGTGTGCTGGTGGCCATGGCTATATTCGCCCGTCAGCGCAAGATTGCATGGCTGCAATTGATGGACTTCATCGCGCCGCTGGTGCCGTTGGGGCTGGGGGCGGGACGTATCGGAAATTTCATCAATGCCGAATTGTGGGGACGCCCCACTGATGCATCGTGGGGTATGATCTTCCCCAATGTAGACAGCTTGCCGCGCCACCCCTCGCAGTTGTATCAATTCGCACTCGAGGGCTTGCTACTTTTTGTGCTGCTGTGGCTTTATTCAAACAAACCGCGTCCGCTGGGAGCGGTCTCAGGTTTGTTTTTGATCGGCTATGGCAGCTTCCGTTTTATCGGTGAATTTACGCGCACACCCGATGACGGTATCTTCGGTTTGATGTCATTGGGTCTAAGCATGGGGCAGTGGCTTAGTCTGCCAATGATATTGGCGGGTGTTGGCATGATGTGGTGGGCACAGCGCAAAGCAATCGTAAAATAAGGCTATATCGTGGTTAATTATTGGGGGCTAGCAGCCTCCTACACTACGCTCTGCTTCGCATAGGACAAGAACCCCTCCGGGGAGTCGGATTTAACTCGCAATCCATTGATTTACAAAGAAAATTAGATTGTCGTCACGAGTAAAATATTCAATATAATCAATGACAAAGCATTTTATTCGCTTGACACCGCCAGCCTCCTCTCCGATACTCTGCGCTTCTCATTAGTACAGGTTTTCAGTCTTGGACGATATTTCGCTGGGGATGTTGTTTACTATCCTCGTAGTCATCATGATTTGCTCCGCATTCTTTTCTGCATCCGAAACCAGCATGATGGCGTTAAACCGCCTACGGCTCAACCATCTTGTGCGCAAAGGAAATAAAAGCGCCAAACTAACCGCCAAATTACTGACGCAAACAGATCGCCTGCTTGGCTCTATACTGTTTGGCAATACCCTACTTAACGCTGCGGCAGCCGCACTCACCGGCATCATCATTCTGCGCCTGTTCGGCAGCAATGATTGGTATTTGCTGGCAGGCACCGTGGCAATTTCATTTGCATTGCTGGTTTTCAGCGAAATCATGCCCAAAGTGATTGCGGCCAGCCACCCAGAGCGCATCGCTCTGTTTGCAAGTTATATACTTTCGCCACTAAATAAATTGTTTTACCCGGTGGTTTTTTTCGCCACTGCCATCGTGCGCGGATTTTTATGGATGATGCGCATCAAAGTGCAGGCAGATCAAAGCAAGCAAAAAGTCAGCCTCGAAGAGGTGCGCATGTTGGTTCTAGAAGGCGAGCATTTCTTGCCGCGCAAGCACCAGAAGATGCTGCTTAACTTGGTGGATATCGAACGCATCGCGGTCAACGATGTGATGATCCCCCGCAACCAGATAGAAGCGCTAGATATCAATTCCTCATTGAAAATATTGCGTGAACAGTTGGCGACCTGTCACCACACAATATTGCCGGTATATGAAGACGAGCTGGATAAGATTATCGGCACCTTGCATGTGCGTCGGGCGCTAGCTCTGTTAGAACGCGAAGAATTCAGCAAGGATGATTTGCGCGAGGTGCTGCTGGATGCCTATTTCATTCCTTCTGACACCACCCTGCTCTCTCAATTGCAGCACTTCCAGGAGCGGCATTTGCGTCTGGGCTTAATCGTGGATGAATATGGCGAACTGCTCGGACTGGTCACCTTGGAAAATATCATGGAAGAAATCGTCGGTGATTTCACCACGCAATCACCCGCAAGAACTGGTAAATTCCTGCGCCAGCAGGACGGCAGCATGTTTGTGGAGGGGAGTACCCTGTTGCGAGATTTGAACCGTAAGATGGGCATGCATTTTCCACTGGAAGGTGCTAAGACCTTGAATGGCCTGATTATGGAACACCTGCAGGATATCCCGGAAGCGGGCACTAGCCTCAAAATAAGTGGTTACCCGATCGAGATTATCCAGACTCAGGATCGTGTGGTTAAAGTGGCACGTATTGTGATCGCTCCTGCAACGAGAGTTGTTGAGTAGAAGTTTTTCTATTTGCCATTCAATTAAGCTAATTGCTTGCAGACTGACTGCTTGTTCGGCCAGCTCGAATAGCGGCGGACACGATTTGATGAGGGACACCTGCCGCAAGGTTGCTTTCTACTCTACCCATTGCTTCTATCCTTGTTTGAGCCGCTCTGGCGTCGCTGACCCCACTGCGCCAGCGGCGCTTCCATCCAGCGCTCGAACAGCAGGGCCGCGAGCACACTCATTCCCCAACAAGCCAGCAGCATCAGGGCTGCGGCAACCGGACCGGACAGACCCAGGCGCACAAACAGGACATTGCCCAGCATCAGCACCGGGAAGTGCACCAGAAACAGGGCGTAGGACACCTGTCCCAGCTTTGCAATCAAGCCCTGCACGGGTGACGACAGACTAAGGCGAGCAGAGGGCTTGGTGGAACGGTGCCACTGCAAAAATCCAAGTAGCAGAGCCACCGCCAGCGCCAGTGCAATGCGCCCGCGAAAATCCAGCAACAGTGCCAGCACCCCCGTGATGACCAGCAATGCTAGAGACAGGCCTGGCCGGCGCGAACAACCAGCCCAGTAGGCGGCAGCTCCCATACCGTAGGCACCGAAAAAGTAGATCGCCCAGTTGTCCCAATCCGGATTGCGATTGAAGTAGAACAGCGAGGCTAGCATCATGCCCAGCACCAGCGTCTGCGCCAAGCCCGGGGCTAAGCGCGGCGTATTGCCAGCCGTGCGGTGGTTTCGGTGACTGAGCCACAACAACAGCGTCATCAGCACAAACAGCTGAAAGTCGATGGCCACGTACCAGATGCCGGCAGACAGCGCGTCCTGGTTCAGCAGACCCTGCAGCAGAAACACATGAGACAGTGCTTGACCCAAGGTGGGGCTGACTGGGATAAACTCAGCCACCATCCACTGACGGGCCAGTGCGGCACAGGCCACGGCCAGCAGCAGCGCGGCCAGACAGGGCAGCACTAGGCGCCGGTAGCGCCGCAACATCATCGAGACAGGCGAGTGGCTCCAAATATTACTGCCGGGCGCCAGACTCGATGCAGCCAGATAGCCGCCCAGCACCAGAAATACCTGCACTGCCATGCGGGCATAGTCGTAGAGCCAGCCCATCAAGAGCGGCGCGGTCTGTCTCAGGGTATCTGCCACCGGGCCGTAAGCCGACAGATGATGCAGCACGATGAACTGCGACGCCATCATCTTAAGCGCATCAATGTGGAGCTGGCGCGATTTTTCTGTCATATTACAGGCAGTAAAGTAAGGATGTACATCAGGGATTGTGATGCTTTACAACTCCTTGCTACGCTCTCCCCTTTCACCCGCAAGGGGTAGGTAGGCAGATTTGGAGGTAGTAAGTACTACGCGATAGGTTTACAGCAGCACGCGTTCGATACCGCCGTGATTGGCCTTTTCAACATAATCAGCCATCCAGTTTTTACCCAGCAAGTGTTTGGCCATCTCAACCACGATGTAATCCGAGGTAGTGCCTGTATCATCGTTATAGCGTGACAAGCCTTGGTGGCATGACGGACAGGCGGTGAGAATTTTAATCTCACCATCAAATCCGTCAGCGCGCAAGGCATCGACACCATTGCGCATTTCTTCTTCCTTGCGGAAGCGCACTTGGGTGGAGATGTCTGGACGTGCTGCCGCTAGAGTGCCCGATTCGCCACAGCAACGATCGTTAAGCGTAACCGGCACGCCCATCAGCGTATTTACCACCTTGAGTGGTTCGTAAGTTTTCATCGGGGTGTGGCAAGGGTCGTGGTACATATAACGCGTGCCGGTAACACCTTCCAACTTTACATTTTTCTCCAGTAGATATTCGTGGATGTCGAGCAAACGACAGCCGGGGAAAATCTTGTCGAACTGATATTTCAGCAGCTGATCCATGCAAGTGCCGCACGAAACAATCACGGTTTTGATGTCGAGATAGTTAAGCGTGTTGGCGACACGGTGGAACAGCACGCGGTTGTCGGTGGTGATCTGGCTGCCTTTGTCTTCTTGGCCGGACGATGTTTGCGGGTAGCCGCAGCACAGGTAACCTGGCGGCAACACAGTGATCGCGCCGGTTTCATACAGCATCGCCTGTGTCGCCAGACCTACCTGCCCAAACAAACGCTCAGAACCGCAGCCAGGGAAGTAGAACACCGCCTCGGAATCCTCATTGGTTTTATGTGGATTGCGGATGATCGGAATGATGGTGTTGTCTTCGATATCGAGCAAGGCGCGCGAAGTCTTCTTCGGTAAACCGCCCGGCATCGGTTTGTTGATGAAGTGAATGATTTGCGATTTGACCGCGCTGGCAAGAATCGGCGCACGCCCCAAGGTGGAAGGCGGATGGGCAGTTTGCTGGCGCAGCAGTCCAAGACGCTTGGCAGCGTAGTGGCCGAAACGCTGCGCCTTGTATGTCCACTCGATTAGCACCTTGCGCACTAGTTTTATAGTAAAGGGATTGGTCGCGTTGAGGAAGAACATAGCGGCGGCAGCACCAGGGTTGAATTTTTTCTTGCCCTGTTTGCGTAAGAAATTACGCATTGCAATCGACACCTCGCCAAAGTCGATATTCACTGGGCAGGGATTCAAACACTTGTGGCATACCGTACAGTGATCTGCCACATCGCCAAACTCATCAAAGTGCGCGATGGAGATGCCGCGCCGCGTTTGGTTTTCGTAGAGGAATGCCTCTATCAAAAGTGAAGTGGCGAGTATCTTGTTGCGCGGCGAATACAGCAAATTGGCGCGCGGCACATGGGTGGCACACACTGGTTTACATTTGCCGCAACGCAGACAATCCTTGATCGAGTCGGCGATGTGGCTCAGCTCGCTCTTTTCGAGAATGATACTTTCCAGTTCCATCAGGTTAAAACTGGGCGTGTAAGCGCGTTCCAGATTGCCGCCAGCCAGCAGCTTACCTTTATTGAAACGGCCCTCAGGATCAACCTTGTTTTTATACGCAGTGAATTCGCTGATCTCTGTAGCTTCAAGAAAATCGAATTTGGTAATACCAATTCCGTGTTCGCCGGAGATTACGCCACCCAAGTCTTTGGCTAAATGCATGATGCGCTCAACGGCTTGATTCGCCTGTTGCAGCATGTTGTAATCGTCGGAGTTAACCGGAATGTTGGTGTGCACATTGCCGTCGCCGGCATGCATGTGTAGCGCAACAAACACGCGGCTTTTCAGTACTTGCTGGTGTATTTCGTTGCACTTTTCCAGTATGGTCTGGTAGGTGCGACCACTGAATAGCTGCATCAGTGGTTCACGTATTTCAAGTTTCCAGGAGGCGCGTATAGAGTGATCTTGTAGGGCGTCGAATACCGTAGAGTCAACCCCAACCCCCCTCAATCCCCCCTTAACAGGGGGGAAGACAGGCTCTTCCCCTGTTTTGCTCCCCCCTGACAAGGGGGGCATGGGGGGGGTTAGGGAGGTTGTGAGGGGTTTGCGACCGTGGAGCATCCAGATTATCCCGCAGCCACTGCCAGCGCACGCGCACTTCAGTCAGTAATTCGCGCGCCTGTTGCTGGCGATTACCCATTAATTCGGCAACTCCCACCTGCGCATCGTCCTGATAGAACAACGGCAACTCGCCCCCAAAGAAAGTGTCCAGCGCATCCATCAGTTTTAATTTGTTGTGCAGCGACAGCTCGATGTTGATGCGCTCAACACCATCGCAATAGTCGCCCATGCGCGGTAGCGGAATCACTACGTCTTCATTTAATTTAAAGGCATTGGTATGTTTCGCAATCGCCGCTGTGCGCGCACGGTCCAGCCAGAATTTCTTACGCGCTTCGGCGGTAACCGCAATAAAACCTTCGCCGTTGCGCAGGTTGGCGAGGCGCACAATTTCGGAGGCGGCTTGCGCCACAGCGTTTTCATCATCACCCACCACATCGGCCAGCAACACCATTTTCGGGCGCGCGGCGCGCTTGGCTTTGGTGGAGTAGCCCACCGCCTTCAGATAGCGGTCATCCAGATGCTCAAGCCCGGCCAGCACTGCCTGCGGATGGGCATCTATATAATCTTTGATCTCGATGATGGCGGGTACGGCCTCGCGCACCTGGCCGAAAAATTCCAGACAAACCGTGCGCGTATATTTGTGCGCTCGGTGCAGAATAAAGCGCGCCGAGGTGATGATGCCATCGCAGCCTTCTTTCTGGATGCCGGGCAGGCCGGATAAAAACTTGTCGGTTACGTCTTTGCCCAGACCGGTTTTGCGGAATTTTCCGCCAGGGATATTCAATATTTCCGGTGTTCCGTGCGGCGTTGTTTCATCGGCCTCGAAACGACTAATGCGGAAGCTGGTCATCTCTACATCATGAATTTTACCGAGGTTGTGATTGAGTCGCTCTACCGTCATCCATAAACCATCCGGCGTCACCATACGCCATGAGGCCAGATTGTCCAGCGCGGTGCCCCACAGCACCGCTTTTTTGCCGCCCGCGTTCATCGACACATTGCCGCCTATGCACGACGCATCAGCAGAAGTAGGGTCAACCGCAAACACCAGATCGTTGGCCTCTGCTCTATCCATCACGCGACGCGTCACCACGCCAGCACCGCAGTGAATGGTGGAGGTGGGATTATCCAGTCCGGGTAATTGCAGCATCTCAACCGCAGAAAGCGTTTCGAGTTTTTCAGTGTTGATGATCGCCGACATTTTATCCAGCGGCACTGCGCCGCCGGTGTAGCCGGTGCCGCCGCCGCGCGGAATAATGGTGAGCTTGAGTGCTATGCAGGCACGCACCATATGCGCAACTTCAGATTCAGTATCGGGATGTAACACCACAAACGGATATTCCACGCGCCAGTCGGTGGCATCGGTCACATGCGAGACACGCGCCAGACCATCGAACTGGATATTATCGCTGCGGGTAATTTTGCTCAACGTGCGCAAGGTGCGACGGCGTAATTGCAGAGTAGCTTCAAATTCCTCGGCAAAGGCGTCGACGGCGATGTGGCTCAGTTCCAGCAGGCGTTTTACCGGATCATTATTTTGGCGGCGCTCTTCAATCGCATGCAAGCGATGACGCAAGGCAGTGATCAGCGAGGCACGGCGGCGGCGATTGCCCAGCAAATCATCCTGCAAATACGGGTTGCGCGACACCACCCAGATATCTCCTAGCACCTCGTACAACATGCGAGCAGAGCGGCCGGTACGGCGTTCATCGCGCAACTGATTGAGAATGTCCCACGCCTCTTTACCCAGCACGCGAATGACAATCTCGCGGTCGGAGAAAGAAGTGTAGTTATAGGGAATTTCGCGCAAACGAACAGTCATAGTCAGTATCTGGGTAAAACAAGTTGAGCATTTTACCGCATTGAGTACAACTGCTCGACCATATGATCAACCGTTAATGCGCAGCAAGTGCGGCACGCTTCAAGCTGCTTGCAACTGCAACCGCAGGAAGTCCGGTGCTTCTGCATCTTTGTCGAAAGTAACAAACTCCCAAGCCTGATCATCGGCAAGCAAGGCACGTAGCAAGGTATTATTTAAAGCATGGCCAGATTTGTATCCGGAAAATGCACCAATTAAGGGATGACCCAGTAAATATAAATCGCCGATCGCATCCAGCACCTTATGTTTGACGAACTCATCATCCGAGCGCAAGCCATCAGGATTCAGAATACGGTATTCATCCATCACGATGGCATTATCCAGATTGCCGCCGAGTGCCAATCCCTGTGAACGCATATATTCAACCTCCTGCATAAAACCGAAGGTGCGGGCTCTGCTCACCTCTTTGATATAGGAGTGCTCTCCCAAATCCACGGTGACTTGCTGCTTGGTATTGGCAAATACAGGATGCGGGAAGTTGATGGTGAAATTCAGCTTGTAGCCATTGTACGGATCGAAGCGTACCCACCTGTCACCGTCCTTGATCTCCACCGTTTTAATGATACGGATAAATTTCTTTGCGGCCGATTGCTCCATTATTCCCGCAGATTGGATCAGGAAGACGAAGGTACCAGCGCTGCCATCCATAATGGGTATTTCAGAGCTATTCAACTCGACAATAGCATTGTCGATGCCCAAGCCTGAAAATGCAGACATCAAATGCTCAATAGTCGCTACTCTGGCACCCGCTACCTCTAGGCAAGTTGAAAGCCTGGTGTCATGCACCGCGTGCGCCTCTGCCTTGAGCTTGACCACAGGACTCAAGTCCACACGATGAAATACGATGCCGTGATTGACAGGCGCAGGCCGCAAGGTCAATGACACCTTGTCCCCGGTATGCAATCCAACGCCTGTCGCCTGCACCAAATTTTTCAATGTGCGTTGCTTAACCATATCAAACTTCAGCCTTTTCTAAACATATCTTGATTTTATCACAGCCAATTAAATAGCTCTGCAACTATGATATCGTCCAATTAATCGGCTTGTTTACGCAGGAATGAGGGAATATCCAGTGTTTCCACCCCCGATTGCTTCATTGCCTCTACCGTGGCCTCACGATGGCGATTGGTACGCATCACCGCCGGCAGTTCCAATTCGCGATAATCCACCCCAACTGCATCATTCGTTCCAGTGCGTTGCAGCTGTTCGTAGACCAACACCGGCTTCTGCTGGTTGATGCGAGGTTTGCCCAAACCTGTTGCCACGATCGTGACACGCAATGCATCTCCCATACTCTCGTCAAATACCTGACCCACAATAACAGTTGCATCATCCGCGGCCACACTGCGCACGCAATTCATTACATCTTTGTATTCACGCATGGTGAAATTTGAACTAGCCGTGATATTGACCAGAACCCCACGTGCGCCGGACAAGTCCATATCTTCCAGTAAAGGACTGGACATCGCACTCTTGGCCGCTTTCTGCGCCCTGTCGGTACCTGTGGCCGTTGCTGAACCCATCATCGCCATGCCGTTTTCCGACATCAGAGTTCGTACGTCGGCGAAATCTACGTTGATCATACCGTCCACATTAATCACTTCGGCAATCCCAGCCACTGCGCCTTGCAACACACCGTTGGAAGCACGATAGGCCTCAATCAACGTGGTATCTTCACCCAGTACTGTCATCAACTTCTCATTGGGTACGATAATCAGTGAATCGACAAATTCAGTCAGTGCCTCAATTCCCGCCTGAGCTAGCTGCATACGTTTGCGTTCATGTTCAAACGGTTTGGTCACGACCGCCACCACCAGTATGCCCATCTCCTTCGCCACTTGCGCCACCACAGGAGCGGCACCAGTACCCGTGCCCCCACCCATGCCGGCGGTAATGAACACCATGTCCACCCCTGCGAGTATCTCGGCAATACGATCACGGTCTTCCAACGCAGCTGCATGACCCACTTCTGGTTTGGCACCCGCCCCCAAGCCTTTGGTCAAGGTTCTACCTATCTGCAACTGTGTTACCGCCTTATTACCCCTGAGTGCTTGCGCATCGGTGTTGATCGCAACAAATTCCACACCCTGGACTCCTTGCTCGATCATATGGTTAATTGCATTTCCACCGCAGCCACCCACCCCTATAACCTTGATCAAAGCACCCTGCGCTTGTGCATCCATTATTTCAAACATGATTATTTCCCCTCCCCGTTAAATTACAAACAAGCCAATTACAAATGCGCGTGTAAAAACATGCTCAAATACCCACACCAAATTCCTGAGCACCAGTCAAATTTAAAAAGTTTTCTGCATCCATGCCTTCATCCGTGCCAGCACATCACTCAACGATGCAGAATGCATACGCGCCACATCCTTGCGCTGCCGTTGCTCCAACCCGTATTGCAGCAAACCGATCGCTGTAGCGAAACGCGGTGTTTTTACAATCTCAGCCAATCCCCCCACATAACGCGGCAAACCTAATCGCACTGGCATATGAAAGATTTCTTCGCCCAGCTCAACCATCCCCTGCATGGCGCTGCTGCCACCGGTGATGACAATGCCAGAAGAGAGCAGCTCTTCAAAACCGCTACGGCGCAACTCAGCCTGTACCAACGAATATAATTCCTCCACGCGCGGCTCTATCACTTCAGCCAAGGTCTGGCGCGACAGCATCCTCGCTCCACGTTCGCCCACACCGGGCACCTCTATCTGCGCATCGTTAGCCAGCTGGCGCAGGGCACAGCCATATTTTATTTTTATATATTCCGCATCCTTGGTTGGCGTGCGCAAGGCCATCGCAATATCATTAGTAATTTGGTCGCCCGCAATTGGAATTACTGCTGAATGACGTATTGCGCCTCCGGTAAATATCGCAATATCGGTGGTACCTCCACCTATATCCACCAGACACACGCCCAATTCTTTTTCATCATCTGCAAGCACGGCCTTGCTTGATGCCAGCGGCTGCAGAATCATCTCGCTGACTTCCAGTCCGCAGCGATGCACACACTTCAATATATTCTGTACCGCTGCTACCGCGCCAATGACAATATGCACCTCAACTTCCAGCTTCATACCGCTCATGCCCAACGGCTTTTTAATCCCTTCCTGTCCATCGATGGTGAACTCCTGCTCGATAATATGCAGTGTCTGCTGATCGCTGGGCAGGCTAAGCGAACTGGCAGTTTCCACCACTCGATCGATGTCCGCCTGGGTCACCTCTTTATCCTTGATTTTGATCATGCCCTTGCCATTGGCACCTTTTATATGGCTGCCCGCAATCCCAGTAACAACTGTATTGATCTTGCAATCTGCCATTAATTCAGCAGCTTCTAGCGAGCGCTGTATCGCACCGACGGTTGCATCAATATTGACGACCATGCCTTTTTTCAACCCGGATGAGTCGTGCATGCCCACGCCGATCACTTCCAGCGTACCTTCCGGCATAATCTCGCCAACGATCGTCACGATCTTGGACGTACCAATATCCATAGCCACTATTATGTTTTTGGCATCCCTGTTCATTCTCATAACCATGCCCTCTAAACTTTATTTCTCAAATTTCGTTTTACAACATCTGTTCCGCTGGCACTGCTCACCTGACTGACTGAAAATCCATTGCGATAACGTAAATCCACATAATTAACCTTACTGGTCATCGTTGCCAGACTGTAGGGATACACTGCTACAAAACGCGCCAAACGCTGCTTCATCTGCTCGCGCCCCAATGCAAGCACCATGCCGTTATCCAATTTCAATTGCCACGAAAATCGTGGTGACAAATTAATTTTGACTATGCTTCTCTGTACGCTGCCCAGCTGCTGGTTTAAATCTACATACATCCCCGCCACTAGCGCAGAGGTGTCAGCCTCACCATAAAACTCTGGCAATGTGCTACTGATTTCTCCCTCAAACACCTCGCCATAAGTGTTCACCAATGACGTGTTATTCCAGCGTGCGATGGGGACATGCTCTTCCAGCGTCACTTCCAATCCCCATGAAAACTGCCTCCTTACACCAACCTTGCGCACCCATGGCAATTGTTCGAAGGTGCGACGTGTTTGCTCCAGATCTACAGTAAAAAAACTTCCGCCTACCACCCGTTTAACCAGCCTACTCACTTGATTCACATCCACATGCTGCGGCGTATTGGTCAATTGCACCGTACGCAATTTGAATACGGGCAACTGCAAGGCATAGTTCAACGCACTGTATGCAAGCAGTAGCAAACTGCCAACGACCAGCATGATCGTAAGAATGCGCAACAGTTGCGGTTTACCCCACATGAGCCAATTCCAAAATTTCCATCACCAAGTGATCGAAATTTTTCCCCGCTGCTTGTGCAGCCATAGGTACTAGACTGTGACTTGTCATGCCTGGCGAAGTATTGATTTCAAGCAAATATAGCTTGCCATTTTCATCCTTCAAAAAATCTACCCTCCCCCAACCAGCTCCTCCGACCACTGCAAAGGCCTGTTGTGCCAACTGCTGCATTTCTGTTTCTTGTTCTACAGACAAATCACTGGGGCACAAATAGCGCGTGTCGTTACGCAAATACTTCGCGTCATAATCGTAAAATTCGTTTGCAGAAATGATTTTAATCACCGGCAATGCCCGATCACCAAGGATGGCAACGGTGTATTCACCACCACCGATAAAACGTTCGGCAAGCACAATTGAATCATGCTTGGCAGCCTCTGCATAAGCTGCTGGCAAATCAGCCACATTTTTTACTTTGCTGATACCGACACTGCTACCTTCATTCGCAGGTTTCACGAACAGCGGCAATCCCAATTGCTTGACCACTGCATCCCAGTCGCTAGCGGACGTGAGCAAAATATAGTCAGGGGTAGGTAAATTCATCGCCAGCCATACCAGTTTTGTGCGAAATTTATCCATCGCTAACGCGCTCGCCATCACGCCGCTACCGGTATAAGGTAGCCCTATTAATTCGAGTGCGCCCTGCACTGTGCCATCCTCGCCAAAGCGTCCGTGCAGGGCGATAAATACACGCTGAAAACCCTGCTCCTGTAATTCATGCAAGCCCCTAGATGCTGGATCAAATGCATGGGCATCCACACCGCTACGCAGCAATGCTGCCAGAACCGCAGCACCACTCTGCAACGACACTTCACGCTCGGCAGATTTACCTCCAAACATCACCGCCACTTTTCCAAATTTTTTCGCTTGTTCCATTCAACACCTCAAACCAGCCACAGAGATCACACAGGAAAATACTGCAACATCATGTACTCTGTAGCTAAAAATAATTATGCTTCCCCAATAATTCGCACTTCCGGATGCAAGTCAACCCCTAACTTTTGCAATACAATTTTACGCACTTCCTTAATCAGATTTTCTATATCTGCCGCAGTGGCGTTGCCAAGATTTACGATAAAGTTGGCATGCTTTTGCGAAACCTGTGCACCACCTATCGTCTTGCCTTTCAAACCGCTCGCCTCTATCAGTCGCGCTGCATGGTCTCCTTGCGGATTGCGAAACACCGAACCCGCATTCGGCAGGTTCAAGGGTTGTGACTTAATGCGTTTACTCAGCAAAGATTTAATCTCTTTGCGTGCTTCTTCTCCGTCACCTTGTTCCAACCCGAACCATGCACCCACAAAAAACTCAGCAGCGACATCCCCATCCTTCCTTTGCAGATGCCGATAGGCAATTTCATATTCATCCGGTATATGTATATGCGACTTGCCATGACGATCAACCGTCTGCACCCGCTGCACCACATTCCAGATTTCGCTGCCATAACAGCCTGCATTCATCGCCAACATGCCGCCAACGGTTCCCGGTATACCGGCAAAAAATTCAGCACCACGTAGATTATTATTAGCCGCAAAACGCGCCAGCTTGGCACCTGGTATCCCAGCCTGCGCATAGACAGTCCCATCTTGCTCCAGTTTCAATTCAGTCAACGCTGCATGCAGCAACAACACCGTTCCGCGCAAACCGCCGTCACGCACCAACAAATTACTGCCTAATCCAACAGCCAGTAATGGCTCATCATCTGCCAGGTTCTGCAAAAATTTCACCAGATCCTCCAAGTCAGCCGGCTGATACATACTCTCCACTTGGCCACCTGCTCGCCAGCTGGTATGACGACGCATATCCACATCCTTGCGCAAGGTTCCGCGCAATTCGCTAATGCCTAAATGCATCGCCTCAGTCATATTCATGTGCTTCCTTGGACTAAACTCTTTACCAAATTGGCTACGCCGCCGATGGTTCCTGCACCCATCGTAATCACCACATCTCCTGCCTGCGCGATTTGCACGATAGCTGCCGGCATCTCCTGAATATTTTCTACAAACACTGCTTCGTTGTGCCCTGTCACACGCAATGCGCGCATCAGTGAACGGCTATCGGCCGCCACAATTGGCGGCTCGCCTGCTGTATACACTTCAGCCAATAACAATGCGTCCACCGTGCCCATAATTTTTACAAAATCTTCGAACAAGTCTCGGGTACGCGTGTAGCGATGTGGCTGAAAAGCCAGTACCAGACGTCTGCCCGGAAACGCCCCACGTACCGCCGATAACGTTGCTGCCATTTCAACCGGGTGATGGCCGTAATCATCCAACAGCGTGAAGCTGCCACCTTTTGCCAGATTTATTTCGCCATAGCGCTGGAAACGCCGCCCCACGCCCTCAAATTCTGCCAACGCAGCAACGATTGCTGTTTCATCCACGCCCACTTCCAGCGCTACCGCAATGGCTGCGAGAGAGTTCAGCACGTTGTGCATGCCGGGCAAATTTAATGTGACATCAAGATCGATTGGAACCGAGTTATGTCGGCACAGCGCTGTAAAGCGCATTTTTCCATCCTGATGCCGCACATTAACCGCACGAATTTGCGCACCCTCAGAAAAACCATAAGTCGTGATCGGTTTGCTGATACGCGGCATGATTTCGCGCACATGCACATCATCCACACACAATATGGCGCGACCATAGAAAGGCAGATGTTCGATGAAGTCGATAAACGCCTGCTGCAACTTCGCAAAATCATGGCCATAGGTTTCCATGTGATCGGCATCAATATTGGTGACGACTGCCAGTATCGGGTGCAGGTGCAGGAACGATGCATCCGACTCATCGGCTTCCACCACGATATAGTCGCCGCTGCCAAGCTTGGCATTGGTGCCGCTACTGGTCAGTTTGCCGCCTATCACAAAGGTCGGATCCAACCCGCCTTTGGCCAATATGCTAGCGGTCAGACTGGTGGTGGTGGTTTTTCCATGGGTTCCTGCTATCGCAATACCCTGCTTCAAACGCATCAGCTCCGCCAGCATCACCGCGCGCGGCACTACCGGAATATTGCGTGCACGCGCAGCCAGCACTTCCGGGTTGTCACCGCTCACGGCCGTCGATATCACCACCGCGTCTGCATGCACTAGATGGCTTTCTGCATGTCCCACATACACGGTCGCACCCAGCTTTTTAAGGCGCTGCGTTGTCGTACTATCGGCCAGGTCAGATCCGCTCACCTGGTAACCCAGGTTAAGCAATACTTCCGCAATGCCGTTCATACCCACGCCGCCGATCCCGACAAAATGAATATGTTTTATTTTATGCTTCATTTTTATATCTCATGCTACCAACTCCTTGCAAACTTGTGCCACACGTTGCGCTGCTGCGGGCTGAGCCAAAGCACGCGCAGCTTGCGCCATCGCCAATGTTTTTTCGCGCGTCAGTTCCTCCAACACAGCAGCCAGGTGACGTGCGGTTAATTCTTCTTGCGGCAACAATATTGCTGCGCCTTGATCACTTAAAAACTTTGCATTACTGGTCTGATGATCGTCCACTGCAAACGGAAACGGAATCAAAATGCTCGCCACGCCTGCGGCTGCCAGTTCCGCCACTGTCAGCGCTCCAGCCCGGCAAATCACCACATCGGCCCATGCATAGTAATGCGCCATATCATCAAGAAATGGCAGCACCTCTGCGTCTAT
>JBCKTV010000005.1:0-65698 GCA_038925365.1 Gallionellaceae bacterium
TAGGCACAGGGCTGGGGCTGTCGCTATCGTACGGTATCATCCAGACACATCACGGGAGGATCGAAGTGCACAGCGATGTTGGTAAGGGCACGGCGTTCCGGGTATGGTTGCCGCTGCGGCAAACTTCAACTACGGCGGCAAGCCCAGCATGATTTTCACCTATAACAACCAGCTGATGTTGCTTTCCATCGTGATTGCATTGGTGAAGTTTTAAATTAAAAATGCAACAAGGTATCGAACAATAACAACTATCACAAAACCTAGATTACTAAAATTATTTTTACTCGCTTCATAACCGTATCTCCGATGAAACAGAGGAATATATGTCGTTAGAAAGAATGGGCAAGTTTTCCTGGATTTACGAGCTGCATCACATCGCTCAGAAAGCCGCTCAGGCGGGAGATACCACCGGTGTTCACCAGCAGATTCTGCATCACATCGTTGCTGGACTCAATGCGAAAAGTAGTTCCTTGGCAATGCTGGGCAGTGCTGATGGCAAGCTGGAAATTGTTGCTGGCATAGAGGTGTCGCCTGGTGTTATTGGTAGCAAAGTGGCTTTGGGCGTAGGCGTATTGGGCTGGATCGTGCAGCAAGATCAGCCACTGTTGATTAATGGAGAGGTGTGCAGTGATCCGCGTGTCAAGGTGCGCAGGCGGGAAGGGCAGAGTCCGGCGGCAGACAACTCTTCGATATACTGGCCGTTGAAAATTGAGCATCGCATCCTGGGTGGAATCAGCGCGATTCGCCCTAGCGGCATGCCCGCGTTTACGGCTGCCGATCTGGCGCAAGGCACTATGCTGCTGAAGATGGTCAGCCTCGCCTTGGGCAATATTCAGCTACAAATCGAGCAGAAGCAGCACGTCGAGAGTTTGCAGCAGGCGAATCCGCAACAGGGCGCGGCACATGCTCAGTGGATGCAGTCCGTGAAAATGGCCTCCATCGGCCAGTTGGCGGCAGGCGTGGCGCATGAAATAAACAACCCGATTGGCTATGTTAATTCCAACCTGGGCGCGATGGAGAAATACGTGCAGGACATGCTCAGCATGATGGATGTATACGAACAGGCGGAAGACGCGATCGCCGACGTGGCAGTGCGTGCACGAATAGGGGATGCCAAAAAGAAACTCGACATCGCCTTCCTCAAACAAGACCTGCTCGAACTGATGAAAGAGTCAAAAGAAGGCATCACCCGCGTTAAAATCATCGTGCAGAACCTGAAAGAATTTTCACATGTGGATGCCAACGACGTATGGGATTATGCCGACCTGCACGCTGGCATCGACAGCACCCTCAACATCGTCAACAACGAAATCAAATACAAGTGCGAACTCATTAAGCAATACGGTACCCTGCCTAAAGTGCAATGCCTGCCCTCACAACTCAACCAGGTGTTCATGAATCTGCTGGTCAATGCTGCCCATGCGATAGAAGAGAGCGGTACTATCACCGTAAGCAGCGGACAAAAAGGTGATGAAGTGTGGGTGCAAGTCACAGACACTGGCAACGGCATCGCAGCAGAAAATTTGCAAAAAATCTTTGACCCCTTCTTTACCACCAAGCCGATAGGCCAAGGCACGGGTCTGGGCTTGTCGTTATCTTATGGCATTATCCAGAAGCATCATGGCCGCATTGAAGTGAGCAGCGTAGTGGGCAAGGGCTCGACCTTTAGGGTGTGGCTACCGCTAAAACATGTATAAGTATATGATTATATTGAATAAATTACCGCTGCAAGCAAGCGATTAAACAGAGGGATCTATAGCTATGGCCGCATCTAATTACCCATCCTCGGACATCGGCGCTGCCTTTGACGACAGTTCGGACACAGCGACGAGCACTACCACTTCAGGCTACCGTATTTTACTGATAGACGATGAACCTAACGTGCTGAAGTCCTTGCAGCGCGTGTTTCGCCTAGAAAACTATACTGTGGTGTGTGCTGCCAGCGGGCAGGAAGCGCTGGAGCTTCTGCGCAAACAATCATTCCATCTGATGATATCGGATCACTTAATGCCCGGCATGACAGGCACTCAGTTGGTGAAGTACGTCAAGGAGCTCAGGCCGGAGACCATTCGCATCATGCTGACCGGTCATTCCGACACTTCTGCGGTGATGACCGCCATTAAAGAAGGCTTGTTGTACACATTTATCCTCAAGCCTTGGAATGACGATGATTTGCGCATGGCTGTCGCGCTGGCGCTGGAAAAATACGAGCTGACCCAGAAGAACAAAACGCTGCAACTGGTCAATGCAACAAAAACCAAAGAGATCATTACGCTTTCCAAACTGGCGGTCACAAACCGCAGCCAGCTAGCCATCATGCTAAACAAGAAAAAGCTGCTGAGCAGTGAGCAGGTTCAAGAGCTGCACCAACTGCAACAACAGAAAAAGGAACCTATCATCAAGCTGTTGCTGGAGCGTGACTGGGTCTCCGAACAAGCTATTCGCGATATCCTGCACAAGGAGATGATGATCAAAGAAGTCTCGCTGGCAGAATTCAAGATCGATGCGTCAGTCGCAGCGTTGTTCCCGCGTAGCTTCTGCGAGCACCAGTTCATTGTGCCGTTGCGCCTGGACGGCAATCAATTGTTGCTGGCGCTGGCCGACCCGCTGGATGTGGGTCTGCTCGACGACCTGCGCTTTATGACAGGTCTGCAAATACAGCCTGTGATGGCCAATATGGATAGCATCAAAACAAAACTGACGAAAATATATAACAGGGCTGAAGGCAGCTTCAAGAGCCCGGAAAAGCTGGCTACCAGTGTCGATCCTAATGATGGGATTGAAGTTGAAATCGAAGATGAAGACATCGAGTCGCTGGAAGACATGATGGTAGAGTTAGTGCGCGACACCAGCGAGGCTCCGGCGATCCGCCTGGTCAACTCAGTGATTTTCGAGGCAGCTCGGCTCGGCGCCAGCGACATCCATATTCAGCCGCGTGCCACAACCGTGATGTTGCGTTACCGCATCGACGGGGTGATGATGGACAGGATCCAGATTCCACATCAATTGCACCAGTCGTTTGTATCGCGCCTGAAAGTAATGGCGGAGATGGATATCAGCGAGCGGAGACGCCCTCAGGATGGGCGAATTACGGTAAAAATGCCGAATCGTGTCGTTGATTTACGCATCTCCACCCTCCCCACCATCAACGGCGAAAAGGTGGTGCTGCGGATACTCGACCGCAACGCTGCGATCGCCAGCCTGAACGGCCTGGGGTTATCTACCTCCGATCTGCAAAAAATACTCAACATGGTAGACAAGCCGCAGGGCTTGATCCTGACCACAGGACCTACCGGCAGCGGCAAGACCACCACGCTCTACGCGCTGTTGCAACACAATGCCACACCGACAAAAAACTACGTCACCATCGAAGACCCGGTGGAGTACTACATGGATCAAGCAGGCCAGGTGTTGGTCAAGGAGAAGATCGGCATGACCTTTCCGGTGATCCTGCGCGCCATCCTGCGCCAGGATCCAGACGTGATACTGCTGGGCGAGATCCGCGACATCGAAACCGCGGAGGTGGCATTCCATGCGGCGATGACAGGTCACCTCGTATTCTCGACGCTGCACACCAATTCGGCCGTGGGAACCTTATCACGGCTGTTCAACCTCGGCCTGAAACCCTATGTTGTTGCCGCTGCGCTTGAAGGCATCATCGCGCAACGACTAGTGCGCAAGATTTGCACACATTGTCGCGCGGTAGATACCCCCGAACCTTCACTATTAAAGAAAATGGGGACGCTGTTCACCCAGGCAGGCTTAACCGCCTACAAAGGCAAGGGGTGTGAACGGTGTAATGGCAGCGGTTACAAAGGACGGGTAGGTTTATACGAAGTGCTGACTATCAACGACAGTATGCGGCATCTTATTGGCAGTGGCGTGACCCTGATGGAAATTAGCAATCTAGCCCAGGAAATGGGCACATCGTCACTCATCGGAGATGGCCGTGACAAAGTCAATCAGGGGCTGACAACTGTGGACGAGTTGCTGCGAGTGCTGGGGCCGCAGTAGTAGAACGCTATTAGCCTGAGTTACAACAGCAACATATTGATTATATTTAATAATTTACTATGGATAAGCAAATGAGTGAGACAGACGTGACACCCGCATCCGAAACGCCGGTAGAACCCGGTTTTACACTGCTGTTCGTAGACGATGAAGCCAATATTCTGTCGGCGTTGAAGCGCTTGTTTAAACCGTTTGGTTATCGCCTATTCACCGCAGAAAGCGGTGCGCAAGGGCTGCTAATCATGGCGAGTGAGAAGATTGATTTGGTGATTTCCGATATGCGTATGCCGGAGATGACGGGTGCGCAGTTTCTGGCGAAAGTCAGAGAAAAATGGCCGGAGCCGGTGCGCATCCTGCTCACCGGCCATGCCGAGATAGCCGACACCATTGATGCCATCAATAACGGGGAGATCTACCGCTATATATCTAAGCCGTGGGATGACAATGACATTGTGCTGGTGATTAAACATGCGTTGGAGAAGAAGGCGCTGGAGCAAAAGCACGAGAAGTTGGAATTTGGTTTTATGACTGCGATACGGATTTTTTCAAATTTAATCGAGATGCGCGAGGGCAGCATGGCTGGGCATTCGCGCCGCGTTGCCGAGTTGACACGCGCGATTGCGCAGAATATGGGTTTGAGCAAGGCTGACCAGCAGGACGTGTTACTTGCCAGCTTGTTGCATGATGTAGGAAAAATTGGTCTGTCCGACACTGTGCTAAAAAGACCCGTTGGCACTCTCACCCAAGCTGAACTCCTTGAATTGAATAATCATCCTGTCAGGGGGCAAGCTGCATTGATGGCGGTGGAGCAGCTACAGGGCGCGGGGAAACTGATACGCGCTCAGCTGGAACGTTTCGATGGTATTGGTTATCCAGACCAACTTGCCGGGGAGGCAATACCCCTGGGCGCGCGCATCCTAGCGCTGGCAAGTGACTATGACTCAGTCCAGTTTGGAACACTGCTGCGAAACTGCATAACACAAGACAAGGCGGTGTTGCACATCCAGCATGGCAAGGGGACGCATTATGATCCTGCAGTGGTGGCAGCCTTTCTTGCCGTCCTGAGCGCGCAAGGTACTGCTACTCTTTGGGAGAGTTCCACCAATAAAAGCAACCCATCCCCATCCTAGCCATCCCTTTGCACCCGCAAGGAGTAGGCCGAACTGCACCACGCTCAGATCAGGAGAATCTCGGTTTAAGCTATTTTTCCATGCGCAAACTCTATTTGAATATCAGGTCAGTGTTTCTCCACTATATTCATATAACCCTGTATGGTTGAAGATACCAACAAAACAAGGGATAATCCTCGACTTCACAGCATACTAATTTTTTATGACTGATTACCTCCTCATCCTGATCGGCACGGTGTTTGTCAATAACATCGTCATGGTAAAAATTCTTGGTTTGTGCCCGTTTATGGGTGTTTCCAAAAAATTGGAAGCGGCTATCAGCATGGGTCTAGCCACCACTTTTGTGCTCACGCTGGGCAGTGGCACCAGTTATTTGATCGATCACTTCCTGCTGATTCCTTACCATATCGAATACTTGCGCACCCTGTCTTTCATCGTGGTGATTGCAGGCATCGTGCAGTTTACTGAAATCGTGGTGCAGAAAACCAGCCCGGTGTTGCATCAGGTTTTGGGGATTTACTTGCCTCTGATTACCACTAACTGTGCGGTCTTGGGTATCCCACTTCTGAATGTGCAAGAGAAACACAATTTCGTTGAGTCCTTGTTTTTTGGCATGGGTGGTGCGATAGGCTTTACGATGGTGCTGGTTTTGTTTGCGGGCATACGCGAACGTCTGGAAGGTGCCGATGTGCCGGGAATTTTTAAAGGCTCGGCCATCGCGATGATTACTGCGGGATTGATGAGCCTTTCTTTTATGGGCTTTTCCGGCCTGGTAAAATAAGCGTATGTCTTTGATTATATTGAATTTATTATGCTAACTGCCCTGCTTATTATGTCGCTACTCGCGCTGTTTTTGGGCGCAGTGCTGGGATTTGCTGCGATCAAATTCAGGGTAGAAGGTAATCCGCTGGTCGATAAGATCGATGCCATTCTGCCGCAAACACAATGCGGACAATGCAGCTTCCCCGGCTGCAAACCCTATGCCACGGCAATCGCCGCAGGTGAAGCCGAAATCAACCGTTGCCCGCCAGGAGGCGAGGAAGGTATCCGCAAGCTGGCCGAGTTGCTCGGCAAGGAATTTATACCCTTTGGCGAGGATACGGCTGCTACCAAACCCAAGTCCGTTGCGATAATCGATGAAAACACCTGTATCGGCTGCACGCTATGCATACAAGCTTGCCCAGTCGACGCCATTAGCGGGGCTGCCAAGCAGATGCACACCATCGTGGCGGCGGAGTGTACGGGTTGCGAACTTTGCATCGTGCCTTGCCCTGTCGATTGCATCACCATGGTAGTGTTGCCGCCTTCCATCCATACCTGGAAATCGCAATATCCCACTCGCGCAGCGGAATTGACTCAATGAACACGCTCTACACTTTTCACGGCGGCATTCATCCACAGGAACATAAGCTAGAGTCGTCCTCACTGCCCAGTACGCGCACGCCGTTGCCCAAGCGCTTGGTATTGCCGCTGCAACAGCACATCGGTAATATTGCCACGCCTGTCGTGCAAATAGGCGACAAGGTGCTTAAGGGTCAGTTGCTGGCACAGGCTGTAGGCATGATGAGCGCTGCCATCCACGCACCCACTTCCGGCACTATCCACGCTATTGATTTTCAGCCGGTAATTCATCCTTCCGGTTTGCCGGAACAGTGTATTACCCTGCTCCCCGATGGCGATGATCGCTGGGCAGAACATGCTGCTATCGATTTTCGCAGCTTGCCCAAGGCCGCAGTGCTGGACAAGTTGCGCGATGGCGGCATCGTCGGTTTAGGCGGTGCTACTTTTCCCGCTCACGCAAAATTAAATTTCAATCAGCCCATCCAGACGCTGGTGCTGAACGGCGTCGAGTGCGAACCGTGGATTACCACCGATGACCGCTTGATGCGCGAACGCGCCGCCGAAATCGTGCAAGGCATAGAAATTTTCCAGTACCTCTCCAACCCGACAGAAACACTCATCGGCATTGAAGATAATAAGCTGGAAGCCATCGCAGCCATGCAACAAGCGTGCGCAGGAAAAAACATTAAAGTAGTGGTTATTCCCACACTTTACCCTTCTGGCGGTGAAAAACAGTTGATTAAAATCCTCACCGGAAAAGAGGTTCCATCTAGTGGTCGCCCGCTCAATATCGGTGTGGTATGCAGCAACGTGGCCACAGCCTATGCCGCGCATAGGCTGCTAAATCACGGCGAGCCCATGATTTCTCGTATTATCACGATTACCGGCAGTGTCAAACAGCCGCAAAACTTCGAGGCGCTGATCGGCACCTCCATCGCCGAACTGGTGGAGCTGGCAGGCGGTACACTGCCCGGCGCGACAAATTATATTATTGGCGGACCGATGATGGGGCTGGAGGTGGCCAACGCGCAATTATCTGTCGTAAAAGGCACAAACTGCATCATCGTTAAATCCAACAAACTCTTCCCTGTATCGCCACCCCCACTGCCTTGCATACGCTGCACACGCTGTGTGGAGGTGTGTCCAGCGGAATTGCAGCCACAGGACTTATACTGGTTTGCCAAGGCAAAAAATTTAGGCAAGGCGCAGGAGTTTAGTTTGTTTGACTGCATCGAGTGCGGCGCATGCAGCTATGTGTGCCCCAGCAATATTCCGCTGGTGCAATATTACCGTTTTGCCAAGAGCGAAATCAGAGCCAACGAGCGCGATAAGGATGCGGCCAATCTAGCACGTGAACGCCACGAGTTTCATCTGCTGCGCATTGAGCGCGAGAAACAGGAGAAAGCCGATAAGCTGGCACTGCGAGAGAAAGCGGCACTTGCTGCCAAAGCCGCTGCTGCCGCTACAGACAACACCGCCATAGATGCGCAACGCGCTCAGATTGGTGAAATAGATGCGCAACGCGCTCAGGTTCGTGAATCTGCGCATCCCGACCCAGCACACAACCACCCAAAACACAACGACTCGGAACACTCCAAGGAATAATATGTTCTCACCCTTTATTAGCCAAGCCAGCAGTGTGCGTGAAATCATGCTCAAGGTATTGCTGGCCTTGATTCCAGCCATTGCTGTGTACGTGTGGTATTTCGGCCCGGCGATTTTGGTGTCGATCACGTTGGCCAGCATCACTGCACTCGCTACCGAGGCCGCCATGCTCAAGTTGCGCGACCGCCCTCTCGCACCCTTCCTCAGCGACAACAGTGCGCTGCTCACTGCATGGCTGCTGGCGCTGTCGATTCCGCCGCTGGCACCGTGGTGGCTGATTGTGGTGGGCACGATGTTTGCCATTAGCATCTCCAAGCATCTGTATGGCGGCCTAGGCAGCAACCCTTTCAATCCGGCGATGGTGGGTTACGCCGTGCTTATCATCTCCTTTCCCGCACAGATGACGCAGTGGATTACGCCGCAGGGTCTGGGTCAAATTGACGGTGAATTAGAATTGTCGGTGATGCAGCAATTGCAGTATATTTTTTCTGGCCTATTGCCAGCGGGTGTGGCACTCGATGCCGTCACCATGGCCACGCCGCTGGATACACTAAAAACGCAGTTGCACCTAGGCCAGCCGGTGAATGACATTCTGTCCATGCCGATATACGGCACCCTCGCCGGGCATGGCAGCGAAATGGTTGCGCTGGCTTTTGTGCTGGGTGGCATTTATATGCTGGCTAACCGCATCATCACCTGGCACTTGCCGGTGGCTTTCCTTGGCTCTCTTTTCATCACTGCGGGAATCTTCCATCTACTCGACCCTACACGCTATGTAGAACCGCTGTTTCACTGGTTCTCCGGCGCGGCCATGCTGGGCGCATTCTTTATTCTCACCGACCCGGTTACCAGCCCGACGACCATCCGTGGCAAATTCATCTTCGCTGCCGGCGCGGGGTTCCTCACCTACATTATTCGCGTGTTTGGCGGCTTCCCTGACGGTATTGCTTTCGCCGTCCTGCTGATGAATATTTGCGTACCCCTGATCGACCTCTACACCCAGCCCAAAATTTTTGGGAAAAAAGACGGCGGTGCTGGCAACAAGGAGAACAAATGAAAAGATTGGCAAAATCAACTATCAGAACCGCCCTCAATCTGCTGTTTTTCGCAGTGATCGGCACCGCCATCCTCGCAGCCACTTTCAACCTCACCCATGAGCTGATTGCACAGAGCGAAGAGAATGAGAAACTAAGATTGATCAGCCAGGTGGTGCCCGCTGCACTGTATGACAACGAACTCATCAAGGATACGCTGCTCATACCAGCCAATCCGCAACTTGGTACAGAACAGGACACTATTGCCTATCGCGGACGGTTGCTAGGCAAACCCTCAGTGGTGGTGCTGGAAGCGATTGCGCCTGATGGCTACAGCGGCAAGATCGGCATTATCATCGCGATCAATCATGCAGGAAACATTAGCGGCGTGCGCGTGATATCGCACAAGGAAACACCGGGGCTGGGAGACTATATCGACATTGCCAAGAACAAATGGATCAGTCTTTTTGTGGCTGGTTCACATGAACGCTATAAAGAAGAAGATTGGAAAGTAAAAAAAGATGGCGGACAGTTTGACTACATGGCGGGTGCCACGATTACGCCACGCGCCGTGGTGAAAGCAGTGCACAAAAGCTTGCATTATTTTGAGGACAATCGCGATAAGCTGTTCGCGGCAAACACCTCAACCCCTCCCGGCCCCCCCCCAACCCACCAGCCCATAATTAGGCTTATTTAACATAACTCGTTGATTATATTAAATATTTTATAATATACAGCGATCCGAATTTCTCTATACATCAAAGAATTGCGAGTTAAGGAGAACACATGAACATCCAGGAACTGAAAGACATTATGCATAACGGCCTGTGGAAACAGAATGCCGGCGTGGTGCAACTGCTCGGCTTGTGCCCGCTGCTGGCGATAAGCAACTCGGTGGTAAATGCAGTTAGCCTGGGTATCGCCACCACCTTGGTAATGACACTGAGCGGCGCAACAATTTCGCCCATACGCAACTTTGTACCCAATGAAATCCGTATCCCGGTTTATATTCTGGTTATTGCTGTGCTGGTAACAGTGGTGCAATATCTGATGAATGCCTATATGTACAGCCTGTACATCGTGCTCGGCATTTTCATACCGCTGATTGTAACCAACTGCATCGTGCTTGCTCGTATTGAAGCATTTGCCGGGAAAAATCCAGTACTACCTGCTGCTGTGGATGGCCTAGCGATGGGACTGGGACTCACTGCGGTGATAGGAATACTCGGCGGCATGCGCGAAATCGTCGGCCATGGCACCTTGTTTTCAGGGCTGGATCTGGTTCTGGGCGAGATGGCCAAGGGCTGGGTAATCACCGTCATTCCTGACTATCACGGTTTCTTACTCGCCATCCTACCGCCCGGCGCATTTATTGGACTAGGGCTGCTGATCGCAGGAAAAAACTGGATGGCGTTGCGCGCAGAACTAAAATCCAAGGCAATCAAGTTACCTACTGCAAACACGCTTACTGCCTGATTCATGAATGCAGACAAACGCCGTGAAATATTTCTGCGCTTGCAAGCGCAGAACCCCCACCCCACTACCGAGCTGGAATTCCATTCATCATTCGAGTTGTTGATCGCGGTGCTGCTGTCTGCGCAAGCCACCGACATCAGCGTAAATGCGGCCACGCGCAAGCTGTATCTGGTCGCCAATACGCCACAGGCCATGTTGCTGCTTGGTGAAGAAAAACTGCGCGAATATGTGCAGCGCATAGGACTGTACAAAACCAAGGCCAAGCACATTATATTGACCTGCAAAATATTGCTGGAGCAACACGGCGGTGAAGTGCCGCAGACACGCGAGGCGCTGGAAGCACTGCCAGGCGTGGGTCGCAAGACGGCCAATGTTGTGCTCAACACCGCCTTTGGACAGCCTACCATCGCTGTGGATACGCATATTTTCCGCATCTCCAACCGCACCGGCATTGCGCCCGGCAAGGATGTGCTGACTGTAGAACTCAAGCTGCTCAAATTTATTCCAGACGAATTCAAACAGGACGCGCATCACTGGCTGATTTTGCATGGTCGCTATATCTGCCAGGCACGTAAACCCAAGTGCGGCCAGTGCCTGATTGAGGATTTGTGCGAATATAAAAAGAAGGTATTCTGATGTTTAATCCGAGCCGCGATGATGCGCGTAATTTTCTGTTCGATAGCTGGCGCAAGCAGCGCGAAAGCAGTGTACTGACCCCGTTGGAAGACATGGTAGTACGGCTAATTGTGAAGCATCCTGAATATCACGCACTACTAGAAAATCCGCAGCAATATCAACACAAAGATTACACGCCTGAAAACGGCGAGCCTAATCCCTTCCTGCATCTGATGATGCACCTGACCATGGAAGAACAGATTTCCATCGACCAGCCGCCCGGGATACGTGCACACTACCAGCGACTCAGCACACATTACCAGTCGGAACACGATGCGCAGCACAAGATGATGGAGTGTCTGGGTGAAATGCTGTGGCAGGCGCAACGTAATGGCACGGGGCCGGATGTGAATATTTACTTTTCTTGTCTAGACAAAATTTAGCAGTATTTTCCATCGAACAGACTACCCCCTACAGGAATTCTAGCAGCCTGTCTGACTTAGATAGCGTTAAACGTAATTATTTGATTATATTGAATATTTTAGACTGCGCCTAAAGTGTACTTAGGCACAACTGAGTGGATCATCCGTCAGATGCTTGCGGTGTTCGTGCCCTTCTCCTGTTGCGACTGGCCGCGATGGATCGGTTATCCATTCGCTCCAGGAACCCGCATACAGCTTGCCGCCATTCATCCCAGCGATTTCCATCGCAAGTATATTATGGCAGGCAGTTACGCCTGAACCGCAGCTATGGATCACCAGCTCAGGCTTGACCCCGTTCAGTAATTTAACATAGGCCTCACGCAGTTCTTCGGCAGACAAATAAGTACCGTCGAAATCGAGGTTCTCGTCGAAAGCCCAGTTCACTGAGCCGGGTATATGACCAGCCATCTTGTCCAGAGGCTCGCGTTCGCCGGTGTAACGTTGCTCTGGACGTGCATCGATCACCAATCGGCATCGTTCTTGTCTGGCGTTATCAACTTCGGCTGCGTTAGCCTGCATTTCGTGGTGTAGTCGCGCTACAAATTTTGCCGGAGTGATCTGCGGCAAGTCTGCCGTCATCGGACGTTTTTCCTTCAGCCACTTAGGCAGGCCGCCATCCAGTAGCGCTACATTGTTGTGCCCCAGCCAGCGCAGCAGCCACCACATTTTTACCGCCATGGCTCCGAAGCTGTCGTCATACACAACAACTTGCTTGCCACTGTCTACTCCCCACCTTGAGAGTTTTTCGCTCAGCAAGGCCACCTCAGGCAAAGGATGTCGCCCACTTTTATCAGTAACCGACCCAGACAAATCTTCATCCAAGTGTGCGTAACGGGCACCGGGAATATGGTTGGTTTGATAAGCCGCTAGGCCAGCATCTTTGTTCGTTAGGGTAAAACGACAATCGAAGATAAGCCATGTAGGATCATCCAGATGGTGGGTCAGCTGCTCAGTTGAAACAATAGTGGTGAACGACATATTCCTCCTGCTTACAATATTTATTCAGCGTTGCTGCATAGAGCAACATCAACAGGAATACACGACCTAAAAGAATTCGATATCGTCAGAACGGTTATTCATCTGTGTCATGAATTTTTCCAAGGCTTGCTGTACCGACATACCGGCAAGAACAGCCTCGAACATTTCTACTTCTTCTCTCATGCTGTATCTGGAACGAATTTTTTCCTGAAGTGCAAGCCATTCACTCGGATTAAACAAGCGTGAATCATCGCCAACTAGATTTGAAAGTGCCGCCAAACTATGGTTCACATGCGATAGCCGTTGCACCAGCTTGTCATAAAACTGAAAGGCAACGATGGTTTTATGTATCAATGCGGCAACCTGATCTGTAGCATGCAATAACTCTGCCTTGGCAGCAGCAGCTTCACCACTATCAGGAAGCTTTTTAGCAGTTTCGCCTATCATGCGCATATAACCTGACATGGTAGTAAAACTATCGGTGAGAACCTCAACGGAACTTGTGCTGTCTTTCATGGCCGCTTCGATCTGACCACCTGCCAGCTCCATCATCAATACCGTTTCACGTATCTGGCTCCAGTTCAGATCAGGACGATGTGCTTGAGTGCCGCGTGAACTATTCTCATTCTCTGACATTGCATGCTCCTCACTGTTTACTGAAAATAAATAGAGACGCCCAAGATACTCTAAACATCATCAAACATTAACCCGCAAAAAACTCCGGCAGCAGTGATGCCTATAAATTTTTAGGAATTTTCGGTTTGCGCAAATCCAGCAACCAAAGCACATAACCCGAAAGTGCGTAAGCAAGGAACAACATGAATAAAACACCCGCCGGGTAACTGGAAATAACGACGAAGAACATTGCCACCAAGAAGATCACGATGAACGGTACGCTCTTGCGCAGATTAAAGTCCTTGAAGCTGTAAAAACGCAAATTACTTACCATGCTCAAGCCGGCAAATACGGTCAGCGCTGCTGCATACCAGCGAATATCGTTTCCTGCAAAGCCGTTATCCTGCATCACCCATACGAAACCTGCAACCAGCGCTGCCGCTGCCGGGCTGGGCAAGCCCTGGAAGTAACGCTTATCCACCACATCAATATTTGTGTTGAAGCGTGCGAGCCGCAATGCCGCACACACGCAATAAATAAATGCAGCAAACCAGCCCCACTTGCCTAGGCCCCTGAAAGCCCATTCATACATTAACAGTGCGGGTGCTACGCCGAACGACACCATATCAGACAGGCTGTCATATTCTGCGCCAAATTCGCTCTGGGTATTTGTCATGCGAGCCACCCGTCCATCCAGACCGTCCAGTACCATGGCAATAAAAATTGCTACGGCGGCAAATTCAAAATTTTTATTCATGCCCTGAACGATGGCATAAAAGCCAGCAAACAAGGCTGCCGTAGTAAGCAGGTTCGGCAACAAATAAATACCGCGACGGCGGATAGTCATTGGTTTGCGTTGATTCGAGTCATTCATAATTTTTTTGCAAGCGCCGAAGGGTTGAGCCCATAAAGGGAGTTGAACACAAAGTAAACTGAGACACTTTAGCATCAATAACCATGTGAATGTAGCAGTCAGTGGCTGTATTCACATGGTTATTGAAACATGGTAAGGAGTTACGGCATAAAAAATGACTGGTAACTGCAAGCTATTGCCGCATTCACCAGTCACTTGTGCGTTTACCACATTATTGCTTTAGTTTTTAGACTGATCTACCAGTTTGTTCTTGCTGATCCACGGCATCATGCCGCGCAGTTGGGCACCCACTATTTCAATCGGGTGTTCGGCATTCAAACGGCGACGTGCAGTCATTTCAGGATAGTTGGTGCGCCCTTCCAGAATGAAACGCTTGGCGTAATCGCCGTTCTGGATGTTCTTTAAGCACTCTTTCATCGCAGCGCGCGTTTCGGCGCCTATCACTTTGTGGCCAGTCACGTATTCGCCGTATTCAGCGTTATTTGAGATGGAGTAATTCATGTTGGCAATGCCGCCTTCGTACATCAGATCCACGATCAGTTTCAGTTCGTGCAAGCATTCGAAGTAGGCCATTTCCGGTGCATAACCTGCTTCGGTCAAGGTTTCAAAACCCATCTTCACCAGCTCTACTGCGCCGCCGCACAGCACCGCCTGCTCACCAAACAAATCAGTCTCGGTCTCTTCGCGGAAATTAGTTTCGAGCACGCCGCCCTTGGTGCCGCCGTTGGCTGCCGCGTAAGACAGTGCAATATCCCTGGCCTTGCCAGATATATCCTGATACACGGCGATCAAGGTTGGCACACCGCCGCCCTTGAGATATTCGGAACGCACGGTATGGCCTGGGCCTTTAGGCGCGATCATGATGACATCGATATCAGTACGCGGAATAACCTGGTTGTAATGCACGTTAAAGCCGTGTGCAAAAGCCAGTGCAGCACCGGCTTTCATGTTCGGCGCAACTTCGTCGTTGTAAACCTGTGGGATAGTTTCGTCAGGCAGTAACATCATCACGACATCGGCATTTTTCACTGCTGCGGCAACTTCAACCACTTTCAATCCCGCAGCTTCCGCTTTTTTCCATGATGCGCCACTCTTGCGCAGACCAACAGTCACGTTCACGCCGGACTCTTTCAGATTTTGCGCGTGTGCGTGACCTTGTGAGCCATAACCAACGATAGTGACCTGTTTGCCTTTAATCAGTGAGAGGTCAGCGTCTTTGTCGTAATACACTTTCATAATATTTCCTTTTCGTTATTTTTAATACAGATAAAATATTCAATATAATCAGTATGTTGCGTTAATATCCATGTCTAGGTTCGACACACTACTAGTGCACGCATTTACAATTTCAGCGTACGCAAACCACAGCCTATGCCCGATGCACCGGTTCTGACCATTTCTATAATCAGGTGGCGATCAAATGCATTCAGGAAGCCATCCAGCTGCACACTAGTCCCAGTCAGTTCAACCGTGTAAGTGTGATCGGATACATCAATGATACGGCCATTGAAAATATCCGTCATACGCTTGATTTCCTCGCGCGCCTCACCTTCAGCATGCATCTTGACTAGCATCAACTCACGCTCGATGTGCTCGCCATCACTGAGGTCCTGCAACGCCACAACTTCAATCAGCTTGTTCAACTGTTTGCAGATTTGCTCAATCACCGCGTCTGAGCCGCGTGTAACAATCGTCATGCGTGACATGGTTGGATCTTCGGTTGGTGCCACGGTCAGCGATTCAATGTTGTAGCCGCGTGCAGAGAACAACCCTGCCACACGCGACAGAGCACCCGCTTCATTTTCCAGCATAATAGAAATAATATGGCGCATTACATCTCCCCCGCCAGAACTACATCCGACAAGCCTTTACCACCGGGAACCATAGGGAATACGTTCTCGCTAGGGTCAGTGCGGAAATCCATAAATACCAAATCGTTCTTGCGTGCAAATGCCTCTTTCAACGCATCCTCAACATCCGATGGCTTCTCTACCAGTATGCCTACGTGGCCGTAGGCTTCAGCCAACTTGACGAAATCCGGCAACGCGTCCATATAGGATTCGGAGTAACGATTGCCATGGAAGAATTGCTGCCATTGCCGCACCATGCCCAGATAGCGGTTGTTCAGCGAGATAATCTTGATCGGCAAATTATACTGCTTGCAGGTGGATAGCTCCTGTATGCACATCTGAATACTGCCTTCGCCAGTCACACAGGCTACTGTAGCATCGGGATGTGCCAATTGCACCCCCATCGCCGCAGGCAGGCCAAAGCCCATGGTGCCCAGCCCGCCGGAATTGATCCAGCGCCGAGGCTTGTCGAATTTATAATACTGCGCCGCCCACATCTGGTGCTGGCCGACGTCGGAAGTGACGAATGCCTCGCCATGGGTGATCTCATACAGCTTCTCCACCACAAACTGTGGCTTGATCAGCTCGATGGAACCCTTGTATGCCAGAGATTTACGTGCACGCCATTCTTCAATCTGCTTCCACCACGGCGCAATCACTGCCGCATCCGGCTTTTGACGACTACTGCGCAATAACTCCAGCATGTCTTTCAACACGTTTGCTACGTCACCCACCAGCGCCACGTCAACCTGTACACGCTTGGAAATGGACGCAGGGTCAATATCAATATGGATAATCTTGCGCGGGATTTCATTAAAGTGAGGCACATTGCCGATCACCCGATCATCAAAGCGCGCACCCACTGCGAACAGCACATCGCAATGTTGGGTTGCCATATTCGCTTCCAAAGTGCCATGCATACCCAACATGCCAACGAACTGCTTGTCTGTCTCTGGGAAACCGCCCAGCCCCATCAGTGTGCTGGTGCAAGGGAAACCCAGCAGATGAACCAGCTCAGTCAAAGACTGGGCTGCGTCGGACAAAATAACACCGCCACCGCTATAGATCATCGGGCGTTTCGCTTCCAGCAATAGCTGAACCGCCTGCTTGATTGCACCCGCGTCTGCTTTTATCACCGGATTATAGGAGCGGATAGTGACGGCTTCAGGATAATGGAAGAGGGTTTTTTGCGCCGAAATATCCTTGGGTATGTCGACCAGCACAGGGCCGGGACGACCGCTTTTGGCCAAATAGAATGCTTTTTTAATAGTGACAGCGATGTCTTTAACATCCTTCACCAAAAAGTTGTGTTTTACGCAGGGACGGGTAATCCCGACTGTATCAACTTCCTGAAAGGCATCTTCGCCTATCATGTAAGAAGGAACCTGGCCGCTGATAATCACCATCGGAATAGAGTCCATGTAAGCGGTTGCTATACCGGTAACTGCATTAGTCACGCCAGGGCCAGATGTAACCAATACCACGCCTACTTTATCGGTAGAGCGTGCATACCCGTCTGCCGCATGCACTGCCGCCTGTTCGTGTCGAACCAATATGTGTTTGACCTTGTCTTGAGCGAAAAGCGCATCATATATGTGCAGCACCGCACCGCCAGGGTAGCCAAATATGTGCTCAACGCCTTCTTCCTGCAAACATCGTATGGCTATTTCCGCGCCCGTGAGTTCCATGTCCCAAACCTTAGCAAGCAATAATTATAGAGCCGTACAAGATAAGGCCTGGAAGCGTTTTGGTCAACCCCTGAATGCGCCCCCGTATGCATAACCAGCCCCAATAGATGGTCATTTTCTCACCCTTCCTGGCGCGCATTTTGTTAATATTCAGACTTTACTGCATTTGGGAGTAAGTAAACTGGCTAGCCGCATTGAACTTTCTGAGTTTCTCGCATCAGTCGAACGTCGCGCCTATAAGCAAGGACTATTCGCGGTGCGTGATGAGCATATCGCACTCGATATTGTGCAGGATGCCATGCTCAAGCTTGCCGAAAAATATGGTGACAAGCCTGTAACAGAGCTGCCCATGCTGTTTCAGCGCATATTGCAAAATACCATTCGTGATTTTTATCGCAGGCAAAAGGTGCGTTCAACGTGGACAACACTGATGTCCTCTTTGATTCCACAGCATGATGAAAGCGATTTTGATCCCCTGGATACACTCCAGAATGAAGATAGCAATAAACAGCCTCCCCGACCCGATGTCTCACTGGAACAGTCCCAAGTACTTGTTATTATTGAAACAGAGCTTAAAAAGCTACCTGCTCGTCAACGAGAAGCCTTCTTACTGCGTTATTGGGAAGAGCTGGATACTGCGGAAACTGCCGCAGCCATGGGATGCTCCGAAGGCAGTGTAAAAACCCATTGTTCACGCGCAACCCACACACTTGCCGCTGCATTAAAGGCTCATGGAGTGACTAAATTATGAAAGCAGATATAAATACAAATTTAATCAAAGAATTACTAGATACCTCAGCATCTCAATTATCTCCAGTTACATTAGATAAATTGCGTATTGCACGAACACGTGCGCTGGATCATCAGCGAGTTCAGCATAGTGTGCAGATTTTGGCATGGCTGGGACACTATACCGACAAGCATAGCTCTTTCCATATGTCGAAACTGATGAATTTGGCTGTCGCCGCGCTGCTTGTTGCTTGCCTGATCAGCGGCGCGTCGATATGGCAAAGCTACACATCCGAGAATGAATTAAATGAACTAGATATCGCCATCCTGACTGACGAACTGCCTATTCATGTCTATATGGATTAATGGTGTGCGACTAGCAATATCCAAACTGACTGTCGCTACAATTCTCACTGCCCTTCTATGCTTGCCTGCACATGCAGCAAATCGGCCATGGCCCAAGCTAACACTCGCGCAACAAGAAGCCCTAGCACCCATTAACCAATTGTGGGATACGCTACCTGAAATGCAGCAAAAACGTTTGCTGGCTACAACCAAAGGCTTTCAACAATTAACTCACGACAAAAAACAACTGTTCCATACACGTTTAGTGGAGTGGAGCACGCTGACACCAGAGCAGCGAAGCCGGGCGCGGGAAAAATATAAAGCGTTCAAAAAAGTATCGCCGGAAAAACGCGAAGCAGTGAAGCGTATGGTGCTGCAAAGCGAGGCTACGAAGCAACAAGACATTCTGTATGCGCCATCATATAGAGATGAGACGCTCTCATCCGAGGCTTCCAAATAAAGATATTGACGCTCCTGAAAATACTCAGCGTCTTTCTGTCCACCACAACATACCCAGCGCTAGAAACAGAAATGTCACCGTCATTACCGAAGCGCTCAGCATAGGCTGCCAGTTATTCAAGGAACCGAGATGTGCAAAAAGTCTGCCTACAAAGTAAAAGGACAGGCCGAGCGCAATTCCGGCAAATATTTTTCCACTAATGCCTCCTGCACGCCGCTGATGGGTTGCGAAAGGTAGTGCAAGCAACATCATCACCATCACCGAAAACGGGTACATCAGCTTGCTCCACATCTCGATTTCATAGCGCACTGCCTCCTGCTTGTTTTCCTTTAGATGCCGCGTGTATAGATACAAACTCCACCCCGACATCTGTTCTGGCAGCACCATCAATACTCTTAATATATCCGGGGTGATTGCCGAGCTCCATTTCTTCTGTGGCTGATAGCTGACCTTAGCGCCCTGTTTGTCAAAAATTGTCTGCATCACGCCTTCCATCTGCCAACTGCCCTGTTTTACATAAGTAGCACGCTGCGCCGCAGTTATGGATTGCAACTGAAAATTCCTATCAAACTCATAAATGCTGACATTCTGTAAAGTTGCATCCAGTAGCACAGCCTTTACATTGACAAAGCTGCCCTCATCTTTCACCCAGACACCCGATCGAAACTCCCTAAAGGATAATTGCGCATTGAGTGCGTTAAGACGCAATTCCTGAGCCAGCTTCATGCTGGGCGGCGCAACCAGTTCACCGCAGACAAGGCTTATCACCATGAGCGGCATCCCGATTTTCAACAAGGCCTGTATCATTTGCTTGAGCGACGCGCCAGAACTACGATAAATCGTTAATTCAGAATTCGACGCCATCTGCACCAGCGCAAATATAGTGCCTATCAGTACAGCCACCGGAAACAGTTCATAGATACGGGTAGGCACAGTCAGTAACACGTAAATCAGCACATAAGTCATGCTGTACTGTCCACTGCCTAGATTTTTTAGTTCTGCCAAAAGATCGAAGAAAGCGAACAACATGATTAGCGATACGAATACCATCGCAACACTACCGTAAATTTCACGGGCCAAATAACGGGTCAATAATTTCATCGCAATAATCGTCCGATAGAAAACACCGACAAGCGATAATAAAATAGCAGCACCAGCAATGCAAATATGGCAGCGTGTATACCAAAAAATCCGGTGAATGCGGGTATTTTTTCCTGTCCGACCCAGGTATTAATGATGCTGATCAGATTGTTATAAAGCATGTAAATGACCAATGCGCCTATCATGTTGAGCGAGCGTCCGGCACGAGGATTGACAAAGCTGAAGGGAATAGCCAGTACAGCCAGTATCAGTGCGCTAACAGGCAAACCTAACCTCCAGTTCAACTCGGCCAAATTCACACTGTTGCGATTCTCCAATAAAAACAGCGTTGAATACGTTTTCGTATTGGCCGGTGTGGTTTTGGCTTCGATTGAAGTAACAAGCATGGCATAGCGTTCGAATTCGACTATTCTGTAGTCCAGCTGCCCGGGAATTCCTTCATGACGGGTTCCATTCAGCAACACTAAAAATTTATCTCCATTAGACGCAACCTCCTGCAACCCCTGCTTCGCGACCATGATGCCTATTTTTCCATGCTGCACGGACTGTACAAAAATATTGCCCACCTGATTACTGCCAGGTGTCGTATTTTCAATAAAGAAAACTCGGTCGGCCTGCTTCGATTCCCTGAACGTACCCGGTGTCGCTACCGCGATATCATCCCTGCTTTCCAGTTTTAATCTGATTTCACCCACCTTAGACATCGCCCAAGGTGTTAACAAAAGGCTTAACAACGCGATAACGCTTACTACCGGAAGCGCATACCACATCACCGGGCGTATCCAGCGCGTCAAGCTCATGCCCGAGCTGAACCAGACCACCATCTCGCTGTCGCTGTAACTTTTTGTAAGCGTCAGCAACACCGACAAAAAAAGACTGATTGAAAGAAGTATCGGTAGATAATTCAATGTAAGGAATCCCAACAACACCAGCACGGATTCAACCGGTAATTTGCCGCTTACCGACTCACCCAGCAGGCGAATCAATTGAGTAAAGACTATAATAGCCAGCAGAATAGCGAATACAAAAAAACCTGTGCTTGCAAACTCAGCTACCAACGAACGATCAAATACCCCCCTGCGCAATGGCTGGGGAGCTTGCGATTTTGATTTTTGCAGATAAGATTGAAGATAATTCAACATTGAGCGTAGCACGTTGCCAATTAGGAGAAACAAGTGGAATTTAGCATAAAACAAGGTAGCCCGGAAAAACTACGCAGCGGATGTGTGATGGTCGGCGTATTTGATGGCGGCAAACTAAGCGACGCAGCGCAAGTGCTGGATAAATCTGCACAGCATTATATCAGCGACATTATTGCACGTGGAGACATGACAGGGAAAGCCGCCACTACATTGTTACTGCACAAGGTCCCTAATGTATTGAGCGAACGCGTGCTGCTGCTAGGTCTGGGTAAACCCGCTGATCTGGATGCAAAACAATACCGAGAGTGTGTTCGTGCCGCAATGCGCACCCTACAGGCCACCAATGCAAAAGATGTTTTGTTGTATCTTGCCGAAGTCTCGGTCAAGGGGCGTGACAGTGCGTGGTGCATCAGCCAGGCGGTTTTTGCAGCATACGAAACAGCTTACCGATTTGACCGACTCAAGAGCAAGCCAGAGAAAAACAAAAGGGCATTACAGAAAATACAGTTTGGACTGCTCGCAGCGAAATCCACCCCTGCACTAGAATCTGCGTTGATACAGGCGGTGGCGATTGCCCTAGGCATGGTTCTGGCAAAAGATCTCGGCAACCTGCCCGGCAATTTCTGCACGCCGACCTATCTGGCACAACAAGCACTTACCTTGGCTAAAAAATACAAAACCATTAAAACCACTGTACTCGAAGAAAAGGACATGCAAAAACTGGGCATGGGTTCTTTGTTGTCGGTGACCCGTGGCAGCCCCGAGCCCGCCAAGCTGATTACGATGCAGTATCACGGTGCGGATAAAAAACAAAAACCCGTGGTGCTGGTAGGCAAGGGCATTACCTTCGACTCCGGCGGAATTTCACTAAAGCCCGGTGCCGAAATGGACGAAATGAAATACGACATGTGCGGTGCGGCCAGTGTGCTGGGTACCATGCAGGCCATTGCTGAAATGGGGCTCAAACTGAATGTGGTCGGCATTATCCCAAGCAGCGACAACATGCCCAGTGGCACCGCCACCAAGCCCGGCGACATCGTCACCAGCATGTCCGGGCAGACCATAGAAATACTCAATACCGATGCGGAAGGCCGCCTCGTTCTGTGCGATGCACTGACCTATGCTGCTAAATTTGATCCTGATACGGTGATCGATATCGCCACCCTGACCGGTGCTTGCATTATTGCCCTTGGTCACGTCGCCAGCGGTCTGTATAGCAACGAGGACAAACTCGCCCAAGAATTGCTGGCCGCAGGCGAGCAAATTCAGGATAGAGCTTGGCACATGCCGCTGTGGGAGGAATATCAAACACAGCTGGACAGCAATTTTGCCGACATGCAAAACATCGGCGGACGCGCCGGAGGCAGCATCACCGCCGCCTGTTTCCTAGCTCGCTTCACCAAGGATTATCGCTGGGCGCATCTGGATATCGCAGGAACTGCATGGAAATCAGGTAAGGACAAGGGCGCGACTGGACGTCCTGTGCCGCTGCTGACCCAGTATCTGATTAATCGTGCGAAGTAAGTCGGACTGCCCGTGACCAAGGTTGATTTTTATACAGGTGTGAATGACAAGCTGCAAACAGCCTGCCTGCTCAGCCACAAGGCGATGCAGAATGGCTTGCGCGTGTTGCTGCACACACCGGATGAAGCGACCACCAACGCGCTCGACCGGATGTTGTGGCAATACCCGGCCGCAGCCTTCATGCCGCATTGCCGCAGTGATGACGAGCAGGCGATGGAAATACCCGTCATCATTGGTCATAAGCGCGAGCCTTTTCCACACAGCGAGGTGTTGATCAGCTTGCACAATACATGCCTGCCATTTTTCAGCCGCTTCGAACGGGTGATCGAAATTGTGGGACTGGATGCTGAAGATGCTCGTTTAGGACGCGAACGATTTGGTTTTTACCGTGAGCGCGGTTATGAAATGCGACACTTTGATTTACGCAATAAATAGAAAACAACATGACACAAACAACCAACACAAGCGAATTAGCTAAAAGTTTTGAACCCAAGGCCATCGAATCACGCTGGTATCCCGTGTGGGAAAACAGTGGTTACTTTAAAGCCGGGATGGATACAGAAAAAAAAGACAGTTTCTGCATCCTGCTACCGCCGCCCAATGTCACCGGCACCCTGCACATGGGACATGGCTTTAACCAGACCCTGATGGATGCATTGACCCGCTACCACCGTATGCGCGGCGACAACACGCTGTGGCAACCGGGCACCGATCACGCCGGTATCGCCACGCAAATCGTGGTGGAGCGCCAGCTCGATGCGCAAGGCATCTCACGCCACGATCTAGGCCGTGAAAAATTCCTGGAAAAAGTGTGGGAGTGGAAAAAATATTCTGGCGACACCATCACCAGACAAATGCGCCGTCTCGGCACCTCGCCCGATTGGTCCCGCGAACGCTTTACTATGGACGAAGGCATGTCCAAAACGGTTACCGAATCCTTTGTGCGCCTCTACAACGAAGGCCTAATCTATCGCGGCAAGCGCCTAGTGAATTGGGACCCCAAGCTGCACACTGCCGTGTCCGATCTGGAAGTGGTACAGGAAGAAGAAGACGGCTTCATGTGGCACATCCGTTACCCGCTAGTGGATGGTACTGGTCACCTCACCGTTGCCACCACCCGCCCCGAAACCATGCTGGGTGACGTGGCGGTGATGGTGCATCCCGAGGACGAGCGTTACAAACATCTAATTGGCAAAAAAGTAAAATTGCCGCTGTGCGACCGCGACATCCCCATCATTGCCGATGACTATGTGGACAAGGATTTCGGCACCGGCGTGGTCAAAGTAACCCCCGCACATGACTTCAACGACTATGCGGTTGGGCAACGTCACAAGCTAGCACCAATTTGCATTCTGACACTGGATGCAAAAATAAACGAAAACGCACCCAAGCAATATCAAGGCATGGATAGGTTCGATGCGCGCAAACAGATTGTGGAAGATTTAAAAGCTGCTGGTTTTTTCGACAAGGCAGAAAAACACAAACTGAAAGTTCCGCGTGGTGATCGTACCGGTGTGGTAATCGAACCGATGCTCACCGACCAGTGGTTCGTCGCGATGAGCAAACCGGGAGCTGAAGGCAAGAGCATCACCGCGCAAGCACTGGAATGCGTTGCCAGCGGCGAAATCAAATTTTATCCTGATAACTGGGTGAACACCTACAACCAGTGGCTGAACAACATCCAGGACTGGTGCATCTCTCGTCAACTGTGGTGGGGTCACCAGATTCCAGCATGGTATGGCGACAACGGCGAGATAATCGTTGCACACAATAACGAAGAGGCTTACCGAGAATACCTACTTTCGACACCAACCGAGAATTCTGAAGCAGCTTTTGTGATTGGCATGTTGAATGATGGTAATTTCGAAAGTGCTTGCAATACATTTGGCATTCCTCCCTTAAAACGCGACCCGGACGTACTCGACACCTGGTTTTCCTCCGCCCTGTGGCCCTTCTCCACGCTGGACTGGACGCCTGAGTATCCCAAAAAGTCCAACACCGCACTCGACCTCTACCTACCATCTTCCGTGCTGGTAACAGGCTTCGACATCATCTTTTTCTGGGTGGCGCGCATGGTGATGCTGACCAAACACATCACCGGCAGGATTCCATTTAAGGATGTGTATGTGCATGGCCTGATCCGCGACTCGGAAGGACACAAGATGTCCAAGTCCAAGGGCAATGTCCTCGACCCGATCGACCTGATCGACGGCATCACCTTGGAAGAACTGGTGAAGAAACGCACCAGCGGACTGATGAATCCCAAGCAGGCAGAAAGCATAGAAAAGAAAACCCGCAAGGAATTCCCCGAGGGCATCCCCGCCTTCGGCACTGATGCACTGCGTTTCACTTTCTCCTCGCTTGCCTCCCCAGGCCGCGACATCAAGTTCGACATGCAGCGCTGCGAAGGCTATCGCAATTTTTGCAACAAGCTGTGGAACGCGACGCGTTTTGTGTTGATGAATTGTGAAGGCCTGGATGTTGGTCTGGATGTATCGCTGCCGCTAGAATACTCCGCCGCCGACAAGTGGATGATCAGCCGCTTGCAGCACGCCTCTACTGAGATGAGCACCCACTTTACCGATTACCGCTTCGACTTCGCCGCTCGCACCATTTATGAGCTGGTGTGGGATACCTATTGCGATTGGTATGTGGAACTGGCCAAAGTACAAATCGCCATTGGCAACCCAGCACAACAGCGCGCAACAAGACTAACCCTGGTGCGGGTACTGGAAACCATGCTGCGCCTCGCGCATCCGATTATTCCCTTCATCACCGAAGAGCTGTGGCAGAAAGTTGCGCCACTGGCCGCAGTTCAGGGAGACAGCATCATGCTGCAGGCCTACCCCCATGCCGAGCCATCACTGATAGACAAAGCAGCAGAGGAACAAATCAGCCTGCTACAAGATATGGTCAACGCTGCTCGCAGTCTACGCAGCGAAATGAACCTGTCCCCGGCACTGCGCGTGCCCTTGCTGGCATCAGGTGATGCAGCCACGCTGAAAGTTGTAGCACCTTATTTGCAGGCGCTAGCCAAGCTAAGCGAAGTCAGCATACTCATGTCACTACCCGATGCCGATGCGCCTATCGCCATCGTGGGAGAATTCAAACTGATGCTGAAAGTTGAAATCGATATCGCCACTGAATGCGATCGCTTGGACAAGGAAATTGCACGTCTAGGTGCAGAAATCGCCAAAGCGCAGGGCAAGCTTTCAACACCCACTTTTATTGAGCGCGCTCCAACTGCGGTGGTAGAACAGGAGAAAAAACGCTTGCAGGATTTTAGTGCAACAATGACGCAACTTCAGACGCAACGTGCCAAGTTGAAATAGCCCTAGCAGTCTCCTACGGGGTGTCTGCCTTAGATATGCACATTAACATAAGTTATTGATTATATTGAATATATTACTATCGGCATTAATTTTTGATTTCCTATGCTTCCGGTTGTGAACCATGCTCAGCCAGCAAATGGCTAATCCGCGTGTTCGCCATAGCCAAGCGCTTCACCAACAACCGTAAAAAAGACTCGCTGAACTGGTATCGACATTCTGCCGATGTTTTTTCCAGCACTTTTAATTTTATTTCAATCAGAGTGGCATTAGTTTTGGCCAGCACATCAGTGTTGCGTGAAAACTTTTGTTCGGCAAAATTTGCCATCTCGCCAAAGCAATCGCCCTGATGCAGCAAGTTCAAAATACGCCCTTGCTTAAGCACTTTTACTGTGCCGTGTGCCAGCACAAACAAAGTCTGCCCCTCTTCGCCATCACTGAAAATAATCTCGTCTTTTTCAACTTTGCGCCATTCGCTGATACGTAAAACCTCCCACAATTCGACATCGCTGAAATTCTTGAAAAATGCGAGCGCACGCAAGCTATCAAATTTTTCGGTATCAATTGCTTCTTCCTGTGGCAGATTATTCTTGTCGAAAAAAACCACAAGATCACGCGAAAATTCATCCCAGGTCTGATAGCGCTGCGCGACATCCTTATGCATCGCCCGCATCACAATCTTGTCTAGCGAGTGTGGAATTTCAGGGCGGAAAGTGCTGGGCGGTGGCGGCTCGATATTCATGATCTGATAGATCATGCTGTAATTATTTCGCGCATCAAATGGCAATTTTCCTGTCAGCAGCTTGTACATTGTCACCGCCAGAGAATAAATATCCGTCTGATGGGTGAGTGGCTGCTCCCTGATTTGCTCGGGTGACATATAGGCGGGCGAACCTACTCCGCTTACCTGGGTAGTCTGCTGGCTTTCTATCAGTGCCGAACCGAAGTCTGAAATTTTGATGTCGTGATCACCGCATATCATAATATTTGCAGGCTTGATATCGCGATGAATGACCCCCTGGTATTGCGCATATTCCAGCGCCTTGCAGCACTTGTAGATAATTTCAGAAATATTACTTAAGGGCAACAAATGATCGACTTCGGCCAGCTTCTCCAAACTCTCGCCCTCGACATATTCCATCACTATGTAATTGACTTCGGCATCATCCATCACCGCCTCATATATTTTCACGATATGCGGATGCGACAACTTACCTGCAAGTGAAGCCTCGCTCAACAGCAACTTGCGAAACGCCTTGGATCTATCAAGATTCAACAACACATCGAGATTGAATAACTTAATAGCTACCTGCTGCTGGGTGTCAGGGTCTAGCGCCAGATACACCGTGCTGGTGGCGCCGTGGCCCAACTCCTTGATCACTTTGTACTTGCCAATATTGTCCATTAAAATTCGTCTATCCTTTATTAACCATGGTGAACATGATCATCAATGGCTAATATTACCATGTAAGCATTTGTCTAGCCGACTCTCGGAATTAAGGCGCAACTGATTGATTTTGAAAAGGAATTAGCCAGTCATTGTTAATGAAATATTCAATATAATCAATAAGTTACAAGGACAATCATTCAGCCGAAACAGTTCAAATCAAATCCCCCCTAGCCCCCCTTTTCCAAAGTGGGGCACTCTCTCTTTTCAAAGTTTGGTTGGTTCCCCACTTTGAAAAAGGGGGGCTAGGGGGGATTTAAAAGTGTCGAAAATTAAGTAACTCTCAATAAACTATAAAGCAGTTATCATATTGCATATGAAAAATCTCCTGTTTACAGCATTCTGCGCCTTATCGTTAACCAGCTATGCCGAAGGCTTGCCCGAGCTGGGTGATGTTTCGCAAGAAGCTCTTTCGCCGCAACAGGAACGCCAGATCGGCGAACAAAGCATGCTCCAAATACGCGCCGATAAGAGTTATTTGAATGATGCGGAAGTTTCCGACTATCTCAATTGGCTGGGGGGTTCGCTGGTTGCCAATAGCAGTGAGCCTGGCCAGCCATTTGAATTTTTTGCCATTAACGACAATGCCATCAATGCCTTTGCGATGCCCGGCGGTTTCATTGGGATCAACACCGGACTGATAATCACCTCGCAAACCGAATCTGAGCTCGCTTCAGTGCTGAGTCATGAAATAGCCCACGTAACACAGCACCATATTGCTCGCATGATCTCGGGACAGAAATTTGATTCGCTTGCCTCCATGGCAGTCATCGCCGCCGCCATACTAGCCGCGCGCAGCAATCCCAATGCCGCGATGGCGGCCATTGTCGGCGTCAGCGCTGGCGGCATCCAGCGGCAGATTAACTTTACCCGCGTTCACGAACAGGAAGCAGACCGGATTGGCCTTGCCATCCTGCATAACTCCGGTTTCGATACCCGCGCGATGCCGGTTTTTTTTGAACGCCTGCAAAAAGGCAGTCGACTACTGGAAGGCAACACCCCCGCCTATTTGCGCACCCATCCTGTCACTAATGAGCGTGTCGCCGACGTGGCCAACCGCGTGCAGCAATTACCCTATCGCCCAGTTACCAGCAGCCTGCATTTTCAACTGGTGCGCGCCAAGCTACAAGCCATGCAAAAAAACCCACAGGAAGCCATCGCCTACTTTAGCGCCGCACTGGGCACGAATAAGTTTGGCAACCCTGTTGCACAGCGTTATGGCCTAGTGACTGCCTTACTGCAAAGCCGCCAACTCAACAAAGCCGCAGAGGAATTTATTCCTTTGCGAAAACACCTACAGACCAACGCCATGATCACCACACTTGCCGGGAAGCTACGTCGTGCCCAAGCAATACACGACAAACCAATTCATGATAATGACCTCAGTGATTTTTATCGCATTGCCACCCAGAACTTTCCGCAACACCGCGCACTTTTTTATGACTACGCCGAAATCCTGCTAGAGGAGAAACGCTATAACGACGTAGTCACATTGCTCAACCAGCAAGTCACCGCCCATCCCAATGATCCGCGCTTATACGAAATGCAAGCACGCACCTACGCCGTGTTAGGCAGGCGCCAGGAAGAACACCATGCGCTAGCTTATTTCTACATACTGCACGGCAACCTGCGCGGTTCTATCGAACAACTGGAGCTGGCCAAACATACTGGGGACAACTTTCAGATATTATCTACAATAGAGATCGAACTGAGACAGTTCAGGGAGATTGCGGCGGCACAGAGGAAGCAACGCTGAAATTCCTATTTCAATTGCCGAGATCATCGTAACCATATAATTATATTATATTTTTAACAACAAACAATCAAATATAGACTAACCCATTTTTTACATTTTTTTGCGTAAAAAAAGCCTCCCGAAGGAGGCTTTTGTCAGACATACGGCGCAATGCCTTTCGGTTATTGCGTCCTACGCTGGCTGCTATTACTTGCAGCTTGCCGGAAGATACTTGGCATCAATCGTACCAGTGCACACCCAAGCCACAAGGCCTGTCGTGGCGGTGCCAGTACCAGTCAAAACAATGCCTTTGGTTGCCGTCACGCTGCCTCCAACATCCGTAGTAGCTAACACTGTGATGATTCCTATGGTCTCGCCGGTAGTAGAGTAAGTAACCGAGGTTACGTATTTTGTCGCCTGGGCGCCTACAGCAGCAACGGTTGCATCTGCCGGCATCTTACTATATGTCTGATAATATTCAGATACTGTCGTTTTCCCGGCAGAGGCCGCCAAGATGAGCTCGGTAACCTTTGCGCGAACGATGTAATCCTGATAGGCAGGCAATGCCACTGCTGCCAGAATACCGATAATCGCAACGACGATCATCAATTCGATCAAGGTAAAACCTTTTTGTATCTTATTCATGTTATTGCTCCTTCGAAGATTGAATGAAACACACGAGGTGTGTAGTTTACTATAAGCAGGATGCGTGCCAGCAACTTGAGATTTTCTAATCCCCTGTATTTACTGCGCTGCGAAGTTTACGGTAAAAGTTATGGCGCTTGCAAGTGTTTAAGCCACGCAATTTACGTCACTACAACTGACGATTTTTGTCAGTTCATTAAGACAGGTCGCAGATTGCCCCACGCCAGGATACAAAATATTGCAGGGAGTTTACCTAAAACCGGAAACAGCTTAAACTGGTTCTACCATGAGTCAAAAATTTAGCTTAATCTATAGACAGCACGCCGTAAAACGCATGCACGAGCGGTGCATCACGGAACAAGAGGTGGAATACGCGATAGCCAGCGGGGCTATCATCGAGAGCTACCCGAACGATACGCCCTACCCAAGTGTCCTGCTACTTGGACATGTTGAAACAAAAGCAATTCACGTTGTCTATGCAGATGACGTCGAAGACAGTATAAGAATCATCATCACGGTCTACCAGCCTGATCCAGAAATCTGGCACGATGACCTCCATAGAAGAAGATAAAAAGACAAGGAGATAAGATATGAAATGTCCAATTTGCAAACACGGCAACACCCATGCAGGTGTTGCCAGCATTACGCTGGAGCGAGGCCACACTACTGTGATGTTCAAGCTGGTACCAGCGCAGGTATGCGAGAACTGCGGCGAGGCATATCACGATGCGAAGGTAACACGTTCGCTACTACAACAAGCAGACCAGGCCGCAAAAGGTGGCGTTGAGATTGATGTAAGGCGATACGCGGCAACTTGATCTGTTTCATTGTGCAATGTTATCCCACGCCACCAAAACGACATTTGTAGGATGCCAGATTCCGCGGCTTCTTAACATATCTTGGAACATTCACGGGGCATAACCCGGAATCTTACTTTCATCCACGACATCGATCTGCTCCTGTCCCAGAAACTGTTTCGCGTATGCCAGATAAACTTTTTCGCGTACAAACACATCGAACAAATCCGGGTCGATATGACCGTTTTCCTTGAAGTCACCAAGGATGTGCAGGGATTCAGTTAGCGTCTTACCGCGCTTGTAGGGGCGGTCTTTGGCGGTAAGGGCTTCGAAGATGTCGGCAATACCCATGACTCTTGCCTGCACTGACATTTGTTCGCGCTTCAATCCTCTGGGGTAACCTTTTCCATCCATGCGCTCGTGGTGGCCACCGGCATATTCCGGCACTTTTTTGAGATGCTGCGGCCAAGGCAGGGATTCCAGCATTTTGATGGTGACATTGATGTGGTGATTGATGATCTGGCGCTCGGCTGCTGTCAAGGTTCCCGCAACTATGGTCAGGTTTTCAATTTCGTTGGCATTGAGAAAGTTGACCAGCTCGCCCGCTTCATTGCGCCATGTATAAGTGGCGATTTGTTGCACGCGTTGCTGATGGGCTTCGAGCATTTTTTCTGAGCCAATATTGCAATGGCGGATAAATTCTCGGTCACTGTCTAGTTGGCGGATGTGTGCATGGTATTTGGCACGCAGGGCTGCATCCTGATAGTTTTCACCCCCTCCCCTACTCTCCCCCTGAGACCTGCTTGCAGGTTCTTGCCCTCTGCGTAGCGACAGCGTAGTGGGGGAGGGGAGATTGGACAAGGCGCGTAGCATGGTAATTTCGGCATCGCGTTTGAGCACTTCAAAGCGGGTATCGAGCAGATGAATGCGGTCGAAGATGGTTTCAAGTTTGGTGGATTTATCCACCACATGCACCGGGGTGGTGATCTTGCCGCAGTCATGCAACAGGCCTGCAATTTTGAGCTCATAGCGGTCGCGCTCGGTCATCACAAAGTCTTTAAGCCCACCTGTTGTGGTGCGATTGACGGCATCGGCCAGCATCATGGTAAGTGCGGGAACGCGTTGGCAGTGGCCGCCGGTGTAGGGAGATTTGTCGTCGATTGCGCTGTTGATTAGGTTGATAAAGGATACAAACAGGTCTTCCATTTGCTGGATCAAACGGCGGTTGGTCAGCGCAATAGCCGCCTGCGAAGAAAGGGATTCCAGCAGGCTTTGTTCCTGGCGGGAGAAGGCAATGATTGCACCCGTAGGTTCATCCATCGCGTTGATCAACTGTAGCACACCGATGATTTCGTTTTCATGGTTGCGCATGGGCACAGCTAGGAATGAGGTCGAACGATAACCACTTTTCTGGTCAAATCCTTTGGTGCCAGAGAAATCGAAACCTTCCGCCTGATAGGCATCCGGGATATTGATCGAACTACCATTCAAGGCGGCATGTGCCACCACCATGCTGTGGTTAGGCTTGCCGTCCTTGTAAAGCTGTATGGGAAATACGGCAGCGGGTAGTGGCTGCCCCGAGGTGCCGCCAAAAGCCTTGCCCAAGGAATTGGTGCGCATGATTTCAAATACCAACTCCTGCTTGACTGGCTCAAGCAGATACAGGGTGCCTGCATCTGCATGGGTGAGGCGCATTGCGGCTATGAGTATGGTTTCAAGCAGGCGGTTAATATCGCGCTCGCTGGAGAGCGCAATGCCGATGGCATTCAACTCTTCCAGTCGGCTTAACATGGCATTGTGTTGCGGCAGGGTAGGTTCTGTTTGGTTCATTTGAATAATATTCAATATAATCAATGAGTTACAACAAATACCATCTAGGCAAGACAGGCTACTAGGACACCTCTATTTAATGCAAACAGCACGTACCTGGTGCATGTCGGTAATGCCTGACAAGACTTTTTCAATTCCGTCTTGCTTTAGAGTGTGCATGCCTTCTTCCAACCCAGTTGCGAAAAGCTCTGCTACACGGGCATGTTCCTGAATTTGCTTTTTCAACAGGTCTGTTCCCTCGAGTAATTCATGCAAACCCACACGACCACGGTAGCCTGTGTTGGAGCAATCTGGACAGCCTACTTTTTCATACAGGGTGAATTGTCCCTTTTCATCGGCAAATAACTTTACCCACTCACCGTACAATTCCTTGAACGCGGCATTCGGGTCACGCTTCCATTTTTGCGTGCTTTGCAACTCTTGTGCATATTCCGTTAACAGCGCTTTGATTTCTTCCTGTGTGGCTATATGTGGCTTCTTGCATTTTTTGCACAGTCGCTTGGTTAGGCGCTGCGCGAGAATACCCAATATAGCATCGGCAAAGTTGAAGGGGTCCATTCCCATATCCAGCAAACGCGTAATGGATTCTGGCGCGCTGTTGGTGTGCAGTGTAGCAAACACCAGGTGACCCGTAAGCGATGCTTCAATGCCGATGGAGACTGTTTCCTTGTCACGCATCTCACCCACCATAATCACATCAGGATCGCAACGCAGAAAGGCTTTCATGATGGTGGCGAAATCCATGCCGGCTTTTTTATTGATCTGTACTTGGCGCAAGCCTTTTTGTGTAATTTCAACCGGGTCTTCTGCGGTCCAGATTTTTATTTCTGGTTTGTTGATGTAGCCCAACACCGAGTGCAAGGTAGTGGTCTTACCAGAACCTGTTGGGCCGCACACAAAGAACAGGCCATAAGGTTTGGTGATTAAGCGCTTGAGCGTAGTCAGATTATGCAAAGACACACCCAACTCATCCAGCTTGATCGGCTCGCCGGCAGCCAAGATACGCATCACTACATCTTCTACCCCACCTTGGGATGGAATTGTGGCTACGCGCAGCTCAATATCCAGCGGGCCCCATTTTTTAAACTTGATTTTTCCGTCCTGCGGTTTACGCTTTTCAGATATATCGAGATCGCACATGATCTTGAGACGTGTCACCAGCGAATTGCGATAGGAGGAAGGTATTTCGATGTATTTAAGCAGTGAACCATCCTTGCGCAACCTGATGAGTACCTTGCCATTGCCAGGCGCCGGTTCTACGTGAATATCGGAAGCGCCCATATTGTATGCATCAACGATGATTTTATTAACCAGCTTGACCAGTTCATTATCTTCTGCGGCGTTGACATCGTCCTGGTTGAGATCAACCGATTCTTCATCCCCACCCATAGCGCTGAGCAGCTCATCCATGCTAGCGGTGTTTGCTTCAACGCCCCCGCTCAGCTCGCCTGGTGCTCGTCCACCATAAAACGTGTCCAGCGTCGCTTTGAATTCACGTTGCGGACACACTTTGAAAATAAGACGGTGCTTGGGGAAAATATTGTTGACCACGCGTGAGGCACGAATACGCTCAGGATCTGTGGTGAGGATAATCAAACCTTCGGGCGTATCATCAACCGGCACCCAGTGGCTGCTTTCCACATATTCACGGCGCAGATTTTTAAGCAGTTCCGCAGGCTTGATACGATCTGATTTGTACGGCTCGTAGGGCACACCAAAAAAACTGGAGAGGGCCTGGCCGAGATCATCTGCTTTCACCTGAAATTCATCAATCAGCACATCTTCAATATCGACGCCCTTGCGTCGTGCAGTGCGGGTAGCAAGTTCAAGCTCGGCTGCGGAAAGTTTAGCGTCCGACACCAGGCTGTCATATTTTGATTTGACGGCGCTGACTTGCTGTTGGCGCTGGCGTAGTGCCACAGAAAGCGTTTGCGCCAGCTCTATCACCCCCTCCTCCACCATGAATGGGAAGGGAACGCCGCTCTTGTTGTTGATGACCTGAATAACGCCAACCAATTCCCGGCTAGCCGTCTCAATAATGGGCGCGACCAGCATTTGCTTGGTACGGTAACCTGTGCGTTTGTCTACATCCTGTAAAAACCTCAGTTGATTGCTGTGTTTGGCAAGCTCGCTTTCATCATAAACATCCTTGAGATTAAGCAGCTTTTTATTGAAAGCGACACTACCTGCAATGCTTTGTTCGGCAATGGGTAACTTTAGATCCTTGAGTGAATTCAATCCTGTCTTGACTTTGGACACTAGCGAAGTCTTGTCTTCTCCAACCATATAGATGGTCAAACGATCGGCATTAAACAAAGTACAAATATCTTTGCTGACATCCAGCATGATCTCATCGATATTGCTGGTAGCGTGTATTTTATTGGTTACATGATTAAGATTCCGAGTGAACTCCAGTCTTGCAGTCATCTCATTCTGCTCACTCCGGCGCTCCTCAGGATTTACTATTACGTTACTCATTCATATTCCTTAAACATCGGACTGCATTCTCGGCGTATCTCCAATAAGGCATCTCTAATAATCAAAACTTCGTCGCGATACTGCGTATCTCATGAAATTTTAGAGCTGCCCATCTGTTTAAATAGTTACGTTTTAAAATAAAATTCCATTTTTACACCCGCCAACTCGATAATGTCGTGATCATTCAATTGCCGCAGATGTTCACCCAATGATTCGCCATTGACCACAGGAAAAATCTCCCCTTCAACATGAGTCAGGAAGTACCCGTGAGGGCGGCGAGTCAATACTGCAACCTGTACACCGGGCTTACCTAGGGTCGTTAGATTCTTGACCAACTCAAGTTCTTTGCCAGCATTCGGTCCGTTCAGAATTTGAATCACGGCAATTGCTTGTGCAGAAGGAGTGCTCTCTGCAGCAGCCATTCCACCCGTACCTAAAGAGCTCTGTACGGCCGCCTTCACCAATGAACCCGACAAGGGAGCTGTCGCATTGAACTTGCCTGTTGCGTCAAGCGCGTCGGCATGGGTAGTTGCCGAATTAGGCTGTGCTGCTGCTAATTTAACCGGAGCGCGTAATACCATTGTTCTTTCAAAATCTGCGGCAGTCGTTTGGCTTTGATGGTCGTTCAAATATTTTATTTTATATTTTCCGATCTCAATGACATCGTTGGTTTGCAAAAAATGTTTCTTGATAGTTGCGCCATTAACCATTACGCCGTTCGTGCTGTCCAGATCCTCAAGAAAAGAATCGTTCTGAATCGTCACAATCGCCGCGTGATCGCCGCTCACCGCAAGATTGTCAATCACGATGTCATTGTGCGGCTTGCGTCCTACTGTCATACGCTCCTTGCTCAGCGCATATTCCTGCAGCACCACACCATCCATGCTGAGTATTATCTTTGCAGCCATATCTTCATTCCTCGTAATTAATTCTTAAACCAAGCTAAAATTTTTGCATACAGATGACTCGTGGCGGCGAAATTACTTTTTACTTTTACCAAAATAACCGACACGTTATCGCGTCCACCATTGTCATTTGCAGCCTGAATTAATTGAGTCGCCATTAACGGCATATTGGATTTGAAAGTCCTCACTATATCGGCAATATCATCATCCTCAACCATGTCGTTCAGACCATCCGAGCAGAACAAATAAATGTCCCCACGCTGAACCTCGTGTACATGCACTTCTACCTCAACATTTTCATCGATGCCTACTGCACGTGTAACCAGATTTCTATTTAGCGATACGCGCGCATCGGCCTGACTTATCATGCCGCTGTCAAGTTGCTCTTGCAGCAAAGAGTGATCGCGGGTGATAGTTTCAAAAATCTCTCCACGCAAGCGGTACATACGCGAATCACCAACATGAGCAACCGCCACACGGTTATCATAAAATAATCCTGATACTAATGTAGTGCCCATGCCGGCATATTGCGGCTGACTTTGCGCAGCGTTATAGATGGATAAATTGGCTTTTCTGACATTGTTACGCAACAACACTACTGCCATATCCTCGCCACTAGCAACATCCTTGTCGTCCGCGCGCGCCAGCTCCAGATATTGTTTGATTTCAGACGCCACCACGGATACCGCTATCCCGCTTGCCACTTCGCCCGCATTATATCCGCCCATGCCATCTGTTAATACCACAAGCCCACAAGACGCTACACAGGCGACACTATCCTCATTGTGTGAACGCACCTTACCCGGATGTGTCTGACTAACCATTTCGAGTGCTTCTTTTATTTCCATATCCATCCTTGTAAACTTTCCGCACATTGGCGGATTGCAGCGGCCTTTACTTGTTCAATATTTTTTTCATGAGCTTGCCCATTTCAGCAGGATTACGCGTGATGTGAATACCGCATTCCTCCATTAGCACCATCTTGTCTTCTGCGCCACCCTGCCCACCGGAAATAATCGCGCCAGCATGGCCCATGCGTTTACCGGCTGGGGCAGTGATTCCGGCGATAAACCCGACAACAGGTTTCTTCATATTCCCCTTGATCCAGCGCGCGCATTCTTCCTCATCATTGCCGCCAATCTCGCCGACCATCACCACAGCATCCGTTTCAGGATCTTCATTAAACATCTTCATCACCTCAAGATGTTTCAGGCCATTTATAGGATCACCCCCAATACCAACACAAGAAGATTGTCCCAACCCCAGCTCGGACAACTGCCACACCGCCTCATAAGTAAGCGTACCCGAACGCGATACCACACCGATGCGTCCCTTGCGGTGAATATGTCCCGGCATGATGCCGATCTTGATCTCATCCGGCGTAATCAAACCCGGGCAATTGGGTCCAAGCAATATAGTCGACTTGCCCTGCATCTTGTAACGCGTGCGTATCATGTCATGCACGGGTATGCCTTCGGTAATGCATATCACCAGCTCCATCCCGGCCTCAACCGCTTCGTCTATCGCAGCGGCGGCATAGGGAGGCGGCACGTATATCACCGACACCGTGGCACCACTTTGCGCCTTGGCCTCGGCTACACTGTTATAAACCGGAATGCCTTCATAACTTAGCCCCGCCTTGCCCGGGGTAACGCCTGCTACAAAACAACTCGCGCCATTGGCATAATTTTTACTATGTAAGGTATGAAACTGCCCGACTTTACCGGTCATACCTTGTGTCATTACTCGGGTGTTTTTATTGATCAGGATAGACATTATTTTTCCCCTTTCGCTGCGGCAACCACTTTTTGTGCTGCGTCGGCCATATCGCTTGCAGCAATAATCGCCAAGCCAGACTCCGCCAGAATTTTCTTGCCCAAATCAACGTTGGTTCCTTCCAACCGCACAATTAGAGGCACTTTTAAATGCACCTCACGCGCTGCTGCCACCACCCCTTCGGCGATTACATCGCATTTCATAATCCCGCCAAATATATTCACCAGGATTGCGCTCAACTTTGGATTTTTAAGCATCAGCTTGAATGCCTCGGTGACTTTCTCCTTGTTCGCACCACCACCCACATCCAGGAAGTTCGCGGGAGAGCCGCCATACAGCTTGATAATATCCATGGTCGCCATCGCCAGGCCGGCACCATTCACCAAGCAGCCGATATTGCCGTCGAGTGAAATATAACTGAGGTCGAATTTGGAAGCCTCCACCTCAGCAGGGTCTTCTTCATCCAGATCGCGAAATGCCACGATTTCTGGATGCCGATATAGCGCATTGCTATCGAAGTTTATTTTTGCATCCAGCGCAATCACGCGCTGATCTGCGGTCAACACCAAAGGATTGATCTCTGCCAGCATCGCATCCTTCTCCACAAAGGCGCGATACAGCCCCTGCAAACAAGCACGCGCCTGGATAACAGCGGCATCAGGAATGCCGATTTTTTTGGCGATTGCATCAGCTTCGACATCAAGCAAGCCCGCTATCGGGTCTATCCATACCTTGTGAATTTTTTCCGGCCTATGCGCTGCGACTTCCTCAATATCCATACCGCCCTCGCTGCTAGCCATCAAGGCCACGCGTTGCGTGCTGCGGTCGATAACCATGCCGACATAATATTCTTTGCTGATCTGTGCACCTTCCTCAATCAGCAAGCGCCGTACTTTTTGTCCCGCTGCACCGGTCTGATGGGTGACCAACTGCATGCCCAATATTTTGCCTGCATGCTCACGCACCTCCTGCAAGGAATGCGCCACTTTCACCCCCCCTCCTTTGCCGCGTCCACCTGCGTGTATTTGCGCTTTCACCACCCAAACCGATCCCCCCAGTTTTTGTGCAGCACTCTCCGCCTCATCGACCGAAAAGCAGACACTACCACCCGGAGTGGGCACTGCATATTGCCGCAACACTTCTTTTGCCTGATATTCGTGAATTTTCATGTCTCACCTTTACAAGTTGGGGGATGAATCGCAATAAAATCAAACCACATCTTACCCAATATTTCAAACTGGCGTAGAAAATTGTGCTGGAGGAAATTTGTACAATATTGCAAAACAGGACAATGTGTTACTGGATTTATTTGAGCTAGAGGTTTGAATTAACTGAGAAGCATTTCTTATCTGCGTTACCCTGCCGCCGCACTAAAAAAACCAATTCGACTACGCATAAACGATACGCTGCTGGATTGGGCGAAGCATCAATAGCAGTCTGCCGAACTAAGACTGCGCGCAATACTTAGGTATTTGATTATATTTAATATATTATTTGTTGCGGCAATGCATGGCTACAAACTAGTTGCATGGTGTAAATCAGATAGACGTAAAAAAAGCCTGCATCGCTGCAAGCTTTGTATTCATTGGTGCCGCTTGTCGGAATCGAACTGACGACCTACCGCTTACAAGGCGGTTGCTCTACCAACTGAGCTAAAGCGGCGGTAAAACATTCACATCACGTTCAGTGCTTCTGAGCCACTGGAACCAGACGTTTAAAACTGTGGTGGGTCGTGCCAGATTCGAACTGGCGACCAACGGATTAAAAGTCCGCTGCTCTACCGGCTGAGCTAACGACCCACATCCCCAAAGGGAGCGCGCATTATACGGACTGGAGAGATTATGTCAACGCGAAGGAACACTATTTCACTAGATGTAGCGCGTAACATCTTTAATAGCCGCAGCCTCGAAGCCAGCCCGGCGTAGTCTGCATGAATCGCATAAACCACATGCTAGCCCGTCTTCATCCGCCTGGTAACAAGAAACCGTCAAACTAAAATCCACACCCAACTGCATGCCCTGCTGAATGATATCTGCTTTGCTCATATGTAATAAGGGCGCATGCAGTGTCAGTGGCTGCCCTTCAACAGCTGCTTTGGTTGCTAGATTCGCCATGCGCTCAAATGCCTGCACGTATTCCGGGCGGCAGTCTGGATAACCGGAATAATCCACCGCATTTACACCAAAGAAAATATCCTGCGATTTTAATACCTCGGCCCAGGCCAACGCGAGCGACAGCATGATGGTGTTGCGTGCAGGCACGTAGGTTATGGGAATTCCGGCTGATTCGTGTTCGGGTACAGCAATACGACTGTCGGTCAATGCTGAGCCACCAAAGCCTGTCAAATCGATATTGATTACGCGATGCTCCGCAGCCCCCAGTGCATCAGCTACACGCTTTGCTGCGGCCAACTCGGCATGATGACGCTGGCCATAATCAACACTCAAGGCGTAGCAAGTAAAACCGCGCTGTTGCGCCATCGCTAGCACGGTTGCGGAATCCAGCCCACCTGATAACAATACGACTGCATTCTTCATAGAGTAGCCATAGCCTAACGTCCCGCGACATTACCCCACAAAATTTTATGCAACTGCAACTGCATACGCACAGGCAGCTGATCACGCAGTATCCAGTTTGCCAGCGCTGTTGGCGTCAACTGACCCTGGGCAGGCGAAAATAATACTTCACAGCGGGCAGACAAATTTCTCTCCTGCAACATCTTGCAGGCCCAGATGTAGTCGTCTTCATTGCAAATAACGAACTTGATTTCATCATCCGCTTTCAAATACTCAAGATTTCCCCACAGGTTTTTTTCCACTTCGCCCGATGCCGGCGTCTTGATATCCAGCACCTTCATTACACGACCATCCACCCCGCTCACATCCAGCGCGCCACTGGTTTCGAGTGAAACTTTATAAGCGGAATCACACAATATATTCAATAGCAGCAGGCAATTTTTTTGCGACAAGGGCTCACCACCAGTAACCGTCACATAGGGCGTTGGATAACGTTGTACCTCATCCATGATGGCTTGCAGCGTCATGCTCTGTCCGCCTGTAAACGCATAGGCGGTATCACAATAGTGGCAACGTAGCGGGCATCCAGTCAGGCGAATAAAAACGGTAGGCAAGCCAACGCGACTGGTTTCACCCTGCAAAGAGTAAAAGATTTCAGTAATGCGCAATGACACGCCAGTGGCGGAGGATGACATAAGGTTGGAGCGTATTACTTGAGGGACAAAAGACGGTTCTTGGCTTTTTTTGCCGCTTTGCTGTCTGGATACTTTGTGATCAGCAGCTTGAGTGTTTTCTTCGCAGAATCATTATCCTTAAGCTGCTGCTGGCACGCGGCGATATTCAGCCAGGCATCAGGTACAGAGGAGCTATCCTTGTATTGACTGACGATCACTTGATAGCTGGCAATACTTTTCTTGAAATCATCCAGTGAAAAATATGCATCGCCCATCAAGGAATGTACATTCGGCACACGATTTGACTCGGGATATTTCTTCAGAAACCCCTTTGCAACTTCCAGTACTTTTTGATAATTGGCAGCTTTATAGTAAGCATAGACCACTTCATACGCACTATTTTCAACAGACGTACCATCATCTACTACGATCTTATCCGCAGCTTTCTGGCTGGATGCCGATTGTGCTGATGCCTCAGCTGCCTCAAAGTGGCGCATACGGGCATCTAAATCCACATAAAAATCTTTTTGACGATTTTTGGCATCCTGCAAATTGTGCACCAGCTCTTCGTTCTGGCCGCGCAATTTGCGTAATTCTTGGTTCAACAACTCGATTTGCGCAAGCATATCCAGCATTGAACCGGTTTGTTGCTTATTTGATTCTTCTAACTTGTTATTTGCTTTTTCCAACTGAGCAATCCGCACCTCAATTTTCTGTATTTGCGCGCGTGCTTCATCATCACCAAACAGCCCGGCCGTAACCTGAGCTGATGCCATGCACATTACAGCAAACAAATAGAAATGCAGTTTGCGCATTGATTACTTGTAAGAGATATCAGCGCGACGATTCTGCGACCATGCAGCTTCGTTGTGGCCTGATGCTTTAGGCTTTTCTTCGCCAAAACTGACGATGGCAATTTGCCCTGCCTTGGCACCGCTCACCACCAGCATTTTTTTCACGCTCTCAGCACGGCGATTGCCCAATGCTAAGTTGTATTCACTGCTGCCGCGTTCATCAGTATTGCCTTCGACAGCTACTTTACGTGCGGTGTTCTCGGCCAGATATTTGCCATGTGCCTGCACCATAGGCTTGTCTTCTGCTTTTACGACTGATTTGTCAAAATCGAAGAACGCACTGCGCTTGGCCAGGATACTATTGGCATCATCCAGTGCATCTGTTACAACCGGCGCTGCTGCTTGAGCAACTTGTGCAACAGGCGCTGGTGCAGCTACTGGCGCTACTGGCGCAGACGCTACCTCTACAGGCTTATCAGTAGCACAAGCTGCTAACAAACTGATCAACAACACACTCATCGTAATTTTTTTCATTTTTATTTCTCCTGGTCAAAAATTATTACTTCAAAAAAGGCCCCCACATGGGCTCCCGAATATCCCCTTGCTGGGGAATCATCTTCTGTTTTACCCTGCCGTCGCTTGAAACTGTTGCCAATATACCACGGCCTAATGATTCAGTCGCAAACAGAATCAGCTTGCCGTTGGGTGCAAAACTAGGTTTTTTTTCCCAGCCTACGTCCGTCAGCACCTGAACCTGTTTGGTTTTAAAGTCCTGGGTGGCTATATAAAATTGCCCTCGGGTACTGTGCATAAATACAAAACTATTGCCATCCGGGCTGTAGCGGGGCGAAAAATTATTATTACCTTCAAACGTCATCCGCTCAGCGTAGCCGCCATCCACCGGCATACGATAAACTTGCACACTAGCGCCTCGATCTGACGAAAACAACAAAAAACGTCCGTCAGGAGAAAAACTGGGTTCTGTGTCTATCGCATCGCTAAAGCTAATGCGCTTCAAGCCACTGCCATCTGGACGCACCAAATATATCGACGAAGTACCATCCCGTGTCAGCACAATGGCAAGCTGCTTGCCATCCGGCGACCAGGCGGGCGCACTATTACTACCAGGGAACGCGGCCAGCACAAAGCGCTGGCGCGTAACTAGAGACTGAACGTAAATGACTGCCCGCCCCTGTTCAAAGGTTACATAGGCCAAATGGCTGCCGTCCGGCGACCAGCTAGGCGACATGATCGGCTCTGTCAGCGTCAATACAGACTGCTCGCCATAACCATCGCTATCGGCTACCACTAGACGATTCACTTTTCCGTCGCGGTTTACATAGGCAATGCGCGTACTGAATACACCCACATTACCGGTAAATTTTTCATAAATCATGTCGGCAATTCGATGGGCGATAGCGCGCACCTGATCCCCTTTTGCTACAACAGACTGACCCAGCAAGGTGCTTTGCTTGTGTGTATCCAGCAGGCGAAACTTCACCTCCACGCGCCCGTCAGGCAACACGACAACTGAACCTATGGTCAACGCATCCACTTTGGCCCAATCGCCATAATTCACGTCACGCAACTCGTGTGGAGACTTGCCTGCCGGATCGACCAAACGAAACAAACCGCTACGCTTCAAATCATTGGCAATCACCTCGGATATTTTTTGGCTGAGCTTATCTTCGCCGTCGAATGGCACGATACTGATAGGAATTTGATGTTCGCCTGCCCCGCTAATTTCTATATACAGCGTGGCTTGAACTGGCAATACCACGGCCATCAGCAAAACGAAAAAAATATTACGAAATATCATAATTGAAAGCTAACCTCACTATTGCCCGCTCTCTGCGGGACTGAATTTTAAACGCAAATCGCGAAATCGATTAAACATGTTTCTTTCTATTGGCGGCAATGGAAAAGGCTGCGCCTTCAAAATAGCACGCTCCACCGCACTGTCATAAGCCTCATTGCCGCTGGATTTTACTAGGCTAACATTCAACACCTCGCCACTGGGCAACAGAGTTACATTAAAGTTAGCTTCGATATTGAGTGAAACACCCGGCGGCAATACAATGTGGCGCTTGATCTTAGCTGCAATTTTGTCCTTATATTCACCAACCACTTTACCAACCGCAATGGCAGCTTCTGACTGTGCTTTATTTTGTGCCTGAGTCCGCGCCTGTGCTTGCCGTGCCTGCGCTTGCCGTTCCTCTTCTTCCATGCGCCGCTCGGCCTGCTCGGCTTGCTTCTCCGCAAGCTGTTTTGCCTTTGATTTATCCAGCTTTAGCTGCTCTTCCTTAAGCTTCTTTTTCTTGTCGGGTAAGCCGATATCTGCGTTGTTTGGTGCAGCAAGAGCAGTATTTATTTTTGGCGCTATCACCTGCTTTTCTGCTTGTGCTTGCTCCGGCATTTGCTCCGCTACGTCAGAAGGCAGGCTATCCCAAATATCCACCACCATGCCTAGCGGTGGCGTCATCTGCCAGCTAAAACTGAAATAAAGCATAGAAAAAAATATGCCGTGCACCAACAATGCCAGCGCACCAGCGGATAATTTATAGGGTTCTGCCATGGCCATAGCGCGCATTTTTATTTAATTTTGGCCAGCAGCCCGACTTTTTTGATTTGTTGTTGTTGTAACAAATCCATCACCTTGATGACTTCTTCATAACGCACATTTTTATCGGCGGAAATCACCACCGCCTGCTCCGCATTATTTTGTTGTTTTAGTTGCAGCTGCACGATCAACTCATCATGCGAAACGGGAATTTCTACCCCACCCTTGCCCAAGTCGCGTATCGCCAATGATGCATCTTTCCTGATAATCACCTCCAGCGGTGCTGCAGGTGGTGTCAACGATTTGCCTATGCTGGGCAAATCAACCTGCCCCGGATTCATCAGCGGCGCGGAAATCATGAAAATCACCAGCAACACCAGCATCACGTCAATATAGGGCACCACATTCATGTTGCTCATGGGCTGCAATGATGCGCGACGGCTATTTCTCATGGCTGGCGTTGCAATACGTTGGAGAATTCTTCCATAAAGCTTTCGAAGCGGGACGACAAGCGTGCCGTATCGTGTGCAAAACGGTTATACGCCACCACTGCCGGTATCGCCGCAAACAAGCCCATGGCGGTGGCGATCAAGGCTTCTGCAATGCCCGGTGCCACATGCGCCAGCGTTGCCTGACCCACATTGGACAAGCCGCGAAATGCATTCATGATGCCCCACACCGTACCCAGCAAACCCACATAAGGGCTCACCGAACCGACTGTTGCGAGGAAGGACAAATGCGATTCCAATTCATCCATTTGACGTTGATAAGTGGCGCGCATCGCACGGCGCGCACCCTCCATCACTGCTGCGTTATCCATCTCGGGACTCTTCTTCAGTTTAATAAATTCAGAATAACCCGCTGCAAAAATGCGCTCCATGCTACCCGCAGTTTCGCGCCCATCCAGAAATTCTTTATACAAACGCGCAAGATCAGGATGCCCCCAGAAAACCTCCTCAAACACGTCGCTCTGATTCATCGCCTGGCGGATGGCAAACATCTTGAGAAAAATATACCACCAGGACATCAACGAAACCAGCAACAACAATCCCATTACCATCTGCACCGGCAGACTGGCATTGGTTATCAGCGGCATAAGCGACATGTTTTCTGCGGTAGCAACCATACTTAAAAACCTTTCTTCTATGTTTCTATTTTGTTGTGTATCAGCACACTAAGTTTCGATTAGTTCTTAGCATAATATGTTCTGTAGGAGCACGCCTAGATTGTATGCGTATTTACGTAACTAACTGATTGTATTGAATAATTAATTCATAAAATGCATTTCAAATCAGCGATTTCCATTGTTCGCGCAATATATCCGGCACGCTGACAGGCTTGAACGTATCCAAAGAAACACTCACCAGATGAATCTCCCCCTCCACCAGCACCTCCTCACCCCGCATCATGGTTTGATGCAAGGTGACACGGCTGCGTCCGATCTCTTTCAGTTGTGCACTCACGTCCAGCAAATCATCCAACAACGCAGGCTTGAGGTAATCCAACTTGAGCGAGCGCACCACAAACACCACTCCTAAATCCTTCATCATTCCGGCATTGGTATAACCAAATCCGCGCATCCACTCAGTCCGCGCACGCTCCATAAAGTTCACATAACTGGCGTGATACACCACGCCACCGGCATCGGTGTCCTGAAAGTACACACGTACCGGCAGGGTAAAAATATGCGTATGTTTTGTCATTCTGTTACTCCTGTTTGATCCCATAACTCTTTGTTATTGGCATTGCGTGGCTGCACCAGACCAAAATGCGCATAGGCATTGGCTGTTGCCATCCTGCCACGAGAGGTGCGCTGCAAGTAACCCTGTTGTATCAAAAATGGCTCAATCACATCTTCTATCGTGTCGCGCTCTTCACCGATGGCAGTGGCGAGGTTATCTACGCCCACTGGGCCACCGCCGAATTTTTCTATCACCGTCAACAATAACTTTCTGTCCATCACATCCAGACCTTGCGCATCTACATCTAACATGGTTAGCGCGGCATCGGCAACAGCTTTGGTGGCTTCACCCTGCGCACGTACATCGGCATAATCTCTTACTCTGCGCAACAAACGGTTAGCAATGCGCGGCGTGCCGCGCGAGCGCTTGGCAATTTCCATTGCGCCATCCGGCGAGATCGGCATATCGAGCAAGCCGGAAGAACGCGTAACAATCCGCTGCAATTCAAGTGGCGTGTAAAACTCCAGCCGCGACACGATGCCGAAACGGTCGCGCAGCGGGTTGGTTAACATTCCTGCACGGGTGGTCGCACCGATCAGCGTAAACGGCGGCAAGTCTAGCTTTACCGAACGCGCTGCCGGGCCTTCACCGATCATGATGTCAATCTGAAAATCCTCCAGTGCGGGATAGAGTATCTCTTCCACCACCGGCGATAAGCGATGAATCTCGTCGATAAACAATACATCATTCGGCTCTAGGTTGGTCAGCAGAGCAGCCAGATCTCCGGCACGTTCCAGCACCGGGCCGGAGGTGTGGCGCATATTGACACCCATTTCGCGCGCAATGATGAGCGCAAGGGTGGTTTTGCCCAGTCCGGGCGGGCCGAATAGCAGCACGTGGTCTAGCGGCTGTTTGCGTTTTTTGGCCGCTTCGATAAAGATTTCTAGCTGTACACGTATCTTTTCCTGTCCTACATATTCGCCCAAAAACTTGGGACGCAGTGCGCGCTCCTGTACCTCCTCAACAGTGGAATTCACGGCTGGGGAAGTAATGCGTGTTGCGCTTAAATCGTCGTGTTGGATCATGATTTGTAAATAGACATTCTGTTCGTCGTTGACATTTTAAATCCCCCCTAGCCCCCCTTTTTCAAAGTGGGGAACTAAGCCAGACTGTGATTCAGCAGTGTTCCCCACTTTCCCAAAGGGGGGCTAGGGGGGATTTGCAGTTGACCTGAGTCTTCATGATTTAGATAAATATTTTAATGCTTGACGTATGCCGTCAGACACCCCAACCTCAGCAGGCAACTGCTTGCCTGCCCACTCCGCTTCTTTTGGGTTATAGCCCAAAGCCAGTAAGGCATTAACGATGTCCGCATTATGCGAAGCAACTCCCGCTTGACCAACACGGGCAGGCAAGGCAGCAAACTTGCCTTCCAATTCCAGCAATAGACGTTCGGCAGTTTTTTTACCCACACCGGGTATCTTGGTCAAGCGCCCGACTTCCTTGTTTACCACCGCGCTAGCCAGATCAGCCAAACTCAAACCAGACAATACAGACAGCGCCATCTTAGGCCCCACGCCGCTGATTTTGAGCAACAGGCGAAACGCTGCGCGCTCTTCGTCCGAGCCAAAACCATAGAGTAATTGCGCATCTTCGCGCACCACCATATAGGTATGCAACATCACCTTTTCGTTTAAACCGGGCAGGTTGTAAAACGTGCTCATCGGCACATTCACTTCATAGCCCACGCCCTGCACCTCCAGCAAAATTTGCGGCGGATTTTTTTCCAGTAACACACCTGTCAAGCGACCTATCATTTGTACTTTACCTTCACACTAATCTGCCATTCTTAACGCGCAAACCCAGCGTCGACATTTTTCCCAGGGCGCTACCTGTATGTGCATGACAAATTGCACAGGCCAAGGCATCTGCCGCATCCGCACCGGGCTTGCCATCCAACCCCAACAAGCGCTGCACCATGTCCTGCACCTGCGTTTTGTCTGCGTGACCATTGCCCACCACAGATTGCTTTACTTGCAGCGCGGTGTATTCCGCCACGCTCAAATTCGCCAGCACCGCTGCGCAGATTGCCGCGCCGCGTGCCTGTCCAAGCAACAGGGTAGACTGTGGATTGACGTTGACGAATACCTTTTCCACCGCCACCTGCTTCGGCTGATAAGTGGCAATCACCTCACCCAAAGACTCCAGTATGACTTTTAAGCGTGGAGGCAAATCGCCTGATGGCGTTTTGATGCAGCCGCTGGCGATGTAATGTAGTTTCTGACCGACTTTTTCAATTACGCCAAAGCCGGTGATGCGCAAGCCGGGGTCTATGCCTAGGATGCGGATTGGCACTGACTTATTCATTGCCGTTCCATCATTCCAGTCACGTGCTTCAACTTAGTTTTCAATCACTGCATTAGTGAATACTTCCTGCACATCATCCAAATCTTCCAGCGCATCCAGCAACTTCTGCATCTTCACCGCATCATCACCGCTAAAGTTCACCTCTGTTGCAGGCTTCATCACCACCTCGGCCATTTCAGATTTAAATCCAGCCGCTTCCAGACGTTGCTTCACATCCACAAAATCATGCGGCCCGGTAATCACTTCAAAGCTGCCATCGTCATGAGTAATCACATCTTCCGCCCCTGCATCCAGCGCTACTTCCATCAGCGCATTTTCATTACTACCCGGCGCAAAAAACATCTGCCCACAATGCTTAAACATAAAGGACACCGAGCCATCGGTTCCCAGATTGCCGCCATACTTGGTAAAAGCATGACGCACATCCGCCACGGTGCGGGTCTTGTTATCCGTCATGCAATCCACAATCACCGCAGCGCCGTTAATGCCATAACCTTCATAGCGTATCTCGGTGTAGTTCACCCCTTCCAGCTCGCCACTTCCGCGCTTGATTGCACGCTCAACATTATCCTTGGGCATGTTGTGCGCATAGGCTTTTTCCACCGCCACACGCAAACGCGGATTGCCCGCCGGGTTGCTGTCACCCAGACGCGCCGCTACGGTAATCTCCTTGATCAAGCGCGTAAAAATCTTGCCGCGCTTGGCATCCTGCTTGCCTTTGTGATGCTGAATGTTTGCCCATTTGCTATGACCTGCCATGACACTCTCCGTGTTAATCAGCGCACTACCGACGACTTCAAAATATACAATAGCGAATACTAACATTTTTAGGCAATTGGCTCAAAGCGCACTACTCACCACCACAACCCTAAAGGGTCTCTGTCTATATTAGAATCCATGGCTCGGTGAAAATTCCGCGCGCGGAAGCAGGTTCGCTCACACAATGAAGCGCTAGGAACTTGTCGGATTGAAACCTGCTATTTTACGTAACTATTTAATTGCATTTAATATTTAACTCTAGCCTTGGTTTCAACTTGTTTTAAAATCAATGAGGTGAGAATTAAATTTCACTTGTTGCTGAAGTGGTTTTATAGGTGTTATCGTACTGAATGTTTTATTGCTCAACTTTACAAGGAGATCAACTATGAAAAAAATAAATGCAACTATTATTCTTGCTCTCACATTTTCCGTATCTGCTATAGCCGCAGATAACTATACTATCGATGCTAACCATACCTACCCAATGTTTGAAGTGAGCCACTTTGGCTTTTCAACGCAGCGTGGACGCTTTAACAAAACAAGCGGAAAGATTACACTCGATATATCGAAACAAAAAGGCAGTGTCGATTTGATTATTGAAACGACCTCTCTGGATATGGGCTTTGCATTATGGAATGAACATATGTCAGTAGATGGTTTTTTCAATACTGCAAAATTCCCAACCATGACATTCCAATCCAATAAACTAATTTTTAAGGATGACAAGGTGGTTGCAGCCGAAGGGGACTTTACCTTGTTGGGAGTGACCAAGCCGCTTACCGTGACTGTGAATGATTTTAGATGTGGCGATCATCCGATGAAAAAAGGAGTCGCACTGTGCGGCGCGAACATTACTGGAACTTTCAAGCGCTCTGAATTCGGCATGATTAAAAACGTGCCTATTATTGGCGATGATATAAAAATATCTGTGTCGATTGAAGCGGTAAAGAATTAATTTTCATTAACTTAAATAAAGGAAATATCATGAGCAAAGGTGTATGCGTACAAAAAAGTCCCTACAAGGTTGAATTGGAAGCCGGAGATCATTACTGGTGTTCATGTGGCTTGTCAAAGAAACAGCCGTTCTGCGATGGTTCGCACAAGGGTTCAGATTTCACTCCGGTGAAATTCACACTGGATAAAAAAGAAACCAAATATATGTGTGGCTGCAAGGCAACCGCCAATCAACCCTTCTGTGACGGTGCGCACAGCAAGCTTTAATCCTAAAAATAGCACTTCAAGCCACAGAGAACACAGAGAATTCGCAGCGCTTAAAGGTTTTCGCTTTTCACATGATGGGGGATATGCCAAAAGTACTTATCTCATTGCTTCCTCTCTGTGATCTCTGTGGCCAAATGTTTTTTAGGTTAAGTAAGCATCGCCCCGGCTATAGTCCGGGGCACAATATTTTTTAGTGTTGCATTAGCAATGATGCGGCACTTCTTTACATAAATAATCTCATGCGTCAGCCAGCCATTTTTCTATCGCACGGAGCGCCAACTTTTATGTTGGAAGAAAATGCCACAACCCGCTTTTGGCAAAGCCTGCCCGGCTTATTGCCGACCAAGCCGCGTGCGGTGCTGTGTGTGTCTGCGCATTGGGATAGGCCGCAACACAGGATAAGCGGCACTTCAGGGAATTTCGGCATTCAGCATGATTTCTATGGCTTCCCCAAAGAGCTTTACGACATCACCTGGGACGAGCATGAAGACGCCGCAACAGCGAAGTGGTTGCTTGAACGCCTGCAGCAGCTGAACGTGGAAGTGGTGGAAGACAACTGGCCCAAGGATCACGGTTTATGGGTTCCGTTAAAAACTGCCTGGCCGGTGCCGGATTTCCCTGTGTACCAATTGTCCTTGAGTTTGAGCAAAGGCCTAGAGGATCATTGGGAATTGGGTCAACGTTTGCAAGCTTTGCGGGATGAAGGTGTGCTGATTATTGGCAGTGGCGGCATCACGCATAACTTGAGCAGATTGGACTGGAACGCAGCCGACGAAAGCGCTTTGCCATGGGCGGCGGCTTTTGTTGATGCAGTTGAAACTGCTGTAGCTGCGAATGATCGCCAGGCTCTGTGTCTGCCGTGGCAGCTTCCAAATGGCAAGGATTGTCACCCCACGGTGGAGCATTACGCTCCGCTACTGGTGGCACTGGGTGCCGCACAAGGCGAGCCGGTGCGAGCGCTGCATCGCTCATGGAAGTATGGTTCGATTGCATTGAATGCTTATGCAGCAGGAATTTAAACTTGGTGAATATTATTGAGAATTACTTAATTCGCGACATTTTTAAATCCCCCTATCCCACTTTGTAAAGGGGGATAGGGGGGTGGATTTGCATTTAATTAAAAGCCAGGAGAGCTTATGAAAAAAATTAAAACAATTCTTCCCGCCAATAACCATAGCCATTGGGTTGGTGACGGCTTCAATGTGCGCCCGGTGTTTGCGCACCTAGCTTTTACTCAGGACATCAGCCCGTTTCTGATGTTCGATTATGCAGCCCCGCGCGAATTTGCAGCAAGCACCAACAAGCTGGGTGTAGGCCCCCATCCTCACCGTGGTTTTGAAACGGTGACCATCGCGTTTCAGGGTGAAATCGAGCATGGAGATTCGGAGGGTAATCGCGGCGTAATCGGCCCGGGCGATGTACAGTGGATGACGGCGGCCTCGGGCATTATTCACGAGGAATTTTTATCGACGGAATTTTTAAAGCGTGGCGGTGTGTTGGAAATGGTGCAATTATGGGTGAACCTGCCGTCCAAGCACAAAATGATTCCACCCAGATATCAGCCCATTCTCAACAAGGATATTCCAGTCGTTGAGTTGCCCGGCAACGCCGGTTCAGTGCGCGTGATTGCCGGTGAATTTAATGGCATCCAAGGTGTCGCCAGTACATTTAGCCCGGTAAACCTTTGGGATATCAAGCTCAAGGCAGGAAGCATCGTGGCGTTGCCCGTGCCGGACAAACAAAATGCAATGCTGTTTGTGCGCACAGGCAAAATTACACTGGACAATGCTGAGGTAGTGACAGGTGGCTTGGTGATACTCGAGACAAACGGGGCGAACATTAGATTGCAGGCGCAGGAAGAAAGTAGCGTATTACTGATGGGCGGCGAGCCGATTGCCGAACCTATCGTCGCCTCTGGCCCCTTTGTAATGAACACCGAACAGGAAATCCGCCTAGCGATGATGGATTACCAGAGTGGACGCATGGGTCAGATGGCCGGGTAATTTCTGAGCAGATTTCCCTTTATGTCACCCTGCACTACATAATTAAACCTGACCCCGAGGTTCCATGACCACGATATTCACCTCGCTACACACACGATTGCGCCCGGACTCCTTGGCACGATACATGTAACTGTCTGCCCGTTTGACGAAGGATTCCTGATCATCACCGGCACGATACTCTGCGACGCCAAAGCTGCACGTAACCTTGCCAACGTCGGCGAATGCGTATGCTTCAATAAGCTTTCTAATCTTCTCGCCAAGAATTAGCGAGCATTGGGTATCGCAATTCGCCGCCAGAATAACGAATTCTTCTCCTCCCCAGCGTGCAAAGACATCCGTATCCCTAATATTGGTGGAGACCAGCAAAGCCAGTTTAAACAGTACCTGATCGCCAGCCGAGTGACCAAAGGTGTCATTGATGCGCTTGAAGTGATCAATATCAAAGATGAGCAGACTAAGCGGCGTGTTATAGCGTTTTACGCGGGCGAGCTCAAACTCTAACGCTTCATTGAAGCGACGCCTATTGAAAGCGCCGGTCAGCGCATCGGTGCTGGCCAACTGTTTAAGATGATCATCCGCCAATTTTCTGCTCGTGATGTCGCGCACAGTGGCGACGGCATGCCAGGAGTTGTTAATCTTTACACCCGAAATTGAAATTTCTATGGGGAATTCAGAGCCGTCACGCTTTTTGGCATCCATTTCTGTGATTACATCGATAAATTCCCCTGCTCCTGTCTGAATAAACTTTTGAAATTCTTCATGGTATGCATCCTGATAGCGGGTCGGGAAAACCATACTGTAAAAATTGCTGCCTATCATTTCGGCTGCGGAATATCCAAATATTTTTTTTGCAGCTGGATTCCAATGGCTAACGTTACCATTGCTGTCCACCATGATCACCGCGTCCTGTACCGCTGTGGTGATGCTATACAGCACCTCTTCCCGCTCCTCCAGTTCAAATGTGCGATCGCGCACCAGCTTCTCCAGTTCATGCTTACCACGCTTGAGTACCTGCTCTGCTTTTTTGACAGCGGAAATATCGGTTCGAACTGAAATGTATTGATAAGGCAATCCGGCATCGTCCAGAAAGGGAACGATGGTGCTAGCTACCCAATATTTACCCCCACTCTTATTTCGGTTACACACCTCACCCTGCCAGACATTTCCTGATGAGATGGTTCTCCACATGTCTACAAAGAAAGATTTTGGATGCGTCCCAGAATTGACGATACGGTGATTTTTCCCGAGTAACTCCTCGGCTTGATATTGGCTGATCTGGCAAAACGCGTCGTTAACAAAGGTGATGTTGCCGTGCACATCGGTAATACTGACAATATCATGTTGATCCACCGCCAACCTGAGCGATTCCAGACTTTTGTTAGTGTTCCTAAGCAGAAGCGCGGATGCCTCTAGGCCCGATAACAGTTTGCTCATGCGGCGCTTGATAAAGCTCGAAATCAATACGGCAAACAGGGCAGCAATCAGGCCGCTGATCACCATTAAAAATTGGGTTTGTCCCTGTTGTTTCTTTAGCCACTCCGCGGAACCATGTGCTTTTTTGACCTCATATTCAAAAAACCTATCGAAGGTATCAAGCATCTTGTTCTGCGCGGGAACAGCTGCCGTATTCAAGATCGCCTGTGCTTGCTTGAAGCGATCAAAAGAAAGCTGCTCCAACACCAGAATTTGTAGTCTTTGGTTGGCGTTTGCATGATCTCCCAATTCTTGAATCAGCTCCTCCTCCACTTGATCCAACTTTAATTCGGTCAACTTACGCCTGGCATCAATAAATTCACCTCCCAGACGGCTGTGCTTTAAAACCAATTCGTCACGCTCAAAGGGATCATTGGTGGAGGCAATGCTGAATAACAACACAGAACGCTCGCGGGCTGTTTGCTGCATGCGGGCAAGCTTCTCCATGGCAAGCTGCTCATGCGTAATAATTTTCCCCAGAGTATCGTGAACTTTGGATAGTCGCTCAAGGCCGAATAACACAATAAAGCCGATGATCAGTATCACCAGCGCAAAGCCGATACTGATGACTTTTTTGGAGCGGGTTTCAGCCAAATTTTCTGTTAACAAAGTAGGTTTCATAGCACCCTTATCGTTTTACCCAGCCTGTGCTGGACTATCTTCTGGCGTAGTTTGACATAAATTATGCAAAATAAAACTTATTCTCTAATTGTGCTCAACCTTCCTTAGTTTCCACCACATCAATCCCAAGCCCAGCAGCGCCGCCACTGCACTAAAGGAATACATCACCCCTGGCCCCCAATGCAGCCATAATGGGCCGCTCAACAATCCGCCGAGCACGCCTCCCGCACCATAGGTCACGCTGCCAAACAAAGCCTGGCCCTTGGACTGATGACGCCCGCGAAAGAAATGATGCACCAGCGCCACTGCGGCTGCGTGAAAGGCACCAAAAGTCGATGCGTGCAGCATTTGCGACAGTAGCAACAGCCACAAATTATCGACCTGCCAGCCTATTAACAGAAAACGTACAACAGCAAGCGCCAGACTGAACATCAGTATTTGCGGCAAGGAGTAATGCCGCATCAGCCATGGCATGGCAAAAAACACCCCGATCTCGCACACTACGCCTAGCGTCCACAAGGCACCGACTACACTTTTTGCATAGCCATGATCTACCAGATAAATAGAAAAGAAAGTGTAGTAAGGGCCATGCGCCACAGCCATCAAAAAGCATGCGCCAAACAATGCCAACACTTGCGGTTGCCTGACTATATACATAATGGAGTGACTGTCGGTGTGATGCGCGATGACTTCTGTTGGCGGAAGCTGCCGGGAAAAAACCACTATGCCCAGTTGCATCAGCAGTCCCGCCCATAAAATCCAGCTGATCGCGATATAGTCAAAGGCAAAACCTAGCCCCAGCACGGACACAATAAATCCGAGCGATCCCCATGAGCGTAAACGCCCATAACGCGCCACGTTCTTACCTAGATAAGTCAGGGTGGTTGCCTCCACCAGTGGCATGGAAGCACTCCAGAAAAAACTCATCAGCGCCAACACCAGCAGCAATTCGTAATAATCAGTAGTGAAAAATACACCGATGTAGCACAGCGCACTGCCCATGGCTGCGATCTGCACCACCAGCCGCCTATCCCCCAGGCGATCTGCCAGCCACCCCCACAAGGCAGGCGACAACATTCGCATCACCGGCTGCACCGACATCAGAATACCTATTTGCACGACATCAAACTCAATTGACTTGAGGTACAAGCTCCAATAAGGCGCAAACATCCCCACGAAGGCGAAATAGAAGAAATAAAAACCGGCGATACGCCAGTAGTATTTTGGGTGACTGGGATTCATTTTTTTAAGCTTAGGGCTTTACCTGAAGAGGTATAAGCTGGAACATGAATTTTAAGCTTTTTATTATCTCACGCGAAAAATATTACATTCCCACACTTGAAGTCAGTGTTTTCATCCCCATTTATCGCAGTTACGTATATTTGGAGTCAGCCATGGAACAAACTCAAGACAACCCGCAAGACGCAAAAATCGCTGCTGAAGTCATGCCCAGCATGGAAGAAATGCTGCAACAGGCCGAACTAAAAGGCAAAGAGCATTACGATGCATGGATGTATGCCAAGGCGGAAAGCGAGAACATCCGCCGCCGTGCTGCGGACGACATCAGCAAGGCGCAAAAATTTGCGGTCGAACGTTTCTCCAACGAAATGCTGGCCGTAATGGATAGTTTGCAAGCAGCGTTGGCAGTGCAAAGCACGACTGTCGAAAGCTTCAAAGACGGCATGGGATTGACGCTCAAGCAGCTAACCAGCGTATTTGAAAAATTCAATATTGCAGAAATCAACCCGGTAGGCGAAAAATTTGATGCGCACAAGCATCAGGCTATCGGCGTACTGGAAAGTGAGCAGGAACCCAACACCGTAGTCAGCGTGATGCAAAAAGGCTACACCTTGAGTGAACGCGTGTTGCGTCCCGCACTGGTGATGGTTGCCAAGGCAAAAGAATAACCCTCTTGAAATAAGAGTCTGTTGCCCACACTTAGGCTACAGCAGATTCACAACACATTAGAACATCTAAATTTAAAAGGAATTATCATGGGAAAAATTATTGGAATTGACTTGGGCACCACCAACTCTTGCGTGGCGGTAATGGAAAACGGCAAGTCTAAAGTGATTGAGAACGCAGAAGGCACGCGTACCACCCCTTCTATCGTCGCCTATATGGAAGATGGCGAAGTGTTGGTTGGCGCACCAGCAAAGCGTCAGGCTATTACCAATCCAAAAAACACACTGTATGGTGTAAAGCGCCTGATCGGTCGCCGCTTTGACGAGCCTATGGTGCAAAAAGACATCGACATGGTGCCTTACACCATCGTCAAAGCCAAAAACGGCGATGCTTGGATCAAGGTACGCGATAGGGATATTTCTGCCCCAGAAATCTCAGCGCAGATATTGATGAAGATGAAGAAGACTGCCGAAGATTACCTCGGCGAGCCAGTTACCGAAGCGGTGATTACGGTTCCTGCTTACTTCAACGACAGCCAGCGTCAAGCCACCAAGGACGCAGGCCGCATTGCAGGTCTGGATGTGAAACGGATTATTAACGAGCCAACTGCCGCAGCATTGGCGTTTGGTATGGACAAGCAAGAAGGTGATCGCAAGATTGCGGTTTATGACCTAGGTGGCGGTACTTTCGATATTTCTATTATCGACATCGCAGAAATCGATGGCGAGCATCAGTTTGAAGTATTGTCGACCAACGGCGACACCTTCCTCGGTGGTGAAGACTTTGATATGCGCGTGATTGAATTCTTGGTAGACGAGTTCAAAAAAGAAACTGGCATTGATCTGAAGAAAGATATGCTCGCTCTGCAACGTCTGAAAGATGCTGCTGAAAAAGCCAAGATCGAATTGTCTTCCACACAGCAAACTGAAGTGAACCTGCCTTATATCACCGCTGATGCAAGCGGCCCCAAGCATCTGGCCGTAAAGATCAACCGTGCCAAACTTGAAAGCCTGGTTGAAGACCTGATCGCACGCACTATCGAACCTTGCAAAATTGCGATGAAAGATGCGGGCGTAAGCATCGACGATATTCAAGACGTGATTTTGGTTGGTGGTCAAACACGTATGCCTAAAGTGCAAGAAGCAGTTAGAGCGTTCTTCGGCAAAGAAGCGCGCAAAGACGTTAACCCGGACGAGGCTGTTGCCGTTGGTGCTGCCATTCAGGGCGGCGTGTTGCAAGGTGAAGTTAAGGACGTGCTGTTGCTAGACGTGACCCCATTGTCTCTGGGTATTGAAACTATGGGTGGCGTGATGACCAAACTCATCAAGAAAAACACCACCATCCCAACCAAGGCATCGCAAGTGTTTTCTACCGCCGATGACAATCAATCTGCCGTGACCATTCATGTATTGCAGGGCGAGCGCGAAGTTTCAGCCGGCAACAAGAGTCTGGGTCAATTCAATCTGTCTGACATTCCGCCTGCACCGCGCGGCGCGCCGCAGATAGAAGTGACTTTTGATATTGATGCGAACGGTATTCTGCACGTATCCGCAAAAGACAAAGCTACTGGCAAGGAGAACAAGATCAAGATTCAGGCTAGCTCTGGTTTGTCTGAAGCCGAGATCGCTAAAATGGTACAGGATGCAGAGCTGTATGCAGAAGAAGACCGCAAGACACTTGAGCTCGTTTCAGCACGCAACCAACTCGATTCCTTGATTCACGCAACCAACAAATCAATGAAGGAATATGGCGAACAGCTTTCTGCCGAAGAGAAAACCAATATTGAAAATGCCCTGAAAGATGCCGAAGAAGTGGTAAAAGGTGACGACAAAGAAGCCATCACTGCAAAAACAGAAGCCTTGTCAACCGCCGCGCATAAGCTGAGCGAAAAACTGCAAGCGGCGGAAGCGGCCAAAGCACAGGCCGGCGGCGATGCAGGTGCAGCCCAAGCCGAAACGAAGAAAGATGAAGGCGATGTAGTCGATGCCGAATTCACCGAAGTAAAAAACGATAAGAAGTAATTAAGCAGTTATTAGTCGCTAGACGTTAGTTGTTAGTTAACCCCCTGGGTTCGCTTTTCAACTAACGTCTAGCGACTATCTACTAACGACTAAGCACTAAGACTATGGCCAAAAAAGATTACTACGAAGTACTGGGTGTCAATAAAGACGCAAACGCCGACGAAATTAAAAAGGCTTATCGCAAACTGGCGATGAAGTTTCACCCTGACCGTAATCCCGACAATCCCAAGGCGGAAGAGCAATTTAAAGAAGGTAAGGAAGCTTACGAAATCTTGTCCGACGATCAACAGCGTGCGGCTTATGATCAGTATGGTCACGCAGGTACCGAAGGCAACCGTGGCGGTGGTCATGGTGCAGGTGGATTCGACTTTGGCGATATTTTCGGCGATATCTTTGGTGGTGCGGGACGTGGTGGTCGTAGCCATGCGCAACGCGGAGCAGACTTGCGTTACAACATGGAAATCACACTGGAGGAGGCTGCGCGTGGCTCTACTAAACAGGTGCGCATTCCAACACAAGAAGCTTGTGACACCTGTCATGGCTCCGGTGCCAAACCCGGTACCTCACCCACCACCTGTCAAACCTGCGGTGGGCATGGACAAGTGCGTATGCAACAGGGATTTTTCTCCATCCAGCAGACTTGCCCACGATGCCATGGCAACGGTAAGAGCATCAACTCACCTTGCGGTACGTGTAATGGTGCTGGCCGTGTCAAAAACCATAAAACTCTAGAAATTAAAATCCCGGCAGGGATAGCTGAAGGTATGCGCTTGCGTCACAGCGGACACGGCGAAGCGGGAAGCAACGGCGCTCCTGCTGGCGATTTGTATGTGGAAATACACATCAAACAGCACAGCGTATTTCAGCGCGATGGGGATGATCTGCATTGCGAAATGCCGATCAGCTTTGCCACTGCCGCACTGGGTGGCGAGATCGAAATTCCCACGCTGGATGGCTCGGCTCGCATCAAAATTCCTGCTGAAACTCAATCAGGCAAAACTTTCCGTTTGCGCGGCAAAGGCATTAAAGGCATGCGCACCAATACTCATGGCGACCTAAACTGTCATGTGGTTATTGAAACGCCAGTCAGGCTGACTGACAGGCAAAAAGAACTGCTGCATGAATTTGAAACCATCAGCGCAAAAGATGGCGCTCTCCACAGCCCCAGAGCTCAGTCCTGGATGGACAAGGTAAAAGAGTTTTTCGGTTAGCCTCAACTGTCGGACTTAACTTTTAACTCAACGCTAGACTCTTTATTAAAATATTCAATATAATCAACGGCTTACATAGATTCATACGTCTTGCTCCTAGGACTATTTTGTCTAGGTTTATAGCTTGCGTAAAAGTCACATCTCTATTATTGAAGAATAATGGTTATAATTATTTCCGATATCCGAATTTAATCTCAAGCTTACTGAACTCAACAACCTAAACACATGAGCCAATCTGACGAGAGTACAGGACGAATATTAATTGTTGACGACAGTGCCACTGTAGGCATGGTGGTAAAGAACGCTGTAAGCTCAGTCGTCAATATGCCTGTCGATCTTGCACGATCACTGGCTGCTTGCAATCAGCTGCTTGCAGCACACCCTAACAAGTATCAAGTTGCTGTCGTTGACCTGAGCTTGCCGGATGCTCAAGACGGAGAAGCAGTAGACATGGTGTTGAGCCATGGTATTGCCACCATTGTTCTCACAGGGTCTCTGGATAGCGAAACCCATGAACGTATTTCTGCAAAACCCATCGTCGATTACGTTACCAAGCAATCACCCGGTTCAGTTTCAGTAGTCCAGAAAAGCGTATTGCACACCCTGCGTAATATGCAATGCAAGGTATTGGTGGTTGAACCAGATCCTGTTTTCCGTACTCAACTCAAAAACATTCTGCTTACTCAACGTCTACACGTTATTGAAGCAGAAAACGCCGCAGCAGCATTGCTAGCAATGGAAAGCCGCAGTGATATATCGGTGGTAGTGACTACTTACGAATTATCCGAATTGGATGGTTTGGACGGCGTTGAATTATGCATGAAGCTGCGCTCCAATTTTCCCAGTAGCAAACTTGCCATTATCGGCATAACCAAAACAGCGGACGACTTTTCTGGTGTGCGTTTTTTCAAAGCAGGCGCAGACGATATTATTCACAAGCCCTTTCTGGTTGAAGAATTGGTAAGCAGAATCAATGCCCGCCTGGACTACCTGGACAGCCTGCGTATTATCCAGGAGCAAGCGAATCGCGACTATTTGACCCAATTGTACAATCGTCGCTACCTATTCGAAATGGGCAATGCTTTATTCAGCAGTGCCAAGCGCGACAGTATTCAACTCATGATCGCGATGATAGACATCGATTTCTTCAAACGTATCAACGATACTTATGGTCATGATGTGGGTGATATGGCCATTGTTGCTGTAGCCAAAACGATACAAAAAGAATTCCGTGCAACGGATATTGTCGCCCGCATGGGTGGTGAGGAATTTTGTGTGGTTGCGGTAAATAATAGTGCGGCAATAGAAACGATGAATCGTCTCAGGCAGCATATCGAAGCATTGGCCATACCGCTCAATGACACGGAAGCTATACATTTAACAGTCAGCATAGGTATCACCATTACCCTAAGCAACACGCTGGAAGAAATGATCAATCGCTCCGATGAAGCGCTGTATGTAGCCAAACAGAGCGGCCGCAACCAGGTTGTTTTGCTGTAGCGAGCTATACCACGCTTAAAATCCAGCCAGCCACAGCCTGATACGCAATCCGATTCCCGTGGTATAGCCAATTTCCACATATCTGATTTTTCCATCAGTATCTATGATGAAACTTGCTGGAACAGCCTGCACGCCCCAAGATGCTGACACCTGACCATCGGTATCATTGATAACCGGGAAGCTCACTCCCTGCTCCCTCATGTATTGCTGCACTGCGCCGCTGTTACCGCTTTGCATCGCCACCGTAATGACATTTGGATAGGCACGAGCCAGTGAGTCTATTGATCCCTGTGTCGCACGGCAGATAGGACACCAGCTTGCCCAGAAATAAACCAATACCGGCTGTGTAGGTTTGTTCGGCAATACGAAAGACTTCCCGTCCAGCAGCACACCATTCAACGGTGGTGCCAACCCCTGTACGATGTCACGCTGTTGCCAGGCTCGCACACCCAAGATTAGGATGATAAATAACAACACTTCCAAACCGCGACGTAGCCATACACGCTTTTTAGAAGGCTTACTGAGTGGCAAATTTTCTGCTGGTGATTGATCTTGTTGCGGAAGCTCTGTACTCATGGCTACCTCTAGAAATTAAATTTAAGACGGCACATTTGCAGTGATAAAGTTCTTGAGCTTGGCCACATCGGCATCCATAATCTCGCAGCGTTGCGGCAAATCTTCGATACCCTCTAAGCAGGCAGGACGTTCAGGTTTGCGTCCCAGCGCTTCAATGATTGTGTCTTCGAATTTCGCTGGCAGGGCTGTTTCCAGACATATCAAAGGTATGCCTGGCTCACATTTTTCGAGACCAACCTTGATGCCATCTGCGGTGTGAGTATCCACCATCACCCCGTATTTTTCATACACCATTTTGATGGTGGCCAGACGATCTTCATGGGTGCTGTGTCCGGCAACAAAGCCGTATTGTTTAATACTCTTCCAATGCGCAGAGCCGCGCAGATCAAATGATTTTCCCGCATCCACTTCACGCCATAAATCAGCCATAGTCTCGCTTTTGCGCCCGACCAGATCGAATACAAAACGCTCAAAATTAGAAGCCTTGGATATATCCATCGACGGGCTGCTGGTGTGGGCAGTCTCGGCATTGCTGCGCGGGCGGTAGACACCAGTCTTGAAAAATTCTTCCAGCACATTATTTTCATTGGTGGCGAGAATAAGCTGCTTGATCGGCAAACCCATCATGCGCGCAATATGGCCGGCGCAGATATTTCCGAAATTTCCTGATGGCACCGAGAAGGAAACCTGCTCCTCATTAGTTTTTGTCGCCGCGAAATAGCCTTTGAAGTAATACACAATCTGCGCAGAAACACGCGCCCAATTGATAGAATTGACCGTGCCGATTTTATACTTGGCTTTGAAATCGTGATCGTTGGACACCGCCTTGACCATGTCCTGCGCCTCGTCAAACACCCCCTTGATCGCAATATTGAAAATATTCGGGTCTTGCAGCGAGAACATCTGCGCGGTTTGGAAGCGGCTCATCTTCTTGTGTGGTGACAACATAAATACGCGGATGCCGCGCTTGCCGCGCATCGCATATTCCGCTGCCGAACCGGTATCACCAGAAGTTGCACCCAGAATATTTAGCTCATCGTGTTGCTTCGCCAGCGCGTATTCAAACAGGTTGCCGATCAATTGCATCGCCATATCCTTGAATGCCAGCGTCGGGCCGTTAGAGAGCTCAAGAATATGCAGGCCGGGTGCCAAGGTGAGTAGCGGTGTAATCTGCGTGGCATCAGAACCAGCGCGAGCATTATGATAAATTTCGGCAGTGTAGGTCTTGTGCACTATCGCCCTGAGATCATCGGCCGGAATATCAGTCGCAAATTTTGATAACACCTCAAACGCCAGATCGGCATAAGACAACTTGCGCCAAGCATCCAGTTCGTCGCGGGTGATCTGCGGGTATTGTTTGGGCAAATACAATCCACCATCGGGAGCCAATCCGCCCAGCAGAATTTCGGTAAATTTCTTTTTTGTGGCATCGCCACGGGTGGAGATATAGTTCATTGCGAGTATTACCTTTAATTATTTCCCCAGCTGTTCCAGACGGATACGCGTCACTTTTCCGCTGATCACCTTCAACGCTTCAATCTTGGCAATTGCGCTGTTTATCCGCTTCTCGCGAGTCTGGTGTGTCAGCATGATCAAGTCAGTTTGGTCTTCGCCTTCACCGGGTTCCTTCTGAATCACCGCATCAATTGAAATTTGTTCATCTGCCAGAATGCGTGTGATGTCGGCCAGCACTCCCGGCTTGTCTTGCACCCGCATACGCAGGTAATAGCTGGTCTGCACTTCATCCATAGACAGGATGCGCAAGTCGGCCAGTTGGTTAGGCTGAAAAGCCAGATGTGGCACACGATTTTGCGGATCGACAGTGTGCATGCGGGTTACGTCGACCAGATCGGCAATCACCGCACTGGCTGTAGGTTCTGCACCCGCACCCTTGCCGTAATACAGCGTTGCACCGACGGCATCGCCCTGCACCAGCACTGCATTCATCGCACCTTCAACATTGGCGATCAAACGCTTGCTTGGTATTAATGTGGGATGTACGCGCAGCTCGACGCCTTCCGAGGTGCGCTTGGTAATTCCCAGCAGCTTGATGCGGTAGCCCAGTTGTTCTGCATATTTGATATCAGTTGCATCGAGTTTGGAAATGCCTTCGATATACGCCTTGTCGAATTGCATCGGAATGCCGAACGCAATCGCCGCAAGAATGGTGATCTTGTGCGCCGCATCCACACCTTCAATATCGAACGTAGGGTCAGACTCTGCATAACCCAGACGCTGCGCTTCTTGCAACACCGAGTCAAAACTCAAGCCCTTGTCGCGCATCTCGGACAATATAAAGTTGGTGGTGCCATTGATAATGCCCGCTATCCACTCAATACGATTTGCCGCCAACCCTTCGCGCACCGCCTTGATGATGGGAATGCCGCCGGCAACAGCCGCCTCAAACGCCACCATTACACGCATTTGTTGCGCTGCTGCAAAAATCTCGTTGCCGTGCATGGCCAACAGCGCCTTGTTGGCAGTGACCACATGTTTGCCGTTGTGTATTGCTTTAAGTACCAACTCTTTGGCGATACCCGTACCACCGATCAGCTCGATCACAATATCGACTTCAGGATCATTCACTACCGAGAAGGCATCGTCAGTCACCCGACACGCACCCTTGGTTACGCTCTTGGCAAGCTCCACATTTTTATCGGCCACTACGGTAATGCAGATAGGCCGACCTGCGCGTCGGCTGATTTCTTCTGCATTGCGTGCGAGCACGGTGAATGTTCCGCCGCCCACTGTGCCTGCACCTATTAGTCCTACATTGATAGCTTTCATTTATTACTCCGAAGTTATTAGTCGTTAGACGTTAGTCGCTAGTTGATGTTGTCCGCTGCGCGGGTTTAACTAATATCTAACGACTAGCGACTAACAACTGATCTAATTTAATTGCCAAAACGTTTGCGATAGCTTTCAAGAAAACGCGCAATGCGCCCTATCGCATCTACCAGATCATCCGCATTAGGTAAAAACACAATGCGCAGATGATCTGGATGCGGCCAGTTAAAGCCGCTGCCCTGCACCACCAATACCTTTTCGGCTTCCAGCAATTCAAGTATGAATTGCTGATCATCTGCTATCGGATACATTTTTGGATCAAGGCGTGGGAACAAATACAAGGCTGCTTTGGGCTTGACGCAAGTCACACCGGGAATGGCGATGAGCAGCTCATAAGCCAGATCACGCTGCTTGCACAAGCGTCCGCCCGGTGCGACCAGATCATTGATACTCTGATAACCGCCCAGCGCAGTCTGAATCGCAAACTGTCCCGGCACGTTAGAGCACAGGCGCATCGAGGCCAGGATACCGAGACCATCGATATAATCCTGTGCGTTCTTCTTTGCTCCGGAGACTATCATCCAGCCGGAGCGGTAGCCGCAGGCACGATAATTTTTGGACAAGCCGTTAAAGGTGACAAACAGCACATCGTCCGCCAGCGAGGCAATTGAAGTATGGGTAGCAGCGTCATACAACACCTTGTCATAGATTTCATCGGCATAAATAATCAGCTGATGCTGGCGTGCAATCTCGACGATCTCCAGCAACAAGGCATCCGAATACAAGGCACCGGTAGGATTATTCGGATTAATAATGACAATAGCACGCGTGTTGGCGGTAATTTTGCTACGCATGTCATTCAGATCAGGCATCCAGTCATTCTGCTCATCGCACAGATAATGACGCGGCGTGCCGCCCGCCAGCGTCACCGCAGCGGTCCACAGCGGATAATCGGGCATAGGCACCAGCACTTCGTCGCCCACATTCAGCAGACCTTGCATCGACATTGCAATCAGCTCGGAAGCACCATTGCCGATGAAGATGTCGTCCATCCCCACCCCAGCAATTTTCTTCTGCTGCGAATAG
>JBCKTV010000006.1:0-64511 GCA_038925365.1 Gallionellaceae bacterium
ATATGCCGGGAAGCAAGATCACCATGCTGCCGGAAAATGTGGTGCAGGAATATACACTGTGTGCCGACAAAATTTGCCCGGCCTTGTCGCTATATATGGAAGTGGACTCTGGCACGCTTGCGGTGCTCAACACCGAAAGTCGCCTGGAGCGCCTGCATATATCCGCCAACCTGCGCCATGACACGCTAGAGCCTTTGTTCAACGAAGCAACGCTGGCGGAATGCAAGCTGGACTACCCCTATGCCAGCGAGCTGACCTTGCTGTGGAATTTGTCGCACAAACTGGAAGCCGCACGCGGCAAGGCAGGCGAAATCCAGCAAAATGTAGATTACAACTTCAATGTTGCAAATGACATTGTCACCATCACCAGCCGCCCTCGTGGCTCACCTATCGACAAGGTGGTGGCCGAGTTGATGATTTTTGTGAACTGCACCTGGGGCAAACTACTGGCCGACAATGAGGTGGCGGGTATTTATCGTTCGCAGACCAACGGCAAGGCCAAAATGAGCACCGTGGCCGCACCGCACCAGGGCTTGGGTGTGGCGCAATACATGTGGTCCAGCTCGCCGTTGCGACGTTATATTGATCTGGTGAACCAGCGCCAGATTATCCAGTTACTTAAAAATGAAGCGCCGGTTTATGCCAAAAATGACAATGCCCTATTCGCGGTGCTGAGCAGTTTCGATACCGCTTACACCGCCTATAGCGGGTTTCAGCGCAATATGGAGCGCTACTGGTGTTTGCGTTGGTTGATACAGGAAAAAATTCTGCAAGTGGAAGCCACGCTGATACGCGAAAATCTGGTGCGCTTCATCGGCCTGCCTATGGTGGGTCGAGTGCCTTCCATCCCCGAGCTACCAGCCGGTACCGTGGTGACGCTGGAAATGGGCGAGATTGATTTACTCGAATTGAGTTTCGAGGCGCGCTTCGTGTCTGCGGCCATACCTGCTGTGGTTGAGGCAGTAGCGTAGCTAGCCCTTCAGGCAATATCCTACACTACGCTTTGCTTCGCATAGGACGAGTACCCCTGCGGGGTGTCGGATTTAACGCGCAACACATAGTTTTCAAATGCATGGAAAATTAACGCCAACAAAAAATATTCAATATAATAAACGATTTACGTTAAATGGCATGTTTAAAGCTTAATGGTGAAATTTCTGTGACACACAATCTACATGGCCTGACTGTGCTGGAACAGTTTGTACACACTTACACTCTGTGGCGTAAATCCCCTTTGCCTGATCTATCTATTTTTCAGGCTAATCAATTTAACTTAAAAAATCTCAAGGAATATTTCAAACAGACCATCGCCTTAGCCATTTTATTTTCACTGGCTTTACATGCCTTTGTGATGTTCGGAATAGGCTTTACATTGCCCAACCCAATCAAGAACAAGAATATTTTGCAGCCGCTGGAAGTCGTACTGGTTAACAGCAAATCCAAAACTCGGCCACTCAAGGCAGATGCACTCGCACAAAACAATCTCGATGGCGGCGGCAATACAGCAGACGATAAACGTGCTAAAAGCCCGCTGCCTAGCTTTGGCGAAGACAAACAATTTACGCCCGAACAATCCACTCAACAGCTACAGCGCTTGGAACAGCAGGTAAAAAAGTTGCTGACCCAAGCCAAAAGCATAAACAGCGTGCCACAGCAACACACCGAAAAGCAGCGCAAGGATGGCAGCAATATAACAGGGCAGGATCTGGTGCAACGTGCGCTTGAAATTGCACGACTTGAAGCGCAAATAAACCGCGATTTCAACGAGTACCAGAAAATGCCGCAGCGCAAATTCATCGGCGCACGCACCCAAGAATACCGCTACGCACAATATATTGAAGACTGGCGCACAAAAGTGGAGCGCATAGGCAACCTCAACTATCCGATCCAGGCACGCCAACAAAAGATTTTTGGCAAACTGCAAATGACCGTTTCCATCCGCGCAGACGGCACACTGGAAAGCGTGGAAGTCACCCAATCCTCAGGCCAGCGTATTCTGGATGCCGCAGCTGTTCGTATCGTCAAACTGGCAGCACCCTATGCCCCCTTCCCGGAAGATATCCGCAAGGACACTCGGGTGCTCAGTATTGTGCGTACATGGTCTTTCACTGCCAACGATCAAATTGAGACAGATTAAAAAATATAGTAGGAGCACGCCGTGGCGTGCTTTACTAGCCACGACAAGCTGAAAATCGAATGAGGTATAATACGCAGATGTCTTTCTCCCGCTTATTCCTGCCGCTGTTGTTTGCATTTACTTTGCTGTTTGCCCAGCAAGGTGGAATTACACACGCGCTGAATCACACATTGGCGGAACAAAGTCAGGCAGGAAGCGATCAGCCAGAAAACAACCAACAAGAGCAGCACTCACAGGCCAGTGACCATTGCGCAAGCTACGCGCAATTAGGTGGCGCACTAAATAGCACTCTGCACTCCTACGCAAGCTTAACAACATCAACTGCTTCAGTAGCGCAATTCACCATTGCGTTCAACTCCACTCCTGTTGTTGCCGCCTATGCGCGCGGCCCGCCTACCCTCCAAACAATCGCATAACGCTACCCCGCAACTTGCGGGGTGGTTGTCATCATTTTTTGGAAAACCATCATGTTCAAATACTCAGTATTTTGTATCAGCTTGTTCACGCCGCTTTTAGCTTATTCTCAAAACAATAGCCAGCCTACGATTGCAGCCGAGTTACCGGCGGTGGTCGTTACCGCCACACCTTACACAAACCGCAGCGATCTCGATATGGCTCAGCCCGTCACGGTATTGCAGGGCGACGATCTGCGCCGCAAGCGCGAATCTAGCCTCGGCGATACCCTGGCGAACGAGCTTGGCGTGACATCTAGTTCGTTCGGCACTGCCGCCGGCCGCCCGATTATTCGTGGCATGGATGGACCGCGCATTCAGGTATTGGAAGGTGGTATCGGCACACAAGATCTCTCGACCGTCAGCCCAGACCATATGGTGACAACCGAACCACTCAATGCCTCGCAAATCGAAATTCTGCGTGGGCCTGCAACCTTGCTGTACGGTAGCGGTGCATCGGGCGGCGTAGTCAACGTCGTAACAGAGCGCATCCCGAATCGGATATTCAACTCACCCAAGGGCAATTTCGAAGTGCGTGGCAATTCGGCGACGAAAGAACGCAGCGGGGCTTTTAACGTGAAGGGTAGTGCTGGGCAGGCATCGTGGAATATAGATGGTTTCAAACGCAAAACAGACGATTACGACACACCGCTGGGCGTGGTTCAAAACAGCGCGCTCGATTCCGGCGGTGTTTCGATGGGCGGGTCTTTTGTTGGCGAGCGTGGCTTTGCGGGTGCATCTGTTTCACAGCTGGAAAGTGTCTATGGCATACCTGGCACCGATGGCACGACAATCGATCTTAAGCAAACTCGTTACGATATGGCGGGCGAGCTGGATGATCCCTTGAGTGGCTTCAATCAGCTCAAGCTGCGCATGGGCTACAACGACTACAAACACAACGAGGTCGAGGACAGCGGCGAGGTTGGAACTCGTTTCAAGAATCAGGGATTCGAGGGGCGTGCCGAGCTGCTGCATGCGCCGATAGCCAACTGGCAAGGCGCGATTGGGATGCAAGTGAAGGATAGAAACTTTTCCGCCCTAGGCGAAGAAGCGCTTGTGCCCGCCACCAAGTCGAACTCCACCGGCCTTTTCTTGGTCGAGGAACGCAATTGGGAGCAATGGCGTGTGGACGTCGGCGGACGGGTTGAGCAGGCCACGCAAAACCCGCTAGACAGCACCAACCCGTCGCGGGCATTCAACCTCTACAGTGCCTCCGCAGGCAGCTTATGGAAATTCATCGAGGGCTACGGTCTGGGACTGACAGCTACCCATGGGCAACGCGCACCAACGACGGAAGAATTGTATACGACAAGAGGCATACACTACGCTACGCGCACCTACCAGAAGGGTGATGATACCTTGACCAAGGAAACCTCAGACAACATCGATCTCGCTCTGCGCAAGACCGACGGTGACGTGAAATGGAAAGTTAATGTATTCAATAACCGCATTGGTAGCTACATTTTTGAGCGCAGTGTCGACGACAATGGTGACGGTGTAGCGGATCGCGTCAACGATAACGGCAAGCCGAATACTGCTGGCGATTTTCTGGTGCAAAACTTTGCACAGACTGGCGCGAGATTTTATGGCACGGAAGCGGAAGCGATCTTCACCCTGCGACCCGACACCCTAGATTTGCGGGTGTTTAGCGACACCGTGCGCGGCACGCTAGATGGCGGCGGCAATGTGCCACGCATCACGCCGTTACGCGTCGGGCTTGGACTTGACCATAAGACCGGCGCTTGGGCAAGCAATCTAAGTTTGATCCGCGCAGCACGCCCAAGCAATCTGGCTGCACTCGAAACAGCTACTGCCGCTTACACCTTGGCCAACGCAGAAATGAGTTATCGCATCAAGCAAAGCAAAACCACGGGATATACGCTGTTTGTGCAAGGAAAAAATCTGCTTAACGAAGTTATTCGCCTGAACACTTCTTACCTAAAGGATGTCGCGCCTTTGCCTGGACGCGCCATCGTGCTGGGGCTTAGAGGGGAGTTTTAAGGGTGCTAAGAAATTATAATTAACATAACAAACTGATTGTATTGAATAATTATTAATTTGTCGCAATATTTTATCTATTAATCAATGGGGTGATAGTCAATTTCGTCAGCCTGCTTTATGGTAATGGTTCGCCGCTGGTTGACGTGATGTTGGTGTTGCTGATTGTGCTCATGGTGACTGCGCCTATATTGATGCAAGCAGTACCAGTAAATTTACCAAAGACTTCCGCGAACGCACCGTCCACACCAGCCAAGATGGTTCAGTTGAGCATAGACAGCAGCGGGAAGGTCTATCTCGACACCCAAGTGGTAGTGCCGGAACAATTAAAATCCAGGCTGCAGGCGCTGCGCAACCGCGATCCAGAACTGAACGTGCAGTTAATGGCCAATGAGATCATCCCCTATGGGCAAGTCGCAAAGTTCATGGGCATAGTGCAACAGGCGGGGATTGCCAAGCTATCGTTTGTAACAGTGCGATAGGGTGGGCAACGCTGCGCTTTTGTCCACCCTACGGCGGAAGAATGTTCCGTTTGATCAACGGATTTGGGTTTAAAGATATAATTAGAAAATGACTGATAAATACGCCGTAATTGGCCACCCCATTTCGCATAGCAAATCTCCACTGATCCACCAGATGTTCGCCGAGCAGACTGGCCAGGACATCAGCTACGAGGCGATAGAAGCACCGCTGGACGGCTTCGCAAATACCATACGGCGCTTGCGCGACGCTGGGTACAAAGGCTGCAACATCACCGTGCCCTTCAAGCATGAAGCGTTCAAACTCGCCAACGAACACTCTGACCGCGCCCGTGCTGCACATGCGGTAAATACTTTTGTGTTTCAGGACGGCATCATCCTTGGCGACAATACAGACGGCGTCGGTCTGGTGGCTGATATAGAACAAAATCTGGGCTGCAAATTGCACTCCAAGCAGGTATTGCTGATGGGTGCAGGGGGTGCGGCACATGGGGTGATCTGGCCTCTATTCAATGCGGGTGCGGCCATCATCATTGCAAATCGCAGCATGGATAAGGCCGAACAACTTGCCGCCAAATTCGAGGGTCATGGCACTGTTTTTGCAAAAAGTTACGCAGCACTTGCCGGACAACAGTTTGACATCGTTATCAACGCCACTTCCAGCAGCTTGTCTGATTCCTTGCCGCCATTACCCAATGGACTGTTCAAACCGGCAGCGCCGAGAATACCGGGAACACTTGCCTACGACATGATGTATGGGAAACAAACGCCATTCCTGCGCTTTGCTAGGGAGCAAGGTGCAGGCCAGTTGGCTGACGGACTAGGAATGCTGGTCGAACAGGCCGCAGTCGCTTTTCACAAATGGCGCGGTGTAAGCCCCGACACTGCGCCTGTCATTGCCCAATTGCGCAAATGAAACAGCTGCGTGCATGAGGAAATTCTTTTGGTCATGGATCTGGCGTATCGTTGCCGCCCTGTTTGTGCTATTTCTTTGCTATCAGGCATGGATAGCAGCCCATATCGTTTGGTGGATAAAATATAACCCAACTACCAGCGCCTTCATGGATGACCGGTTGGAAGTGATGCAACTCAAGAATCCCAAAGCAAAATTACAGCACAAATGGCTACCCTATAAAAACATTTCAAATCATCTGAAACGCGCGTTAATTGCCTCAGAAGATGCAAAATTTGTTGACCACGTAGGCTTTGACTGGGAAGGTATACAGCGAGCCTATGAAAAAAACATGGCACGCGGCAAGATCGTTGCCGGTGGCTCAACCATCAGCCAGCAATTGGCCAAGAATTTATTCCTGTCATCCAAGCGCACACCATGGCGCAAGGCAGAAGAGACCCTCATTACCCTGATGCTGGAAGCAATAATGGATAAGCAGCGCATTTTTGATATTTATTTGAACACCATCGAATGGGGAAATGGCATCTTTGGGGCGGAAGCGGCAGCTCGCCATTACTACCAGATTAGTGCCTCACAGCTCTCTCCAGAACAAGCCGCCATGCTAGCAGCCATGGTGCCGAACCCCCGTTATTACGACAACCATCGCGAAGCTAATGGCTTGTCACGCAGAGCTGAATTTATCCTTGGGAATATGGAGCTAGCCCATATTCCGTAGTAATCGCTCACTCCTTAACTGAGAATAGCGCCTGTAAATTACAGCCAAGAAATATGTTGACTAATTTTGTCAGGATTAGTATAGTTGACTACATTAATCAGGTATTCGGATTTCTCCGAATTAACTCTAACTTTTCTATACCTAAGGATAAATCATGCGTCTAACTACAAAAGGTCGTTTTGCAGTAACTGCAATGGCAGATTTGGCTGAACGCCATGGCAAAGGGCCAGTTACCCTGTTTAGTATCAGCGAACGTCAAAAAATTTCCTTATCTTATCTTGAGCAATTATTTGGTAAATTGCGCAAACATAATATCGTCATCGCGGTTCGCGGCCCTGGTGGCGGCTATTACCTTGCACGCCCTGCTTCTGAAATCTCTGTTGCAGATATTATTATCGCCGTAGATGAGCAAATAGATGCAACTCTGTGTGGCGGCAGAGCTGATTGCAATGACAATAAACAGTGTTCAACCCATGATTTGTGGATGGGTTTGAATGAGGTTTTGCATACCTATATGTCAAAAGTCAATTTGCAGCAACTGATAGCAAATCACGAAAAATCCAGCCAGACAGCGGTAGCCGTAAACATAAGTCATCTCAAGGGTAGTACCAAACAGATACCCGCTCCGGTATGATAGCCAGTTACGCTAAAAATTTTCCAAAATAGCAACTCAGGAGCATTAAATGAGCATTACTTTCACTGAAAGCGCAGCCAAACAGATCAAAAATCAGATCGCAAAACGCGGTTCTGGGTTGGCTTTGCGTATCGGCGTAAAACCATCCGGATGCTCTGGCCATTCTTACACATACGATTTTGCGGATGAGATTTCGGAGAACGATGAATTAGTTGAACTGCATGACGTAAAAGTAGTGATTGATAAAGTATCGCTGCAATATATCGACGGCTCAAAGTTGGACTTTGTTACTGAGGGTCTTAAACAGGTATTCAAAATTGAAAATCCCAAGGTAACAGCAATGTGCGGTTGCGGAGAGAGCTTTACCATTAAAACCTGATCAATATAACAGTCACGCTAATTTCCGGCAGCGAGTACCAGGCCAACATGAGCTATCCTCGAACCAGAATATTTCGGAATCTAAAACAATGAGTGCAGCACTACAGAACCTAATCAATCAGCCCTATAAACACGGCTTTGTCACCGACATCGAATCTGATGTCGCGCCCAAGGGGCTAGATGAGGGCACGATACGGATGATTTCGGCCAAGCGCGATGAGCCAGAGTGGCTGCTGGATTTCCGTTTAAAATCCTATGCTGCTTGGCTAAAAATGACCGAGCCAAGCTGGCAGAACGCGCACCATCCAAAAATCGATTTTCAGGCCATCAGCTATTATTCCGCGCCTAAGCAAAAGCCAAAATTCAAAAGTATGGACGAGGTTGATCCGGAATTGCTGCGTACTTTTGAGAAGCTGGGAGTGCCTTTGCATGAGCGCATGGCGCTGGCCGGTGTTGCAGTTGACGTGATTTTTGACAGTGTTTCAGTAGCTACTACCTACAAGGCAAAACTGGCTGAAGTAGGCGTGATCTTCTGTTCTTTTTCCGAAGCGGTAAAAGAACACCCCGAGTTAGTGCAAAAATATCTGGGCACAGTTATTCCTAGCAGCGATAATTTTTACGCTGCACTCAATTCTGCTGTATTCACCGACGGCTCCTTCTGCTTTATTCCAAAGGGCGTTAAATGTCCGATGGATTTATCTACCTACTTTCGCATCAACACCGAAGAGTCGGGCCAGTTCGAGCGCACGCTGATCATTGCTGAGGAAGGTGCGTCGGTCTCCTATCTTGAAGGTTGCACCGCCCCTGCCTTTAGCAGTAACCAGCTGCATGCGGCGGTGGTTGAACTAATCGCGCTGGACAATGCCGACATCAAATATTCCACCGTGCAGAATTGGTACGCGGGTGACGCAAATGGTGTGGGAGGTGTCTACAATTTCGTCACCAAGCGCGGCTTGGCCAAAGGCATCAACTCGCGCATTTCCTGGACGCAGGTTGAAACTGGTTCTGCGATTACTTGGAAATATCCTTCGGTTGTATTGATGGGCGACAACTCGGTAGGCGAGTTTTATTCCGTCGCACTGACCAACCATTATCAGCAGGCCGATACCGGCACCAAGATGATCCACTTGGGCAAGAACACACGCAGCACCATAGTGAGCAAGGGCATCTCTGCCGGAAAATCCAACAACAGCTATCGTGGTCTGGTGAAAATTGCACCCAGCGCCACTGGCGCACGCAATTATTCGCAGTGCGATTCGATGCTGATAGGCCAGGAGTCCGGTGCGCATACCTTCCCCTATATTGATGTGCGCAACAACACCGCAAAGGTCGAGCATGAAGCATCGACTTCTAAGATAGGCGAAGACCAGATGTTTTATTTTGCGCAGCGCGGCATCGACGCGGAAGCAGCTGTATCAATGATCATCAATGGATTCTGCAAAGACGTATTTCAACAATTACCCCTTGAGTTTGCGGTCGAAGCGACCAACTTGCTCAGCTTTAAATTAGAAGGAAGTGTCGGATGATTTACCCGAATAGCAAAACCATATTGGAAGTGCGCAATCTGTGCGCAAGCGTGGAAGGTACGCCTATCCTTAAGAACATGAATTTCACCGTCAAGAGCGGCGAGATACACGCCATTATGGGCCCCAATGGTTCCGGAAAAAGCACCTTCTCCAAAGTGCTGGCAGGTCATCCCGATTATGAAATCAGCAGCGGCACGGTATTGTTTGAAGGCAAAAACCTGCTAGAACTAAAAGCAGAAGAGCGCGCTCGAGCCGGTATATTTCTGGCCTTCCAGTACCCTATAGAAATTCCTGGCGTTAATAACAGCCAGTTCCTGCGCCTGACCTACAACACTGCACAGCTACATCGTGGCAAAGAAGAACTCGACCCCTTAGAGTTCGATGATTTTGTGCGCGATAAGATGAAGCTGCTAGAAATGCGCGAAGACTTTCTAGATCGCAGCGTGAATGGCGGTTTCTCTGGCGGCGAGAAAAAACGTAATGAAATTTTGCAAATGGCTCTACTCGAACCGAGCCTTGCCATCCTCGATGAAACCGATTCCGGCCTAGACATCGACGCGCTACGTATTGTCGCCCATGGTGTAAACCAGCTTGCCAACAAGGACAATGCCATCGTGATGGTGACGCATTACCAGCGTCTGTTAACTTACATCGTGCCAGATTTTGTGCACGTGATGGAAGCTGGCCGCATTATCAAATCCGGCGGTAAGGAATTAGCAATGGAGCTGGAAACACGCGGTTACGACTGGGTAAGCGCAGAATACAAGGCAGCCTCACGGGTGGCAGCATGAGTGCAACCGCCGTCCAGCCCAGCTCTGGCTACCTGCAAGACTTGCTAAACGGCCAGCCAGCCGTACCTGCCAGCAAGCAGGCATGGCTGAATAAACTTCGCAGCAACGCGGTGGAAACCGTCAGCAAGTTGACCATCCCTACTCTACGTGATGAGGAATGGCGCTTTACCGACCTTTCCATGCTCACCAAAATATCCTTACAGCCTGCTCACACCGCCATTAATTTGACCGCTGAAGAGATCAAACGCTTTCACATAGCAGAAGCGACTACACGCTTAGTATTTGTCGATGGCGTATATGCGCCCAAGCTTTCCAATATTGCTGTCAATGACATAGTGGTGAGCAATCTGGCTGCCGAGTTGGCAAAAAATTCCGCACTGCTGCAACAGCATCTAGGTCAACACGCAACCATCAACGGCAATGTATTTGCCGCATTGAATACCGCGCACCTGCATGATGCCGCGCTGATCATGCTGCCTCGCAACACCAAAGTTAAAGCTCCCATTCATCTGCTGTTTATCGCCACCCAGAAAGATGTGGTCAGTTACCCGCGCACCTTGGTGCTGGCCGACAACGGCTGTGAAGTCACGGTGATTGAAGATTACGTTACCCTGCAAGACGAAGCTTACTTCACGAATGCCGTCACCGAGTTTGTGCTGGCCGACCATGCACGAGTGCATCATATTCGTGTGCAGCGTGAAGGTGGGAAATCCTTTCACATTGCCAACTGCGCTGCCACTTTGTCACGCAGCAGCAACTATCAATCGGTGAGTATCGCGATGGGCGCACGCATCTCGCGCTACAACCTCAACATCAAACTGGCCGAGGGCGCTGAGTGTTCTGCCGATGGCTTGGCGATGATTGCCAACCGTCAACTGGCCGATACACACACCTGCATCGATCACGCACAACCTCACGGCACCAGCCGCCAACTGCATAAATGCATCGTTTCGGGAGGCGCACATGCCGTGTTCAACGGCAAGATCATGGTGCGCCGTGGCGCGATTAAAACCGATTCAGAACAGTCTAACCACACGCTGCTGCTTACAGACAAAGCACATGTGGACACCAAGCCGCAGCTGGAAATTTTTAACGATGACGTCAAGTGTACCCATGGCGCAACCATAGGCCAACTCGACAACGAAGAAGTGTTTTATCTGCGCAGTCGCGGCGTATCCGAAGATCAAGCACGCAATATGTTGACCTATGCCTTTGGCGCTGAAGTCATCGAACGTATTCCTGTTGTTTCGCTCAAGCGCAGCCTTGAGAAAACCGTCATGCAACAAACTTCAACACAGTTATGACCACGCCTTCTTTCAAACCAGCTTCCACCTTGGATGTGGAGCGCATCCGTGCCGACTTCCCGATACTCAAGCTGGTAGTAAATAATAAACCGCTGGTGTATCTGGACAACGCCGCATCCAGCCAAATGCCGCAGCAGGTTATTGATCGTCTGCATCACTACCTGACAGCGCAGCACGCCAACATCCACCGTGCCGTGCATTATCTATCGGAAACCGCGACGCACGAATATGAGGTTGCGCGCCGCACGCTACAGAAATTCATCAACGCCCGCGAAGACCGCGAGATCATCTTCACCAGTGGCACCACCGAGGCCATCAATTTGGTGATGCACGGCTATGGTCGCAAATTCATCAAGGCTGGTGACGAGATTATTTTGACCACGCTGGAGCATCACTCCAACATCGTGCCGTGGCAGATGCTGTGTGAAGAAACCGGTGCGAAGATACGCGTGGTGCCGATCAATGACGCGGGCGAACTGATGCTCGAAGAATACGAAGCGCTGTTCAACGAGCGCACCAAATTCGTAGGCGTGGTGCATATTTCCAACGCGCTGGGCACCATCAATCCTGTCAAGGAGATGATCAAGTTTGCCCATGCTCGCGGCGTGCCGGTGCTGGTGGATGGCGCTCAAGCTGCACCTCATCTGAGCGTAGATGTGCAGGATCTGGACTGCGATTTCTACGCCTACTCCGGCCACAAGCTATGCGGTCCAACCGGCATCGGGATGCTGTATGGCAAAGCAAAGATTCTCGAAAGCATGCAGCCGTATAAAGGTGGCGGCGACATGATTTTATCCGTGACCTTTGAGAAAACGCTCTACAACACCATCCCGTTCAAATTTGAAGCAGGCACCCCACCTATCATGGCAGCTATAGGCTTAGGTGCAGCGATTGATTATCTGCAAAATATCGGCATGGATAAAATTGCCGCGCACGAACATGCCCTACTCGAATATGCCACCGCACAAATTAACGACATGAAGGGCGTGCGCATTATCGGCACTGCAAAGCACAAAGCCTCGGTGATTTCTTTTGCCCTCGACGGTGTACACCCGCATGACATCGGCTCCTTACTCAATCAGGAAGGTGTGGCGGTGCGTACCGGCCACCACTGCGCGCAACCGGTAATGAATCGTTTCCGCGTGCCAGCAACATCACGCGCATCATTTGCTTTTTACAACACCATGGCCGAGGTCGATGCCCTGATAGCCGGCATACGCATGGTACAAAAGGTGTTTGCATAATGGCCGATCTCAAAGCCCTGTATCAGGAAGTGATCCTGGATCACAACAAGAAGCCGCGTAATTACGGCTTGCTGAATCCTTGCACCCATCATGCTGATGGCCATAATCCGCTATGTGGCGACCACATCAGCGTCACATTGAATCTTGCAGACGATAAGATAGAAGCCATCGGCTTTGAAGGCGAAGCCTGCGCGATATGCAAATCATCGACATCGATGATGACCGTTGCCGTAAAGGGAAAAACCCGCAATGAAGCCGAAGAACTGACACAGGAATTCCTGGCGATGGCCACCGGCAAGTTAGATATGAATGCGCCTAACAAGATAGGCCGTCTTGCGGTGTTTGCTGGAGTGAGCGATCTGCCCACACGGGTAAAGTGTGCAATATTGCCGTGGCACACCTTGCACGCCGCTTTCAATTCAATGAATGAAGTGTCAACCGAAGCCGATGCAGATCCTATGCATACTTCTTAACGTAATACTATATTTAAAAAAACACATGCCAAAAATCGCCGAAATAGAAAGTACACCCAACCCGAATGCGATGAAATTCATCCTGCGGGAGGCGCTTACTTGGGGAGTAACTTGTTCCTATGCCAATGCCGAACAGGCGCAAGATGACGAACTCGCTAGACGTCTGTTTGAGATTCCCCATGTCAACAATGTTTTCTATGTGGATAAATTGGTAACCATTACGCAAGATGGTGGCGCCGACTGGAAAGAGCTTGTGCGCAAGGTTGCCGAACCCATACGCTGGGCAGCAGCAGCTGCTGCCAAATCTGATGCGATCATAGCAGAAAGCAGCAAGACCTTATCCAACCTAAGCCCTGAAGATCAGCAACGGTTGGATAATATTACCGCGCTCCTAGATGAAAAAATTCGGCCTTTTTTAAAGAGCGATGGTGGCGATCTAACCGTGGTGGGACTATCAGGCGACACCTTGAGTGTCCACTACCAGGGCGCATGCGGCAGTTGCCCAAGCTCCCTCTCCGGCACGCTGTTTGGCATTGTGCAATTGCTGCGCACCATCGAGCCGGAAATTGTAGTTGAAGCTGTTTAAAAGACTAGTGGAATCTTTGCCATGACTGATTGGACCAGCGTCTCAAGCGTAGAAAAATTTACACCAGGCTCGAGAGAAGTAGTCGACATAGATGGCACACACATTGTAGTGTTCAACCACGAAGGCAAATATTACGCTATCGAAGATGTCTGCTCCCACGATGGAGGGCAACTCACTGGCGGTGAACTCGAAGGCGACCAGATCATCTGCCCGCGTCACGGTGCCCGTTTTTGCATCCGCACTGGTGCGGCATTGACTGCACCGGCTTATGAAGCGACAGCCACCTTCCCCGTGCGTATTGAAAACGGCGAAATACAGGTTCGTGATGATCGTTGGGATTAACCCATAAATCGAAAAAAGCAGTTGGCCACAGAGAACACAGAGTTCACAGAGAAAAGCGTGAGCAAGCAAATGTTTTTCCTCTGTGCGCTCTGTGTTCTCTGTGGCAAGAACTGCTTTTTTTAGGATATTTAAATCAGTAAACAAAAGGAATCCCTCATGTCAGACTTAAACAAGCCAGTACCCACACTCATCGAGTTGCATCAAAAATCGCGTGTGCTGGAAATTGGCTTCTCCGATGGCAAGCACTTTCGCCTGCCTTTTGAATTTCTACGTGTGCATTCACCCTCGGCAGAAGTTCGCGGACATGGCCCCGGCCAAGAAACGTTGCAAGTTGGAAAAAAAGAAGTTGAGATCACTGCTGCCGAACCCGTAGGCACCTACGCGATGGTGCTCATATTTTCCGACGGCCACGATACTGGAATCTACTCTTGGGGGACTCTGCATAGTATGGGCATGAATCAGGACGAAATGTGGCAGAGCTACCTGGACAGAATGGAAGCTGCTGGTGCCAAAAGAGAACCTGCATTTAACCTATTAAAGGCTGCCAGCAGCGGTGGTTGCGGCAGCGGTGGCTGCGGCAGTAAATGATGTAAATGCATTATTTAGAATAACGCAAACCACACAGGAAAAAAGATATGTCCAAAGCACAAGAACAATTCACCGAGCAAGACTGGCGCAGATTCATCAGCAGCATAGGCGAAGATCCAGACCGACCCGGACTTGCAGAAACCCCTAGACGGGTTGCGAGTGCATGGAAACATTGGACTTCCGGCTACGCACAAGACCCCGCAACGGTGCTGAAAGTATTTGAAGATGGCGCAGAGCAATACGACGAATTGATTGTGGTTAAAAACATTCCGGTTTATAGCCATTGCGAACACCATCTGGCGCCTTTTTTTGGCACGGTCACCATCGGTTATGTGCCCAACGGAAAAATCGTAGGACTTTCAAAACTTACCCGCCTAGTAGATTGCTACGCCCATCGCTTGCAAGTGCAAGAACGCCTGACCATTCAAATTGCAGAAACATTAATGGAACAATTACAAGCCAAGGCAGTTGGTGTGGTTGTCAGATGCCGCCATCTGTGCATGGAAAGCCGTGGCATCCGCACCCAGGGCGAACAAACAGTTACATCAGCCATGTTGGGTGAACTGCAACCCAACCAAGCAATGCGCGCCGAATTTATGGCATTGGCACGTGAATCCTGATTTTCAGTTCCTGAAGTTGAGTTAAGGTTCTTAGTTTGCTTTCCCATTAGCAAACTGTCGGACATAACTCACAAAACATTTATTTCAGAGAAATTAAGCTTGACGCTATCAATAAAATATTCAATATAATCAAGTAGTTACGTAAATGCACATGTTTGTGACCGAGATACTGCCACCTCCACAAAATCAGCTATCAACTGGCAGATTTACCCAGCCACTGGACGATCGTGGCATAAATCTTATTAGGGTCGATTGGTTTCGTAATAAAGTCATCCATGCCCGCTTCCTGGCAGCTCAACCAGTCTTCATTTCTTGCATTTGCAGTCATGGCAATAACACAGGTATGTGCCAGTAGTGGATTTGCACGTATTTGCCGGGTCGCCTCAAGGCCATCCATTACCGGCATCTGCATATCCATTAGCACGCAATCAAAAGGCTGTTTGAGCATGAGTTGGAGCGCCTCTTGGCCGTTATTAGCAACGGTTACAATCGCCCCCTTCATTTCCAGCAACTCTGTTGCCAGAAGCTGATTCACCAGCACATCTTCAGCCAGCAGAATTCTAGCGCCTTTCAGTGCAGTCAAATCAATATGCACTTCTGCCATCTCAAGTGCTGCCATTGTTCCTTTACCCAAGGTGAGGCTGAACCAGAAGGTAGAGCCCTTGCCGGGCAGGCTTACGACGCCAATTTCGCCCCCCATTAGTTCGACCAGGCGTTTGCTGATGGTGAGGCCGAGGCCAGTGCCACCATACTTGCGGGTGATGGAAGCATCAACCTGATGGAAAGCTTGGAACAAGCCAGCAACTTCTGTTGGCGTCATGCCCACGCCGCTGTCCTGCACTTCAAAGCGTATATCTATTAACTTATTCAATGTAATCAACATTATAGCGCGAACAATAACCTCTCCCTTAGACGTAAATTTAATGGCATTGCTGATTAAATTAAGCAGTATCTGACCTATCCTTAAGGCATCACCATGCAAGGGCTGCAACAAAGCAGGATCTATCGCCATCGTAAGCAACACGCCTTTGTTGCTTGCGCTTGCACTCAGTTGGCTATGGAGGTGATCTAGGGTTTGTTGCAGTAGAAAATCAGTCTTATCAAGCTCAAGCATGCCGGCTTCTATCTTTGAGAAATCCAAAATTTCATTGATGACACTCATCAAGTGCTGCGCAGAGTTTTGAATGTTGCTCAAATAACCACGCTGCTTGGAGTCTGTCTCTCCTTGCAATGCCAAATACGACATGCCAATAACGCTGTTCATCGGGGTGCGTATCTCGTGGCTCATGTTGGCGAGAAATTGGCTCTTGGCGAGGTTGGCAGCATCGGCAGCTTCACGCGCAAGTTGCAATTCTAGGGTTTGCCTCTGTAGCGACTCAGTGCGCTGGTAAACGAGGCGTTCGAGCCCTGCATTCATCTCTAAGAGCGCAGTCTGCGCCACGAGCCTTTGCTCCGCAGAAAGTACGCGCGCGGCAAGCTCTGCCATCGTCGCGCCGAAACTTTGCGCTTCCGTCGACCACGTTCGAGGCGTGCCTACGTGCTCGATGCAGACGACGCCCCAAAGCTTTCCTTCTAAGCGCACTGGCGCGTCGAGCATCGAGGTTATCCCCAAGGGTGTCAGATACACGGATGAGAACTCAGCCGTCGCAGCGTCGGTGTGGGCGTCATGCGCCGCGAGCACACGCTCTTCGCGAAGATATGCAAAATAGTTAGGAAAGTCCTTCTTAAAGAGCGTCAGCCCAGATGAGTGAGTGTCGGCGACTTGCTCATAAAGTTCTTCGCAAACGATCGCCTCGCGATCGGCGTCGTAATACCATATCGAAACGCGGGCGACGTCTAGTGCTTGAGAGATGGCTTTGCAAATTTCCTGAAACGCTGGCACTCGCGCACCCGCGTCGATGGCGGTGTTTTTCGTGAGCGCGAGGTGTATGGCATTGAGGTGCAGCATTTCGGCTTGCGCCCGTTTGCGCTCGGTGACCTCCTCGATCAGCGCAGTAGTGCGCTGTTGCACCCGCTCTTCGAGGCTAACATTGAGGCGCAGCATCTGATCCGTCATCTCGCGGTTGCGGGAAATGGCGGCGAGGGCCAATGCGCCCAGCGCCAGAAAGGCAGTAGTCAGGGCGACGGCGATGGCGAGGGTGTTGGTAGTGAAGACAGTGGAAGGCAATGCGGCGCCGTCACCCCGCACAAAGTAGGCTGCGGTCATGGCGGTGTAATGCATGCCCGATACCGCAGCGCCCAGGATGACAGCAGCCAGCGCATCATGCCGTTTCTTCAAGCTGACTTTTACATACAATGCGAGATAGGAAAGTGCGATGGCCACGAAGATTGATAATGCGAATAAGGAGGGGTCGTAACGCACGAAGCCATCCAGTCGCATCGCGGCCATCCCCGTGTAGTGCATGGTGCCGATACCTGCGCCGAGCAGGACGCTGCGAACCCCTATTGATAAACGTGTTTCGCCATGCCAGGCAATGCCCAAAGCTGCTCCGCCGGCGAGGATGGCTGGAACGATAGAAATCAGCGTGATGAAGGTGTCGTATTCGATCACGCAGGGCAGGTTTAATGCCAGCATGCCGATGAAATGCATAGACCAGATGCCGACGCCCAGCGTGAGCGCACTGATCAATGCCCAGGTCAGCCTGGATGTGGTGCTATGCAGATCCTTGATCCGGTTAGAGGCACTCAGTGCCGCATAGGATGCGAGTATGGCGAGAAGTACGGAAATGATGACCCATATTGGGTTGTAGGAGCCTTCGTAAATGAGGCTCGCATCAGGCGGGACAGGCAGGAATTCGAGTATATTTAACATGGGATGTTGGGGTTTTATATGAGTCCAAAGGTTAGGAATTCAAAACACTATACGAAGTTTCGCACATCCGATTTTAAAAAACAAATTAAAACAAATTAATCAGCAAATATTCAATTAAATCAATGTGTTACACTAAATTTTATACCCCTATCCGACACCACGAAGGGGTTCTTCTCCTATGCGAAGCAGAGCGTAGGAAGCTTTGGGTATGCATCCTCTTATTTGTGTTGCCCACCCTGATCGTCGATACTCCGGTCACAGTATTTCTCGCATTTATTTATTCCCTGTGAGTCATCATCCCCGCGAAAGTATCTGTGCCGTATCCACTGTCTTGCGGCAGGGTCAGATCTTGCCTTTATCCTTCCGGCCCATTTTATCCTTACCTCTGCCGATTAGTGGTAATCGTCCTCGCGTTGGTGGCGAACCGCTAGGATGGTAACGGTCTCACTGTCTTCAATCTCGAATAAGGCCACGTAGCCGCCCGCGCCGAAGGGGATCACCAGTTCACGCAAAAATGGGTTGTCGGGCACTGCTTTGCGGCAGGTGAATGGGAAATCACGCAGAAAATCGACGCTCTTGCCTATCGCCTCGCGCGCTCGGCGTGCGGCCTGTAGATCGCGCTCCAAAAGAAAACCGTACAGTCGCCGCAAGTCCTCCCTGGCCGCTTTGGTGTAACGAACGTTATAGCTCACACACAGACCTTGGCCTCGGCTTGAACCAGCATGTCGTCCAGCTCGCGCAGGACATTCTCGGCTGAGATATATTCTCCGGTGCGCAGCGCTTCATCGCGCGAGGCCAGTCCACGAGCGACAAATTCCTGCTGGAAACGGCGACGCTCGATGTTGCTTCGCAGGGATTGCTCTACGAAGCTGGACAGGGTTTCTCCATCCTGTAGAACGCTTTCAGCCGCATGTCGAAGCTCGGGATTAACCCGTAGCGAAGGGATTGAAGCTGTTTTCATGGCAAAACTCCTCTGTGGCGCATTTGCGATGCAGTATGACTGACTTACGAGCGATAGACAAGTTGCCTTATCTTTCCTTGATGTTAGAGACGTAGATGGCCTAGCTTTGATGATACCTATGCTCTCGCCTTTGAAGGGGAAGGAATATTGTGTTGCCCACCCTGATCGTCGATACTCCGGTCACAGTATTGCTCGCATTTATTTATTCCCTGTGAGCCATCATCCCCGCGAAAGTATCTGTGCCGTATCCGCTGTCTTGGCGTCGGTTTACTGTAGCAACGACGCCAGCGGATCGCCGCTACTATCGCCTAGAGCATCCAGACTTGCAATGACTGGCCCCAATGCGGCGAGCGTGTGGTTTAGACATTCGGCTATGTGTTTTTTTGGAGCGCCGTTGCAGCAAGCCTGCTCGAGCGCATTTGCCGCAGCGTAAAGATCCCATGTGCAGATGGTACCGGATGAGCCCTTGAGTGTGTGTGCGAGCCGCTCGGCGGCGCTTGCATCGGCATTGGTTTGCGCAGCTTGAAAAGCAAATCCAAAATCACGTTGTTCGTCGCGGAACATAATCAGCAACTCCCGGTAGAACAGTGCGTCGCCCATGGTGCGCTCCAGCCCAGCTGGAACGTCAATATGCTTTAAATTGGCGAGTTCTAGAAGTATCGCAGACTGTGCGTCCGGGTTCAACACTCCGGCATTTACCGCTGGAGCATGGGGTAGTGCAACTGCTGGCTTTATCCATTTCGCAATGGTGTCAAACATTTCGCCTAGATTGAGCGGCTTGGCAATATGGTCATTCATGCCAGCGGCGATCACTTTTTCCCGGTCTCCCGCCATTGCGTTGGCCGTCATGGCAATGATGGGTAAATTCTTCAACGCTGGGTCTTTGCGGATTTCACGTGTCGCGGTGTAACCATCCATCACTGGCATCTGGCAGTCCATCAATACCCCATCGAAGCCGCGATCGCGAGCCAGCATATCCAGTGCCTCCTGGCCGTTGCTGGCGACCTCGACCACCATACCCACTGCGCGTAGCAATTCGAGCGCTAACTCCTGGTTCATCGCGTTGTCTTCCACCAGAAGAACCCGTGCGCCTGCAAGTTTGCGCATGGCCTCACTGTAGTCGTCACTCTTGCGGTGTTCATGACTACGGGCTGTCACCATCTTGCCAAGGACTCCCCCAATGGCTTCGATCAATGTCGATGGCATCACCGGTTTGGTCAATACAGAGCGAAGTTCAACGCCGCGCCGCAGGGCCGAATCAAGCGCCTCCTCGCGGCCATAAGCGGTGACCATGATGACGGCTGGAACTCGTTTCAGCTGAACGCCTTGCAGTTGCCGTATGGTTTCAATACCGTCCATGCCCGGCATTTTCCAGTCCATCAGAATCAGGTCGTAGGGCACACCGCGCTGCTCAGCATCGACCACCATAGATAAGGCAAGTGCCCCGTCATCTGCGACGCACACGTCCATGCCGCAGCTGCGTGCCATGGTGCCAACAATTTCGCGTGCCGATGGGTTGTCATCAACCAACAACACGCGCACTCCGAGCAATTCAGTGGTGGAAAAACTGCGGCGCTCGCTGGATACGGTCTGAACGCCGAAACGGGCTTGAAAGTGAAAGGTGGAACCTAGGCCGGGTTTGCTCTCAACCCAGATGCGTCCACCCATCAGTTCAACCAGGGTCTTGCAGATGGCGAGCCCTAGCCCGGTGCCGCCATATTTTCGGGTGGTTGAAGCGTCAGCCTGGCTGAACGACTGGAATATTTTCGCGCACTGCTCTGGAGCCATGCCGATGCCAGTGTCTCGCACCCAGAAGTGCAACTCAACACCAGAGTCGTCTTGAGACACCTTTTCCACGCCGACAATAATCTCTCCGTTATCCGTGAACTTGACCGCGTTGTTTCCCAGGTTGATTAAAATTTGCCCCAGGCGCAGTGCGTCGCCGACCAGTGCTTCCGGTACGCCTGTACCTGTATCGACCAACAGCTCAAGCTGCTTGTCTTCTGCCTTCATGCCAACCAGATTGGACAAATTTTCCATCACGTCTTCCAGCCAGAAGTCGATCTTCTCCAGTGTCATCTTGCCCGCCTCGATCTTTGAAAAGTCGAGAACGTCGTTGATGATACCCAGCAGGTTTTCTGCCGAGAGGTTGACTTTTTCAATGTAGTTGCGCTGTTTTTTGTCAAGCTGGGTTTGCAGTGCGAGGTATGACATGCCGATGATGGCATTCATGGGGGTACGAATCTCGTGGCTCATATTGGCTAGAAAGTCGCTTTTGGCTTTGGTAGCGTCTTCGGCAATCTGAAGCGCCTCTGCCGTTGCCAACTCAGCCACCTTGCGCTGCGCGAGCTCTGTCTTCAGAGTTTTCGTAGCCAGGCGCATGGCCTCGCGCGTTTCACGCAACAGTAGGTTGCGGGTATGGGCGGTTATGCCTATCGCCATCATGTAGACCATAGTGCCTATCAGGCAAAGGACAGTCACTTGCCATCCAGTGTCAAGTGACACCTTCCACCCCAACAGGGCAACAGCAATCAGCACACCACTAAAAAATGCCAACTGAGAACGCAGCAGCCCTCTGATGCCTTGGCTGATGGTGTTATTGAGCGTGCTGGCTAGGTACACCGAAAACATAATCCACAGCGGGAATTGCAATGCGGCCACCAATAGACCGAACAACAGGCTATCAATGTTCAGGTTGTTGAGCTCGACCTGCTGTGAGTTGGCAGAGCGCCGCGTAATCAAGTACACCACATGGGGGTAAACCAAAAGATGCAGTGCAAGCAGGAACCACAACACCGGGCTTAAGCCATTTTCGTAACCATGAAAGGCGACGGCGACAAACGTAATGGCGAAGGAAGCCGCGCGCATGCGGTAGTTCGTCTTCACTATCCAGTGCGCTGGCTTCTTGCTTTCGTTCGAGCGATCAGCATGGATCATGCAGTACACTTTCTATTGGTAAAATATTCAATATAATCAAGTAGTTACAATAATTAACATGTTTAAGTCCGACAGACAGTCGGCATAGCCATGAGAAAATATTAGTCCTGGCGTACCGGAATATTTGAAAAACTGCTGCTTATTTCGCAGCTTTTTCCGCCATCAGATTTTCATATTTGAGTTGCAGCTGCTCCTTGGTTTCAACCACATCCAGATTAAAGGGAATGCAGTCTACCGGGCACACCTCAACGCACTGCGGCGTGTCGTAATGGCCTACACATTCGGTGCATAAATTGGGGTCGATTACATAGATGGTGTCGCCCTGAGAGATGGCGTCGTTGGGGCACTCTGGTTCGCATACGTCGCAGTTGATACATTCATCGGTGATCATTAATGCCATGTTACTTTTGTCCTTAAGCTGTTTTCTTTGCTATTAATTTTTGCGCCACTGAGGGTGACACAAATTTGCTGACGTCGCCGCCGAAGCGGGCTATCTCGCGCACCATGCTGGCTGAGATAAATGTATATTGTTCCGCTGGCGTTAAAAACAAGGTCTCGACATCGGGATGCAAGCTGCGGTTCATGCCGGCCATTTGAAATTCATATTCAAAATCTGACACTGCACGCAAACCACGTAAAACCACACGCGCATGTTGGTCACGCACATAGTCCATCAGCAGGCAATTAAAACCTTCAACCCGCACATTGGCTTGATCGGCGAATATTTCGCGTGCCATGTTGATGCGTTCTTCCAGGGTAAAGAGTGTCGCGGTGCGACTGGCGGCGACGGCGATAACCACTTCACCAAACAGGCCAGCAGCGCGGCGCACTACGTCTTCATGGCCACGGGTAATGGGGTCGAATGTTCCGGGGTAGATAACTTTAATCATGTTGTCCGTATTGCAGTAATTGATAATGTACGGCGCCAGCCTTGCCTTGTTTGTAAACTTGCCACAATTCGCCAGGCTCGAATGCTGAGCCACTCTCTATATACAGCAGGCCTTGCGGTGTCAATTGTTTGGACAACTGCGGCAATAGTTTTTCCAAATAGTCGCTTTTAAACGGCGGATCGAGAAATATCACATCAAACTGTTCCTTAGCGCGAGAGGCGAAGTTTAGCCCATCTTCATTGCGCAGAGCGATGTTATCGAATTTCAGTTTACTGACATTTTCCTGTAGGGCGCTAAACACGGCGCGGTCTTTTTCAACCATCACCACTTCTACAGCGCCGCGTGAAGCAGCCTCCATGCCCAGTGCGCCACTGCCTGCAAATAGATCAAGGCAGCGTTTCCCTGTCAGATCCTGCCCCAGCCAGTTAAACAGTGTTTCGCGCACTCTGTCTGGCGTTGGACGCAAGCCTTCAGCATCGGGAAATTCGATCAAGCGGCTGCGGTGTGTGCCACCAATAATACGAACGCGATTTATTTTACTGCTCCTTCTATCTTTTTCGCTGCTGCGGTTTCTTCCGGTGCGCCGACGATCACGGTAGTCAGCACATCGGGATTCACCTTGCGCTTGAAGGCTGCACGAATATCGGCAACCGTGACCTTGCTCACCTTGACAGGAAAATCATCCAGATAAGTCAGAGGCAGATTGTAAAAACCAATCACGCTTAAATAATCGAGAATTTTTTTGTTACTGTCGATACGCAAGGGAAAGCCGTTAATGATATTTTGCTTGGCTGCGGTCAATTCTTTTTCGGTGATGCCCTGCTCAATAAAATTACGCAGGGTTACATTCACAATATTCAATGCCTCGTCTGCTTGGTCTTTGCGTGTTTGCAAGCCTATCTGAAACATGCCGGGCTGCTGCATCGGGATAAAGTAACTGTAAACACTGTATGCCATGCCGCGTTTCTCGCGCACTTCCTGCATTAGGCGCGACACAAAACCGCCGCCACCTAGAATGTAGTTGCCCACAAATAGCGGGAAGAAATCCGCATCGTTTCGCGCCACTCCGGGAGCGCCAATGAGAATATGGCTCTGCGTTGCTGGATGTGGAATGCGCAGGGTGCTGGCACTGCTCTGCTTGACGACATGCGGAATTTTATTACTAACACCGCCAGGGGGTAGTTGTTTGGTTAAGTTATGTGCAATATCCTCGGCCTCGTCGCGACTAATATCCCCCATCAATACAACTACAGCATTTTTTGCAGCATAGTGAGTGGCGTAAAAATTAAGCAGATCGCTGCGCTGCAATTTATCTACCGTGGCAATCTCGCCTGCCGCAGGCAGCCCATAAGGATGCGCGCCAAACACTGCCTTGCTGAATGCCTTGGCGGCGATGCTTTCAGGCTTGGTCTCGGCTTCTTTCAGGGCAGCAATCAGCCTAGCCTTTTCACGCGCAAGCACGTTCTCGGAAAATAAAGGGCGTTGCAATACACGCGCCATAATAGCCAACGCTTCTTCGCGTTCTGCCTTGCTGCTCAAGGTGCGTATCGCAACATTGGTCCGATCAGCATCGAAACTTCCACCCTGCTGTGCGCCAATATCCGCCAGCCTACGCGCGATATCATCCTCGCTCATTCCTTCTGCACCCAAGGCGAGTAAAGCATGGGTCATAGCGGCCAAACCTGCTTTGTCTGCACTGTCGAAACCGCTACCGGCGGGGAAATTGACAGCCACATCCAGCATCGGCAAATCATGATTTTCCACAAAATAAACCTGTGCGCCGCTGGGTGTTTGCCAGTGCTGAATTTTCGGGCTAGCCTCAGCCGTTGCGGACAGCGTCGCAAATACAAAAATATTCAATATAATCAATGACTTACCTAGCATTGCCAGCTCCTTCATTGCTACCTTTGGGTTTTCCGGCGAGGGCTTGCGGATCTAGCACTGCGACGGTGAGGTTGTCATCTTTGAGAATTTCCCGTGCTGCGTCTTGCACCTGCTGTGCGGTAACAGCCTGTATTTTTTTCAACATCACCGGAATATCCAAATGCGATAGACCGATGCTTTCCATCTGCCCGATTTGCATCGCCTGATAAAACACTGAGTCGCGTTTGTAAACTTCATTGGCGGTAACCTGTGCCTTGACGCGGGCAAGCTCTTGGGCACTGATGCCATCACGCACAATTAATGCAATTTGCTCACGTAGTGCCGCTTCCAGCGCTGCCACACTCACGCCTGCACTGGGTGTGCCGTCCAATATAAACAGACTGGGGCCGCGTGCTGTGCCGTCGTAACCTGCGCCAGCACTGCTTGCGATCTGCTTTTCACGTACCAGGGATTTATTCAAACGTGCGGATTGATTGCCATCCAGCACCCCAGCCAACACCTCTAGGGCATAGGGCATAGTATCTTTTTCTGCATCACGCAGGGTTTGCGCTTGGTAGGCCATTATCAGCAGGGGCAATTCCGCCGGCGCTTTCACTGTAATGCGTTTGATGCCCAGTTGAGGCTGCTCGATATATTGCTTCCGGTAAGGTAATTTGCGCGATTTGATACCGCCGTAATAGCGTTGCGCCAACGCAAATACCTCGTTCGCCTTGACGTCGCCCGCCACTATCAGCACCGCATTGTTGGGTGCATACCAACGTTGATACCAAGTGCGCGCATCGTCAGCGGTGAGTGTTTTTAGATCATTCATCCAACCTATGATGGGGTTGTGATAAGGATGCTCTAGATAAGCGGCTGCCATCAATTTTTCAAATAACAGCCCATGGGCGTTGTCGTCGGTGCGCGTGCGCCGCTCTTCCATCACTACTTGGATTTCCTTGGCAAACTCGGCATCGGACAGCACCAGATTGTGCATGCGATCAGATTCCAGCTTCATCGCCAGTTCCAACTGGTCTTTATGCAGTTGTTGAAAATAAGCGGTGTAGTCGTAACTGGTAAAGGCATTTTCGCGTCCACCCGCAGCGGCTATACGCTTGGAAAATTCACCTTGCGGCACAGTCTTGGTGCCTTTGAACATCATGTGTTCCAGTACATGTGCAATGCCAGTAGTGCCGGTATTTTCATCCATGCTGCCAGCGCGATACCAGACTTGCTGCACCAACACCGGTGCGCGGTGATCTTCCTTAACGATCACCTTGAGACCATTGCTCAAGGTTTTTTCAAAAACTTCTGCCTGCAACGCTAAAGAGCTGAAGCACGCCAACATGACTACTAGTTTTAGTAAACGCTTGTACATCAAGTACCCCTAATTTTTTTAGACTAAGCTCAAGCAATCGGAATAAAATACGCCTTTGCTTAAGAGCGTAAATAGTAACGTACATTATCCCCATTCTGTTATCTTTCGACTACCTCTCCAACGAACACCAGAATGATCAATAGGCAGCACAAAACATGTTAGGTTTCCTCAAAAAATCATCCGCCGATTCAATACCAGATTCATCAACAGAGCAAACTCGCGGCTGGCTAGCTCGCTTGAAGAATGGCTTGAGTCGCACTGGCAGCCAGCTTTCCGGCCTGTTTGCGCTGGGCGGCCGCATCAATGAAGAGCTTTATGAAGAGCTGGAAACCATACTGATTACCTCTGACGTCGGCATGGATGCTACGCGCATGTTGCTGACGGATGTGCGTCGCCAGGTCAAGGAGCTTAACCTCACGGAGGCCACGCAATTAAGAGAGGCTTTGGCGCATAGCCTGCTCAAATTACTCAAGCCGCTGGCAATATCGCTGGAAATTGGCAATCAGCGACCCTTCGTCATCATGATGGTAGGCGTCAATGGCGCGGGTAAAACCACCTCTATCGGCAAGCTGGCAAAATATTTTCAGGGACAAGGAAAGTCAGTGCTGCTGGCGGCAGGCGACACCTTCCGTGCCGCAGCCCGCGAGCAGTTGATGGAATGGGGCGCACGCAACAATGTCACGGTGATTGCACAACAGAGCGGCGATGCGGCAGCGGTTATCTTTGATGCAATCCTATCGGCTCAAGCAAAGAACATCGATGTGGTGCTGGCCGATACTGCCGGACGTCTTACCACTCAGGCACATCTGATGGAAGAAATCAAAAAGGTCAAACGCGTGATTGCGAAAGCATTGCCTGGCGCACCTCATGAAATTTTGCTGGTGCTGGATGCCAATACCGGACAGAACGCACTCAGCCAGACCAAGGCTTTTGATGATGCGCTGGGCATTACCGGGCTAGTTTTGACCAAACTCGATGGCACGGCCAAAGGTGGCGTGATCGCCGCAATCGCCAAGACTCATCCCATCCCGGTGCGTTTTATTGGTGTGGGCGAAGGACTGGACGATCTGCGTCCGTTTGTGGCAGAAGATTTTGTCGCCGCCTTATTAGGGCTGGACGCATGATAAGTTTTAAACAGGTATCCAAACGCTATCCCGGCGGCTATGCTGCTTTAAAAAATATCAGCTTTGAAATCGCGGCAGGCGAGATGATATTTCTCACCGGCCACTCCGGTGCTGGCAAAAGCACCCTACTGAAACTGATCGCCGCAATCGAACGCCCCAACGGCGGCACGGTGATGGTCAACGGCCAGAACATCGGCAAGATCAAGGCTGGCGCGGTGCCCTACCTGCGCCGAAATATCGGCCTGATTTTTCAAGATCATAAATTATTGTTTGATCGCAACCTGTTCGACAATGTGATGCTGCCGTTGCAAATTGCAGGATTTGATCACAGGGAAAGTGCCAAACGAGTACGCGCAGCACTCGACAAGGTGAACTTATTAAAACGTGAAAAAGCCCATCCTATTGCACTTTCTGGCGGCGAGCAGCAGCGCCTGTGCATCGCCCGTGCCATCGTTAATCGCCCGTCCATTTTGTTGGCGGATGAACCCACCGGCAACCTCGATGCCGATAGTGCAAACTCCATTATGGACATTTTCAAATCGTTCCATCAGGTCGGTGCCACCCTGTTGATTTCCACTCACGACGATACCCTGTTGCGCCAGTACACAGGCCGCAGTCTGACGCTCAAACAGGGAGAGTTACAGCCATGAAAAGTTGGTTATTACATCATCTGTATGTCATGCAGTTCACCCTACGCAGACTGAGAAGCACACCGCTTTCCAGCCTGTTAAATGTGCTGGTTATCGGCGTTGCACTCAGTCTGCCTACTGGCGGTTATGTGCTGTTACAAAACATACAAGGACTGTCCGACAAGCTGGTGGGCACGCCGCAAATCAGCGTATTCCTAAACATGAATGCAAGCCAGAATGACATTGCGAATATCACTAAACAACTACAGCAACACGCTGCAATTTCCAGGGTTGAGTTTGTGTCGCGCGAAGACGCACTCAAGCAACTTCAACAAAGCACCGGCCTTGCCGATGTTACTGGCGGCCTGACGCAAAACCCGCTACCTCATGCATTTATTGTTTATCCAAAAAGCACAGACATCCAGACATTGGAAGTGCTACGCGATGAATTGGAGGCCTGGACAAAATTTGACCATGTACAACTAGATTCTGCATGGGTGCGCAAGCTGGAAGCATTGCTTAAATTTGGACGCTTGGCGGTACTGATACTCGCCGTATTGCTGAGTTTTGCGCTGATCGCTATCACCTTCAACACCATCCGTTTGCAAATTTTGACCCAACGCGAAGAAATAGAAGTGTCCAAACTTATCGGAGCAAGCAATAGCTTTATACGCCGGCCTTTTTTGTATTTCGGACTAATACAAGGTTTGTTGGGAGGAAGTGCTGCCTGGCTGATCATTACTGTCAGCTTGACCCTGTTGAATCTCAGCTTAACTGACCTAACCCTACTCTATGCCAGCAACTTCAGTTTGCAGCATTTATCTGCGAGTGACAGCCTTACCCTGCTCGCTTTTTCAGCCTATTTGGGCTGGCTGGGCGCATTGCTGTCTGTCGCACAGCATCTCTGGCAAATTGAAGCGGCTTGATTACCCCGATATTGATGCTCACCAATATATCTCGCACCATTATGTATATGTTAGTAATATACAAACATGCTTAATTTGACCAACATTATCGGTTTTGATTGGGGCGGAGGAAACGACCGCAAGAACGACAAACACAGCGTATCAATGGCTGAGGCGGAGCAGTTATTTTTCAATGATCCGCTACTTTTACTAGAAGATGCCAAACACAGCCAGAGTGAATCGCGTATTCACGCATTGGGCAAAACAGATGAAGAACAGATGTTGCACATTACTTTTATCCTTCGAAAAAATAACACATTGATTCGAGTTATTTCTGCAAGAGACATGCACAAAAAGGAGCGCGCATATTATGAGCAAACCACTTAAACCTCTGCCAAAATTCGCCAACGAAGCGGAAGAGCGGATCTTCTGGGAAAACCACGACTCATCCGAGTATATGGACTGGAGCAAAGCCCAGCGTGTTGTTCTGCCCAAGCTAAAACCGACCACAAAGACCATTTCCTTGCGTCTACCGCAGCACCTGTTGGACTCCATTAAGTCAGCAGCCAATTCGCGCGACGTGCCTTATCAGTCATTGATAAAAGTGTGGCTGAAAGAAAAGCTGCATAGTCATTAAATTCGAGGCCTAACGGTACAATTCCGTTCCGTTGCGTAATATTCAATATTGAATCCATACTCAATTCGATGTTTTGCAAAAGGCTCAACATGATGCGCAATTTATTTGCCGCACGCACGTCAATTTTGGCATACCTTTTGACGTCCATTTTGGCGCTTGCACCTGCCTTGGCTTACCCCGAAGCTGATAAGCCCATGGTGATCACTTTTCGTTTTCATGCGCCTGACGCCAGCAGCATTGAGGTGATCGGCGATTTCAATGCCTGGCTCCCTGGTAGCAATTCTTTGCGCGGCCCCGACCAACAAGGTAAGTGGCGAGCCCTTATCACCATTCCTCTCGGCATGCATCGCAGCGAATATATTTATCTAGTCGATGGACAGCGGCGTGTCCTGGACACAACACAGCCGGTCATCAGCGATGATTTTGGCGGAAAAAATAATATTTGGTTATTGCAGTAACCTTTTTGCCCAGAGCTTCGTCTCAGTGAGTAAGAGCAACTAAATCGAGTTGCAACAAAGGATGCTTACATGAACCAAGACACTCGCACTGATCAAGACCTTATAAAAGCTTGCTTAACAGGAAAATCGCAGGCTTATGAGACATTGGTAAAGCGCCATCAGAAGATGGTGCTAAACGTGCTCTACAGGATACTCGGCAGTCGTGAGGCAAGCCAGGATGTAAGTCAGGAGGCTTTTATTACGGCTTACGAAAAGCTGCACATGTTTAGCGGCCACAGCAAATTTTCTACCTGGCTGTGCCAGATTGCCCTGAACAAGGCGCGGGATCTGTTGCGTGGGCGAGGGGTGGATAGTTTATGTGAGGATTTGGAAGGGCACAAAGAGGCGATGAACGTGTCGGATGGTGACTCCCCCGATCGCAACATGGAAACGTCTCAGGAAAATTCGCGTGTTCAGTCTGCACTCAACAAATTGTCATCGCATTACCGAGAGGTATTGATTCTTAAATACTTTGCGGGATACAGCAACCAAGATATAGCGGAAATGCTTGCTGACACGGTGGGAAACGTCAAGGTGACAATGTTCCGCGCCCGCCAGGTGTTTATGCAAGCTTACGTGGAGTTGGTATGAAAACACTGACAGAAAATTATGATGAAGAATCTTTCCTGCGTTACCTGGAAGGCAATCTGCCGTTAGCAGAGCGGGATATTATGCTAGCGAATTTAAGCACTGACGAGCGTAATGAGTGGCTCTCCACGGAAAGCGCCTTGCTGGCACTGAACCGGTTACCACGTATCACGCCACCTGCTTCTTTGGTGGCAAATGTGATGGCGGGCATCGCGCGTGAAAGGCTGCACTCAAATTTAAGCGAGAACGAGCATAACGAGTGGCAGTCCACTGAAAATGCATTGCTGGCACTGAACCGCTTACCACAGATCACGCCACCTGCCTCTTTGCTAGCGAACGTGATGGCGGCTATTGTGCCTAAAACAGCCATCGCGCCAAAAAATCAGCCCTTGCTAGCGCAACTGCGGAACTGGCTTGAACAGCATCCGCTGCTGGGCTGGGAAGTCAGCGGCATGGCAATGGCGGCATCCCTGCTGTTCATGGTGCTGGCACCCAGCGTGCCTGCACCATGGACTTCAGGGCACGGGCAAAGTCCGCATATGCCCGCGCACAGCCCGTATATTCAAGCTGCGGCCACTCATACCGGCGCAGCGCAGGTTCAACATGCCAGATTTAGCCTGTATGCCCCGCAGGCACATAGCATAACTTTGATCGGCGAGTTCAACGGCTGGGGCAGCACACGTGAAGTGTCGCTACGTCCGCAAGGCAAAGGCATCTGGACGGTGGAAGTTCCGCTACCACCAGGGCGTTATCAATATGCGTTTCTGATTGATGGCAAAGACATGGCCACTGATCCACGCGCAGAGCAACATGTGAACGACGATTTTGGACGCAAAAACGCCGTACTTACGGTGATGTAAATGAGAAATTGGAGAGCAACCATGAAACAGGGACGGATTATTTGCTGGGGCGTGTGCTTAGCCTTGACGCTGACCAGCCCGGTATACGCCGAGTTAGCAGCACCCCTCGCGCAAGAAGTTGCCAGACTGAGCGGTGGCAATGCGACTCAACAAGCGGCGCTGAGCAGCGAGATCAACAAGGCATTGCGCCTGGGGGTGAACAAACAGGATGTGTCCAAGCTAGTAAAACTGGCCGCAACGCATAGCTATACGGCGAACGATGCCGCGCAATTTGTTTCGACCCTCGCTGCGCTCCAGCTCAAAGAGCTACCCACCACGCTGGTTCGAGACAAAATCCTAGAAGGCATGGCTAAACGTGTCCCCGCTGCTGCCATCTTGCAGGTGACATCCACCTGGTCCACGGCGTTGGGAGAAGCAAAAACAGTGTTGCTTGAGATGGAACAAAAAGGACTCACTGCATCACCAGCAGAACGAACAGCACTGATCAATATGGGTGCTACCCTGCAACAGCGCTATGGTGCACGGCAGGCATTACACACCTTGGCTCAAGCCGCTCAGGAGTCGGGCCGTATCAAGCGTAGTGCTGCCAGCATAAACGCGGCAGCGGAGCTTACGGAAACCTTGTTACTGAATGGCAGCAAGCCTGAGCAGTCGGTGTCGCTGCCTAGTGCAAGTCTGCGCGCCGACTTTAGCCCACAGCGCATACTAGGCTTGCAGCGCAATGTGCTGGATCAGTTGCGCCAAGGTATTGCCGTAACTGATATCATCACCACCCAACAGAATCAATTCGGCGCCGCTCACAATCCCGCACGCCCGGCGTTTGATGCACCGGGTGGCGTTCCTGGGGGCGTCTTTGGCGGAGCGCCGGGGGGTGGACCGGGTGGCGGATTTGGCGGGAGACCGCCGGGTGCGGGTTTGGGTGGCGGTGCTCCGGGTGGCGGTGCTCCGGGTGGCGGTGCTCCGGGTGGCGGTGCTCCGGGTGGCGGCGCTCCGCGCGGGCGGATTTAGTGGTCGTTAGTCAGATTCACTATCATATTTAGACCCGGATTTAATACAACATCATGATTATATTTAATATTTAATATTTAATTAATTTCCTTATAACCCTATACTGTAACCAAATCTACTCTAATTACGTCTCAGCAAATTACAGTTGCTAAAAATGGCTGCTGTTGACGGTTTAGAATTTTAAGTAACAGATCACAACCAGGAGAATTTAAGATGCAAACAAAACCAAATAAAAATCTACGCCTGCTTACTAGTTTCTTGCTATTCGCGGGAGCTTTGGCTTCTACCGCTGCGCAGGCCGAAGTAAACTTCAACCTAGGGCTAAAAAGGACCAGCGAGAGCAACATCTACGGCGCGACAGCCCAAGCCAATGAGCTTAGTGACCAATACAACACCCTGAATGGTTCAGTGGTTTATTACGCTGCTTTGAACAGAAAAGAGACTTCCTATTTTATCGGCCAGATCGGCGCGGCAAGCAGTAAATACATTGCCTACACGGATATGGATAACTCTTCTGGTGGTGCTAGTGTCGGCTTGTACCAACAGCTTACGCAGAGCTGGTCTGCTCAATTAACCGGCCGCAGTACCATGCGTAAAACTCAAAACATAGATCGTGACTCCATAGGTACTGGCGGCATCTTGGAAATCAAAGCCCAGTTTGGCGCCACCGGCTGGATCAAGGGAACCGCAGATTACGAGGATTCCAATGCCAATCTGAGTTCCAATGACAACATTGCCAATACACTAGGGTTGAGCATGGGTTTCCTGCCGCTGCAAAACACGTTCGCCAGCCTAGGAGCTAGTCAGAATAAACGTGTATACACCTTGTCCAATTACCAAGCCACCAGCAATACTATTTACGTCGATCTTACCCAGCGTTTAAGCCAAATCTTGTTTTTGAACGTTGCGTATGCTGTGCAGGATAATACTAACAGCGTCAACGCCTTAACCGCTAAAAATAATATTTTATCCGCAGCGATCAATCTTAGCTTCTAATCGTGTAACCTTTTTCAACAATATTCCGTCTAATTATATGAAAGGGCGAGTCGGAATATTGAACAAGCATCAGCCCTTTCACGTCCGACCGGACTAACAAAACTTAAAGGAGTTCTAATCATGAATATGACCAAACTGATTTTAGCCATGAGCCTGGTAGGCTTTGTATCCGCAGCCCAAGGCCAAGCCCAAGAATCCTCAGACCGAGCCAAAGCTAGAGCCGCAGACCAAGCCCAAGGCGCCGGCGACCAGCGCAATGCGCGCTCAACACGAGATTCTTCTGCTGGCAAACCTGCCGGTTTCGGCAGCGGTACTGGCATGGGTGCAGGTGGGGGCAGCGGTAGCGGTAGCAGCATGAGCGGTGGTCGTTCTGGTGCTGGTGCTGGTGGTGGCGGCATGCCTGCTGGTGCTGGTGGCGGCATGCCTGCTGGTGCTGGTAGCGGTCGCCGATAAATTGTACTTAGGCCACTAAGCAGCCTGTTTTGATTCACCCCATACTTTTGTATGGGGTTTTTTTATGCCAGAAGTTTGTCGCTGTTGAGGGGGTCTGCTTTTTACGTAATATCACAACGAGGGGATGTAATCACGAATATGACTACACTGCTTTTAACCATGAGCCTAGCAACTTGTCGGACTTGGCGAGCAACCCATTGATTTACTTGCAATTTAGATTGGTGTCGCCAATAAAACATTGAATATAATCATGATGTTACGTTAAATCCATCCATAGTCTATACATTACAACTTACTATCGCACACCGGCTTTGCTAGTCTTAATTTTAGGCAAAACTGGGATATATTCTTCGAACTTCCATAGCATCTAGCACTCTTAGTTATAGAGTGCTAATATACACTTATTGGAGGATACGCATATGACATACAACTTGCCTTTAGCTATACCGTCACTTTCCGCTGGCAGCCTGGAAAATTACATCTCGTCGATAAAGAACCTTCCCATGTTGACGCATGAAGAGGAGTTGGATTTAGCCACTCGTTTTCAGCGCGATAATGATCTGGATGCTGCACGCGATCTTGTGTTGTCGCACTTGCGTGTTGTCGTCAGTGTTGCGCGTGGTTATGCCGGCTATGGCTTGCCTCAGGCGGATTTGATTCAGGAAGGCAATATCGGCTTGATGAAAGCGGTCAAACGCTATGATCCAACTCGTGGCGTGCGCTTGGTTTCTTTTGCATTGCACTGGATACGCGCCGAGATGCATGAGTACGTGTTGCGCAATTGGCGCTTGGTAAAAATTGCCACCACCAAGGCGCAACGCAAGCTGTTCTTTAATCTGCGCAGCATGCGGCAAGGCTTGGAGTCGATGAAGCCGCAGGAAGTCCAAAAAATCGCGCTTGCGTTGAATGTAAGTGTAAGCGATGTGGTGGAAATGGAAGCGCGTTTCAGTGGTCGGGAAGTGTCGCTTGAAGCGGATGCGGATGATGAGGATGACAAATTTTCACCTATCGCTTATCTGGCTGCAGACACCGAAAACGAGCCCTCCAATACACTGGAAAAAATTGAGAGTGAACATCTGCAAACGACGGGGCTGAGTCGCGCCTTGGCTAGCTTGGATGAGCGCAGTCGACGCATTATTGAGGCTCGCTGGCTACAGGAAAATGAAGACGTTGCCACATTGCATGAACTGGCCGCTGAGTTCGATGTTTCGGCTGAGCGTATCCGCCAAATCGAGAAGAAAGCGTTAGAAAAAATGCAGGCCAGCATGTTGGCAGCATAAAACTCCATGAAAGAGGTTCGCCTCCCACTTTTATGAAGTATGGAATTAGCAGACTAGCCATAAAAAAAGCCGCAGAATTATTCTGCGGCTTTTTTATTTCACCACCCTGAGTTGGGGTTTGCTATGCGGTGGCGGTTCCTTAGGCGGCTCGTCACTATCACTGACACCCGATAATATAGGCTCTGACTCCTGCTCTTGAAACGCCATACCCTGCCCAGTTTCCTTGGCGAAAATGCCGATAACTGCCGCTATAGGTACATGAATTTTATGCGCCACACCACCAAAACGCCCACCGCAACTAATTTCTTCATTGCCCATTTGCAAGTTTTGTACTGCATCCATGCTGATGTTAAGAACAATCTCGCCGTCCCTGACAAAAGCCACTGGCACCCTTGTGTTTACATCCACCTTCACCGACAAATAGGGTGTAAACCCATTGTCGGTACACCAGTCATAAATCGCTCGGATTAAATAGGGTTTGGTGGAAGAAGCATTCACTTACGCATCGCTTTTTCGGACGGCGTCATCGCTTCGATGTAAGCCGGGCGAGAGAACAAGCGCTCTGCGTATTTCATCAGAGGCGCTGCGTCCTTATCCAGCTGAATACCGTAGTGATCCAAACGCCATAACAGAGGGGCAATCGCCACGTCCAACATGGAAAATTCATCACCCAGCATGAATTTCTGTTTCATGAATATTGGGGAAATTTGCGTCAGATTTGCTTTAACCGCCTGACGCGCCTTTTCTACTGTCTTGGCCACACTACTTTCCAATGCAGGAATATGACAAAACAGGTCCTGCTCAAATTGATGCAGAAACAGGCGTGCACGTGCGCGCATCACTGGGTCGGCAGGCATCAACTGCGGATGAGGAAAGCGCTCATCAATATATTCATTGATGATGTTTGCCTCGTGCAGAATCAAGTCCCGCTCTACCAATACAGGAACCTTGTTGTATGGATTCATTACCGCTAAATCTTCAGGTTTGTTGTATACATCCACATCAATAACCTGAAAATCCATACCTTTTTCAAATAACACAAAGCGACAGCGTTGGCTGAAAGGATCTGTCGTTCCTGAATACAATGTCATCATTTCGCGGTTTATCCTTTGAACTATTTATAACGTAACAGTATATCATGCGCTAGTATATTAGTCGCTTAAAATATCAAAATATTCAATATTAACAGCAGATTATAGTCAATCCAAGCAAGCCGATCAGGATGCAATATCTTATGTCGCAAGGTTTAAACAGGATTGTCCATATCAAAAAACTGATGTTCTATCTTAAATTTCTGAGCAAGATGTTCACCCAGCGCTTGCACGCCATATCGCTCGGTCGCATGATGTCCTGCGGCAATAAAAGCCACGCCGGTTTCATGTGCGACATGTACATTTTGCTCGGAAATTTCTCCCGTTAAAAAAACGTCCACACCCAGCGCCACTGCCTGTTCAAAATAACTTTGCGCTCCGCCGCTGCACCAGGCAATTTTTTTCAGTACTCGCTCACCATCGCCAATAACAAGCGGCGTGCGTAGCAGGCTATCACTAATTTTCGCAGCAAACTGGCTCAGTGTTAGCGCTTGCCTAAGTTCGCCATGCCAGCCTATTTCCTGTTCGCCAAAACGCCCCTGCGGCAACAAGCCCAGACGCAGGGCCAGTTGTGCGTTATTCCCCAGTTCGGCATGTGCATCCAGTGGCAAATGGTAAGCCAGCAAACTAATATCATGCTGCAACAAATGGGCTAACCGTCGCTTTTTGATGCCGATTATTGTCTGGTCTTCATTGCGCCAGAAATAGCCGTGATGCACCAGAATTGCATCAGCACCCCATTCAGTAGCTGCATCCAACAGCCGCTGCGAAGCAGTCACCCCGGTGGCAATACGGTAGATTTCAGCACGTCCCTCTACCTGCACACCATTTGGGCAATAATCGCGAAAACGGCTAATCTCCAGCAGTCTTCCGATATAATCTTTCAATTCGCTTAATTGCATACACTAATCCGGCTATAAAATTTTGTGATTGAATCATACCATGCGTAAATTCTGGCTCCTGTTCGCTCAGGCAACGACCATCGGCTTAGCCATGCTGTTTATTGTAAATACACTCAAGCCTGGCTTGCTCCCCAATGCTGCACGCAATAGCGTGGTCACGCTGTATGAAAGTCTACCCGGCAGCAATGCTAACCCCACAGCAAGTTTCAGCGCGGCAGCACAAAAAGTCATGCCCGCTGTGGTGAATATATTCACCACCAGCGAGATCAAAAATCCCAACAACGCCTTCATGGAGGATCCCCGTTTTCGCTTCTTCTTCGGCGATCAATTTGAGGATAACGCCCCGCAGCAAACATCCAGCCTGGGCTCTGGTGTGCTCGTCAGTCATGATGGATACATCCTCACCAACCACCATGTCGTTGAAGCAGCCGACCAGATAGAAGTGGCTTTGGCCGACGGGCGTAAAGCCAAAGCACATATTATCGGCTCTGATCCGGAAACCGATCTTGCTGTTATCAAGATAGACTTGGGCAAAGACCTCCCTGCTATCACTTTTGGCCAATCTGATCAGGCTCAAGTGGGTGATATCGTGCTCGCCGTTGGCAATCCATTTGCCGTTGGGCAAACGGTCACGATGGGCATTGTTAGCGCAGTAAAACGCAACCACTTGGGGCTCAATGCCTTTGAAAATTTCATCCAGACTGATGCGGCCATCAACCCAGGTAACTCTGGCGGCGCGCTGGTCGATGTAAACGGCAATCTGATCGGCATCAACAGCGCCATTTATTCCCCGAATGGCGGCTCTCTCGGTATTGGTTTTGCCATCCCTGTGAGCACTGCAAAAAAAATCATGGAGCAGATTATCCTGACCGGTTCTGTCACCCGTGGCTGGATCGGTGTGGCGGTGCAGGAAATCACACAAGAACTTGCTGAATCATTCAAGCTCGGCAAAATTCAGGGTGTACTTATTTCTGAAGTGGTACGCGGCGGACCGGCTTATCAGGCCAAGATTAAAGCAGGCGATATTCTCATCTCGGTGGATAATAAACTGTTGATAGATTCCACTTCCATGCTGGAAACCGTAGCCGCATTACAGCCAGGAAAATCTGTTGCACTCACCTTGCTGCGCAATCAAAAAGAGATTGCGGTTCAGGTTAAGATAGGCAGACGCCCAAGACCCAAGCCGCATTAGACATGATCTCAATAAAAAAGGCCTGAACGCAAATGTAACTCATGCGTTCAGGCCTTTTTTTAGTTGCGTAGCAGCGTTGCCCACCGTTTTATTGCCAATTTACAGTGCCTTAACCGCGTGTGCAGATGAAACGTGCCCACCCTACCCAAGCTCACTCAATAACAATCAGGTTTTCTCCGCTTCCGTATTACTGTCTTTTGTTGCCCTTGTCATCCACACCGCCACCCATATCCCTACTTCGTACAACAACCATAAGGGAATGGCGAGCATGAATTGCGACACTACATCGGGCGGGGTCACAACTGCTGCAATGATGAACGCCCCTACAATTACGTAACGGCGAATTTCCCTGAGCTTTGCTACGGTAACAAAACCTACTTTAACCATCGCCACCACGGCGACAGGCACTTGGAAGGTGATACCGAAAGCCAGAAACATGGACAGCACAAAACTCAAATATTTATCAATGTCGGTCATCACTGCCACACCTTCCGGCGCAGCAGCTGTAATGAAAGCGAACACCATGGGAAATACGGCAAAATAGGCAAATGCCATGCCGCTAAAAAACAGTAACAGACTGGCAACAACCAAGGGCACAACCCAGCGTTTTTCGTGTGTATATAAACCCGGCGCAACAAAGCTCCATGCTTGGAAAAGAATGAAAGGCAATGTGATTAGAAACGCGGTCATCAATGCAACCTTCATCGGTACAAAGAAGGGAGTAGTCACATCTGTTGCGATCATCTGCCCACCTTTTGGGAGCTTGTCTAGCAATGGTTGCGCCAGCAAGGTATAGAGATCGGCAGCCCATGGGAACAGGCAGATGAACACCAACAATAGCGCGACGACCGAGTGCAACAGGCGTTTGCGCAACTCAAGCAGGTGTCCGATTATATTTTGGAAATTAATCATCCGATATTAGTTGTTTTTTTGTGTTCTGCCGTTTCGGGCATCACAGCGTGGTGTTCTTCAATTATTTCATGTCTGGGTACTGCTACATCCACCTTGGGTGACTCGCTCTTCAACAATTCACTACTCGGTATTGCTTTACCCAGCTCGTACTTGGAAGCCGAGACTTCTTTGCCGATTTCGTTAATTTGATTGTCCAAATCCTGCGTGGTCTGATGCATAGATGCTTCAAAATTTGCTGCCCCGCTTTGCGCTTCTTCCTGCATCTTTCGCAACTCTTCAAGAGCCATATCACGCGAAATATCAGCCTTTACCCCGTTGACATAACGTTGTGCTCGTCCCCACAGATGACCGATGGTACGTGCCACCTTGGGCAAGTGCTCAGGCCCAATCACGATCAATGCGACCACTGCAATAACCACTAACTCCGGAAATTCAACTCCAAGCATAATCTGTCAGACTCTTCAGGTTTTGGTTTGGGACTTTTCTTTTACTTCGCCCTCGATGGTTTTGCCATCATCCTTCACTTGTTTGAGCGGCTCTTCGTCGCTCTTCATGCCTTCTTTGAAGCCCTTCACTGCACCACCCACATCCTTACCAATGTTGGCAAGTTTTTTGGTACCAAATATCAATATAACCACTACCAATACAATCAACCAGTGCCAAATGCTAAATGCTCCCATGTGTGTCTCCTTATCAATAATTATTAAATTTCTTTTTAAATGGAGGGGATTTTCCCGCCACCAATAATATGCAGATGCAAATGAAATACTACTTGCCCGCCATCTCGTCCGGTATGGATAGCAGTGCGAAATCCACTACCCAAGCCATGATCTTTGGCCAGCTTGGCTGCCAGCAATAACAGCCTGCCCAATAACGTCGCTTGGCTTTCATCTGCCGTAGCCAGTGAATCGATATGCAATTTTGGGATAAGCAACAGGTGTACAGGTGCTACCGGATTGATATCGTGAAACGCGTAGGCAAACTCGTCTTCATACACCTTTTTGCTGGGTATTTCACCCCTGACTATTTTACAGAAGATGCAGTCGTCCATGTTTACTCTTTCCTTCTGCTGTTCTTTTCAACAATACCTGAAGTGCCTTCGCGCCTTGCAAGCTCATTCAATACATCATTGACATTCGCACCATGTTGCGCAAGCAATACCATGCAATGGAACAACAGGTCGGCTGTTTCATTTACCAGATGGGCTTTATCACCGCTTTTGGCTGCCAGTATCACTTCCGTCGCTTCTTCACCGATTTTTTTCAGGATGGCATCTTCGCCCTTGCTGAACAATTTTGCGACATACGAACTCTCAGCATCTGCGCCTTTGCGTGATGCTATTGTTGCTGTCAGGCGTTGCAAAATATCGTCATTCATTGCTTATATTTTCTTTTGGTATATTTCATCTGGATTTTTCAATACTGCATCGGTTTCCACCCAATGTCCATTTTCCAGTCGGCTGAAAAAACAGCTTTCACGGCCTGTATGACAAGCAATTCCGCCATGCTGTTCAATTTGCAACAATAAAACATCCTGATCACAATCAAGACGTATCTCTTTTACCCGCTGCACATGCCCGGACTCCTCGCCTTTGTGCCAAAGTTTCTTGCGCGAACGCGACCAATAAACAGCTTCACCCAACTCAACGGTACGCTGCAAAGCGTCCCTGTCCATCCACGCCACCATCAGCACGCGACCCGTTTGTGCATCTTGTGCGATGGCGGGTACGAGCCCATCCGATGACCAGTTAATCTTGTTCAACCAATTTTCACTCATAAGCGAACCTCAATGCCTTGCTCCGCCATGAATTGTTTGGCTTGCTGCACGGTATATTCGCCGTAGTGAAAAATACTGGCCGCCAGCACCGCATCCGCCCCGCCTAGCTTAACTCCATCCACTAGATGCTGCAGGTTACCCACGCCGCCGCTGGCAATTACCGGTATTTCCAGCGCATCGCTCACGGCACGCGTCAATGGTAGGTTAAAGCCAATTTTTTGCCCGTCTCTATCCATGCTGGTCAGCAGAATTTCGCCCGCACCCAAGCTCTGCATCTTTATAGCCCACTCTACTGCATCTAGACCTGTCGCCTTGCGTCCACCATGGGTAAAAACCTCCCACTTGCCGGGTGCAACCTGTTTTGCGTCTATCGCCACCACTATGCACTGCGATCCATAACGCGCCGACGCATCGGCCACTAGTTGTGGATTGACTACAGCCGAGGTATTGATACTGACCTTGTCGGCACCCGCATTCAGCAGGTCTCGCACATCATCAACCTGACGCACACCGCCACCTACAGTCAGCGGAATAAAAACCTGTTTCGCTACCTGTTCTATCATGCGGAAAATAATGCCCCGGTCATCAGAGGATGCGGTTATATCGAGAAAAGTGAGTTCATCCGCGCCCTGTTCATTGTAGCGACGCGCAATTTCAATCGGATCACCTGCATCGCGCAATTCAACGAAACTGACGCCCTTCACTACACGGCCAGCGGTGACATCGAGACAAGGGATGATGCGTTTAGCTAACATAATGAATGAGTGCCAGAACTTGAGTTATTGGATAAGCCTGAGTTATTGGACAAGAGGGTCAGCTAGGCAGCAGCTTTGCTTTCCAGTCGGCAGTGAGTTGATCCGCCAGCTTTTGCGCTTCCGCAAAATCCAGCGTCCCTTCATAAATTGCACGACCAGTTATTGCGCCTGTAATGCCTTCCTGTTGCACGGCACACAACGCCCTTACATCATCCAGATTGGTGATACCACCGCTGGCAATGACCGGCACGGTAAGCGGCCTGGCCAACTCCACTGTAGCGGGTATATTCACGCCGCTCATCATGCCGTCGCGACCGATATCCGTATAAATAATGGCCTCAACGCCATAACCCTCAAAGCGCTTGGCCAGATCACACACATCATGGCCGGTCAATTTGGACCAGCCATCCACCGCAACCTTTCCATCTTTGGCATCCAGCCCCACCATGATATGACCGGGGAAAGCATCACAGGCTTCATGCAGGAAACCGGGCAGTGTGACCGCCGCCGTACCAATAATAATGTAGCTCACGCCAATATCGAGATAGCGCTCTATAGTCTCCAGATCGCGTATGCCGCCGCCCAACTGAACCGGCACATCCATCCCAACCGCCTCGATGATGCTGCGTACCGCCGCTTCATTTTTGGGTTTTCCAGCAAAAGCTCCATTTAAATCAACAAGATGCAATCTTCTTGCACCCTGCGCCAGCCATTGTTTCGCCATCGCAGCAGGGTCGTCCGAAAACACGGTTGCATCTTCCATCATGCCCTGACGCAGGCGTACACAATGTCCATCTTTCAAATCAATCGCGGGAATAATTAGCATGGTAATAATTAATTTAGAAGTAAAATTAAACGGGGTTCCAATTTACAAAATTTTCTAGCAACTGCAAACCTGCCTTGTGGCTTTTTTCCGGGTGAAACTGTACCGCAAACAAATTATCACGCGCCACCGCGCAAACAAAGGGCTGCGGGTAATGGCTCACAGCCTGCACATATTTGTCATCAGCTGGTTTTACATAATAGCTATGCACAAAATAAAAGCGCTCATCCTGAGAAATATTATTCCACATCGGGTGGTTAACTTTTTGATGCACTTGATTCCAACCCATATGCGGCACTTTAAGGCGATTGCCTTGCGCATCATGCAGCTTATGTTCAAATCGCAGCACTTGCCCAGGAAACACGCCCAATCCTGGAACATCGCCTTCATTACTATGTTCAAACAACATCTGCAAACCGATACATATACCCAGAAAAGGCTTGTTGTGTGCAGCATCCAGCACTGCCTGACGCAAGTTGCGTGCATCAAGCTCGCGCATACAGTCCGGCATGGCGCCCTGCCCCGGGAACACAACTCTTCCCGCCTTTTCCACCACAGCTGGATCATCCGTCACTACGATGGATGCCTTCGGCGCTACCGCCACCAGTGCATTGTGCACTGAGCGCAAGTTCCCCATGCCGTAATCTATTACTGCAATATCAACCATGATGTATTTTAGAGGCTACCCTTGGTGGAAGGCATCATGCCGGCCATGCGCGGATCAAGCTCAACCGCCATGCGCAACGCGCGTCCGAAAGCCTTAAATACTGTCTCTGCCTGGTGGTGCGCGTTATTGCCGGCCAAGCAATCAATGTGCAAAGTTACTAGGGCGTGATTGACAAAGCCTTGGAAAAACTCATGGAACAGATCCACGTCAAATTCACCGATGCTGGCGCGCACAAAGTCCACGTTGAATACCAGACCGGGGCGGCCGGAAATATCCAGCACCACGCGTGACAACGCTTCATCCAGCGGCACATAGGCGTGGCCGTAACGGCGCAGGCCCTTTTTATCGCCTATCGCCTGATTAAATGCCTGACCCAGCGTAATGCCGATATCCTCAACGGTGTGGTGCGCATCGATATGCAAATCGCCTTTGGCGACAATAGACAGATCGAGCAAGCCATGCCGTGCAATCTGATCCAGCATGTGATCGAGGAAAGGCACGCCGGTATCAAAACTGGACTTGCCGCTGCCGTCCAGATTCAGCGTGACACTGATCTGGGTTTCCAAAGTATTACGCGTTACCTGCGTGTTGCGCATGATTCTTCCCAATAAAATTTAGGTAAATTGATGAATACTTTCCTGCAACGCTTTGACAAACAATTCATTCTCTTCCGCCGTGCCTACCGTTACGCGCAGGCAATTCAGCAGTGCCGGGTGTCCGCCATCCAATTTTTTAACCAGCACGCCGCGTTGTTTTAATCCTTCAAACACCTTGGCTGCATGCGCTAGCCGGAATAAAATGAAGTTTGCCTCGCTAGTATAAGCATGCACATCTACCGTGCCTACCAAGCGTTCAAACAACCAGCTTCGATCCAGCTTGATCTGCTCAGCCTGCTGCAACAATACTGCATGATGCTTCAATAATATTTCGGCAACCTGTTGGGTCAGTACCCCGACATTATACGGCAAGCGCAGCTTTTCCAACTGTTCTAGCCAATTTTTGCTGCCCGCCAAAAATCCCAGGCGCAAACCGGCCATACCCAGCTTTGAAAAAGTTCGCATCACCAATAAATTGGGATATCGACCCAATCGAGAGAGAAAACTATCGCTTGCAAAGGCGTAATAAGCCTCATCCACTACCACCAAACCCTGTGCTTCCTCAATGATTTGCTCGATTGCAGATGCCTCAAACAAATTACCGGTCGGATTATTCGGATAAGCCAAAAAGATCAACGCGGGCTGATGCTGCTTGATTGCCTTCAGCATTGCGGGCAGATCGAGCTGAAAATCTTCTGTTAGCGGCACACCCAAGTAATTCATGCCGGTGAAAGTGGCAATCATTTTATACATTACAAAGGAGGGCTCAACGCTCATCAATGTCGCACCCGGGTTGGCGACAGCCATCGCCAGCAGCTGAATAATTTCATCCGAACCGTTGCCCAGCAGCACCTCCATCTCGATCGCCAAGCCGCTCGCTTGTTTAATACTTTTTTTCAGACTTTGGGCGCCGGCATCGGGGTAGCGGTTAATTGCCGCGTTCGCCACTGCCTGGGCAACTTCTGCGCGGATACTCTCAGGCAGCGAATAGGGGTTTTCCATCGCATCGAGCTTGATCATTCCGGGACTCGGCTGCACATGGTAAGCGTGCAGTGACAGGATATCCTGACGTATCAGTCTCTCTGCTATTAAATTGTCGATATTGAAAGACATAACATATTTGCGCAAAGGGGAATTCAGCATTTTACCTCAAGCTTGTTGCGAATTAGCATTTACCCCCCTCGATCAGCACTCAAGTGAAATACAGTACGATGAATAGCGATGTATTTTCGGCCTTATTCCAGACATACCTGAGCAGTATGTGGCATTACCCTATTTACCTCATTAAAATAAAGCATTACTATCAAAGAATAATTTTGCTTGTAGCAATCTTTTTAAAAAAAAGGAGGAAAATGCCTCAAATGAAACTCCGCGTATTGTTTGTTGAAGCATCGCAAGACGACTTGCAACAAACTCTCGCTAAGCTTACGGATAACGGATACCTGGTCGAATATCAGCGTGTGGAAGATGCTGATACGATGAGATCGGCCCTGCTCGAAAACCAATGGGATATTGTTTTATGCAGTTACAACCCGCCTGCATTTGGCGGGCTGGAAGCGCTTAGCGTGATGCAATCTCTGAGCATAGACCTGCCCTTACTTTTCCTGTCGCATAATCTGCGTGAAGAAAATATCATCGGCGCCATCCAAGCTGGTGCCGCCGATTACATATTTAAGGGTAGCTTAAGCAGGCTAATACCTGCCATTGAGCACTACTTGCACGAAGCGATCATCCGCCAGGAGCATCGCCAAATGTTGATCGACCTCAAGGAAAACCAAGCACGCTTGCAAGCTTTGATTTCAAATTTACCCGGTATGGCCTATCAATTATTACAGTCCAACTCCCGCGAGGTAAGCTTTCCCTATGTCAGCGAAGGTTGCTACGATTTACTGGGTGTGCACCCGCAAGATCTGCAACACGAACCTGCCTTGTTTTTTAACATGCTGCATCCTGCCGATCTCAACTCATATCAAAGTGCGTTGCAGACATCGGGCAAAAATCTGTCCTTTATGTATTGGGAAGGCCGCGTCAAATCTCAGCCTGATGGAAGCATAAAATGGGTCAATCTACGCTGCTCTCCGCGTAAAGTGGCAGCAGGGGTGCAATGGGAAGGCATGATATTCAACATCACCGAGCGCAAGCTGGCAGAAATAGAGATCCTTCGCTCACAGGAGCAATTACGCGAACTATCAGCGCATATTCAGGACGTACGCGAGCAAGAACGTCTCTCTCTCGCACGGGAAGTTCATGATGACATGGGCAGCATGCTGACTGCAATCAAGATGGACATTGCCTGGCTAAATAGCCGCTTGAGCAGCAATGACCCCGCGCTGAGCACAAAAATCAAGGATATCGACAACCTGGTAAACCGTTGCACTGCCGCCGCCAGCAATATTGCTCGCAATCTTCGCCCGAGCACTTTGGATTGTTTTGGCATCGTTGCCGCAATAGAAGTTGAAGCAAACGAGTTTGAGCAACGCACAACTATCAGCTGCTTGCTGGACACGGTTGATGAGGGTGTAGCAGTCTCCCCCAATATCGCCATTACCCTGTTCAGAATATTTCAGGAGGCGTTAAACAATATAATGAAACACGCCCAGGCTAGTAAAGTAAAAGTAATGATACATAACCGTATTCATAGCGTAGAGTTGACGGTCAGCGACAATGGCTGCGGCTTGCGCGACCCGGACCGTCTCAAGCCACGCTCCTTTGGTCTACGCGGAATTCAGGAACGGGTGGCGCGCTTTGGTGGTGTAGTGCATTTCACTGGAAAACCGGGGAAAGGCACTACAATAACTGTTAGTATTCCGCAAGTTGTCCTTGAAACAGAAGTAGCGCATTCGCATCAACAATCATTATTTTAAACAGAATTTCTGGGTGACAAAATGATAAACGTACTAGTAGTGGACGACCATGCAATCATACGCAAAGGACTTAAACAAATTCTCGACGACACCGACGATATTCGGGTGACGGGCGAAGCTGATTGCGGTATGCAAGCGCTAAATATGGCCCAAACTGAGCGGTATGAACTGGCATTGCTGGACATTAGTCTGCCCGATAAACATGGCATAGAGGTACTCAAACAACTCAAGCTAAATCATCCGCAACTAGCCGTGATTATGCTCAGCATGCATGCCGAAGACCAATACGCGGTGCGCTCGATGAAAGCAGGCGCTGCTGGCTACTTGAATAAACAAAGCGCGCCGTCGCAACTGGTTGATGCCATCCGCCAGGTTGCCAAGGGTAAAAAATATATCAGCAATGAACTCGCGCAACAGCTGGCCGAAGGTTTGAGTGTAGGCTATCAAGAACTACTGCATCAAACCCTTTCAGACCGTGAATATCAAACCCTTTGCTTATTGGCATCCGGTAAAAAACTCAGTGAAATGGCTGCGATCATGTCCCTCAGCGCAAAAACGGTCAGTGTGTACCGTGCCCGTTTGCTCGACAAAATGAAACTTAAGACCAATGCAGAAGCCATCCAATACGCCATCAGTAATCATCTTTTGGAGTAACGAACTGGCCTTAACATCGTCCTATAGGTAATACTCGAACCAAATTAAATTACGAGCTGAATAAAATATTCAATATAATCAACATGTTATGATTAGCCATGCCTTCTGACCCGACATACCTCCCTAAACAACTGAAGTAGTACAAATAATTGCCGCTAATCCATCTATGACTTTTTTGTGTTCAATCAATAATACACATCATTCAGTAAAGACAAGATGACACCATGGCAACCCTATCCAGCCCCTCCGACATTGCGCGTGAAACGCTAAAAACGCTTGCTGAACGCAAATTAGCGCCTACACCGGATAACTACGCGCAAATTTATCAGGAGATCAGCGGTGCGCCTCATGCTAAAAGTGGTGCTGCCGTAATAGAACAAGCCGGGTCGTCGATTGCCTGGCCAAGCATGATACGAGACTTGCTGCGCCAGCTGGATACTCCACACAAAGGCATCACCGTAACCCGCAAAAAAGAAGGCGTGGAAACGGTGTTGAGCCGCTACACTAAAGACCCAGTGGTGCTGCATGAAAAACTGCAAGGTCTGGTGCGCTCCTGGTCCAGCACTGGTGGAGCATCCGATGAAGCGTTGACTGTCAGTGACAATATTTCTACAGCAGCCGCAGCTGTTGGCGATATCCAAAACCCAAAAACTCCCGCTGCACTTGCCGCAGCAGAAAGTACACCTGAACTCCTGTCCCAGTTGCGCGAACTGCTTGCACATACTCTTGAAAATACCCTGCACAGCCAACCCGAGATGAGCGGCGAAATACAAACACTGGCACTACAAGTTCGCGCAGCAGCAAATCCTAGACAGATTACAGACCTGGCCACTCAGCTACGAAAATTCTGGCTTAAATTGGAACTGCGTGGCGGAGACAAGCTGAGAATTCAGGAAGGCCTGCTACGCTTATTACGCTTGCTGGTGGAAAATGTAAGTGAATTGGTGGCCGATGACAAATGGATGCACGGGCAGATAACAACCCTGAATGAACTGATAGCACAACCTCTAGACAAACAATCTATAGCCGATGCGGAACGCAATTTGCGCAATGCGATCATCAAGCAAAGCACCCTAAAACAAAGCCTGAGCGATGCCAAGAGCACCCTCAAGAGCCTGATGACTACTTTTATTGACCGTCTCGGCAACTTGACCGAAACTACCGGCGACTACCACTCCAAAATCGAGGGCTACAGCCATAAAATTGGCGGTGCGGACAGCATTACAGAATTAAGCCATATTCTTGCCGATATTATGCAAGATACTCGTATTATCCAAGCCAGCGCCCAGCGCGCCCACGAAGAGCTGCTTACAACCCGCAAACAAGCCCATGACGCAGAGGATAGAGTCAAAAAACTTGAGCAGGAACTTGAAGAAGTCAGTGAGCTGGTGCGGGAAGATCAGCTTACCGGTGCGCTCAACCGTCGCGGCATGGAAGACACACTGGATCGGGAATACAAACGCATCGAGCGCAGCCAAAGCCAGCTCTGTGTGGCGCTGCTGGATATCGACAATTTCAAACAAATAAACGACACCCTGGGCCATCAGGTTGGAGATGAAGCGCTGATACACCTCACCCGGGTTATTAAAGAAGCACTGCGCCCCACTGACTCGGTGGCGCGCTACGGTGGTGAAGAATTTTTGATTATCCTGCCCGACACCGGTATGCAGGCAGCTATGGCTTCCCTGGAGCGGCTGCAGCGCGAACTCACCAAAAAATTCTTCCTGCACAACAATGAACGCAAACTCATCACTTTCAGCGCTGGTGTCGCCTTGCGCGTAGAAGGAGAAGACAAGGAAGACCTGATAGGGCGAGCTGACAAAGCCATGTATCACGCCAAAAAAACTGGGAAAAACCGCGTGGTATCTGCCTCATGAGTTTGATTAAAAACAATTTTTTAATAAAGTCAAATTAATTATTAAAGTTCCCCCATAACATTCCGATAACTAGACTAACGGCGGTTGACGTGCCTAGCAACAATAGGCTAACCGCGGTGAATGGCAATAATGCCAAGTTGCAAAATCTAGTTAAAGGAGAATTATCATGGCAGCAGTCATCAATACCAACAGTGCGTCACTCAACGCACAACGTAACCTGAGTACATCACAGACGTCTTTGGCAACCTCGTTGCAGCGTTTATCTTCCGGCTTACGCATCAATAGCGCGAAAGACGACGCAGCTGGTCTGGCGATTGCAGACCGGATGACGGCACAGATCCGAGGCCAGGATCAGGCACGACGCAATGCGAACGACGGCATTTCTCTGGCACAAACGGGTGAGGGCGCACTCAGCACAGCCACCGACATGTTGCAGCGTATCCGTGAACTGGCGGTACAGTCTGCCAACGCCACCAACACGGTGAATGACCGTTCAGCACTGCAATCGGAAGCAAACCAGCTGACTGCCGAACTGGATCGTGTCGCCGTCACCACCCAGTTCAACAACCAAAACATTCTGGATGGCACCTTTGGTTCAGCCAATTTCCATGTTGGATCTAACGCCAATCAGAACATTACTGCGACCACGGGCAACTTCCGTACCGCGAGTTTTGGTAACTATCGTATTGGTGCAACTACAGCGGCTAGCAGCGCTGCGAGTGGTGATATGGTCAACGCTAGTGCATCCAATTCGATTAATTCTAACGCAGCCGCAGCTAGCCGTGTTCAGGGTGGAAATTTCACTGTTAACGGTTCGGCTGGTTCTGCCGTCATCATGGTTGCAAAGGGCGATAGCGCTAAAGACGTAGCAGCCTTGGTCAATGCAAAATCGGGGGCTACCAACATAGCTGCAACGGCTCAAACTAGATTTGACTTGACTGACCTTACTGCAGGTGAAGGATTTACGCTTGATCTCTCCTCCAGCAACAAGACGGCGAAGGCAATTACATTCACCATGGGCAAAGTTGCAAATGCTGAAGGACTGGCAGGCGCCATCAAGGTTTTCAATGATGTAGCATCAGTTACCGGTGTAACGGCTGAACTCAACGCGGAGGCTACGGGTATCACACTGACCAATGCAAGCGGTCAGAACATCATTATTAACAACAGATCATCCCTAGGCACTCTAAACGCCGGCGGCACAACCTTGGCGACTGAAGCAGATGCAAAACCAAAGGTCGATGCAATGGGCAACCCTATAGCAGGCACGGGGCCAACATCGAGCGTCATTGCAACGGGTCACGTGGTACTGGATTCGAACAAATCATTTGGAATAAGTAGCGTATCCAATACCACAGACTTCTTTAATAAAAGCGCGGCTTCAGGCCAGTTGCAAAGCGTCAGCCAGATCGACCTATCCACGGTGGCTGGGGCAAACCGCGCAATTAATCAGGTTGATTCGGCACTGAGTGCCGTAAGTGACCAGCGTTCTGCCTTCGGTGCCTTGCAAGCCCGGTTCTCCAGCGTGATCTCAACTCTGATGATTGCCAGTGAGAATCTGTCTACTGCACGTAGCCGTGTGATGGATGCCGATTATGCAGCAGAAACAGCCGCTTTGACACGTGGCCAGATTCTGCAACAAGCTGGTACTGCGATGCTGGCACAGGCTAACCAGGCACCAAATGGCGTGATGGCTCTGTTAAGATAAGTAATATTGTCGGGGTAAGTCAATACTATCCTTACAATTAGCTAGCTTACTTATTATTATTGAGTTTAAACTCAGGTAATCTTTAAAAGCACGTAACACATGTTATGTGTTTTTAGAGATGCCCTGAACAACTAAACATAGTTACGCTACCTCACTTAGTTATTCAGGACGCGTAACGGGCCAGGCCAGATACCTTGCCGTTTGATCAGCGTGTAGTGATTACACAGGAGAAACAAATGTCTACTCAAAATATTAACAACGCAACATCCAACCGGGGGGTAAGCGGTGATAGTGCGCCCGTGGCAAACGTCACAAAAAGCAAAGCCGCAGCAACCGAACAGCCCTTAACTGCCGCCAAACGCGCCCCTTCCCAGGAGATCCTGCAACAGATGGTGGAGCAAGCCAACAAGGCGATGAGCATAACCAATTCCGACCTTGCATTCACCGTTGATGAAAGCACCAAAAAGACAGTGATCAAAGTGACGGAATCAGAAACCGGCAAGGTTATTATGCAATTCCCGTCAGAGGATATGCTGTCCATTACACGTGCAATTGATAATGCACAAAGAAATGTGTTACTGAAAACGAAGGCTTAAGGGAGTTTCAATATGGCTATTGGAGGCGCAACTCTTGATGTACCTGGCATTGTCGGGCAGCTCATGTCTATCGAGCAGCGTCCGGTTGCCGCACTCAATAAAAAAGAGGCGAACTATCAGGCTAAAATTTCCGCCTACGGTAATATTGCAAGCGCGCTGTCCGGCTTCCAGACTTCTTTAAAGGATTTAAACCAAGCGGAAAAGTACCTGACATTTAAAGCAACGTCATCGGATACAACTGCACTTACAGCCGCAGCTAGCGCCAAAGCGTCAGCCGGATCACATACAGTTTCTATTTCTTCACTGGCGAGTGCGCAAAAACTGCTCGCGGTCGGACAATCTAGCGATACAGACAGCATAGGCACGGATGTGGCTTCCAAAATCACTTTTGAATTAGGCACAATTTCGGGCGGCAGCTTCGATGCCGCAAGCGGCAAATACACCAAAGCCCTATTTGCCTCGAGCAGCCAAGGGGTCAAAACCGTCAGCATCGATTCCGGCAAAAATACACTGGCCGGAATACGCGATGCGATCAACACCGCAAAAATTGGCATCACAGCAACTATCGTCAACGACGGCAGTGAAAAACCCTATACGCTGGCCTTAAGTTCCACCAGCATGGGTGCAAAGAATAGCCTGAAGATATCTGTTGCAGGTGATGAAACATTGAGCAGCCTGATGGCCCACGATCCGGCTGGCTCGCAGAGCCTGAAACAAACCGTAGCTGCCCAGAATGCGCTTATTACGGTCAATGGTGTACCGGTTAGCAAAGACGTCAATTCCATTGCAGATGTCATACCGGGCATCACCTTGGATTTCCTGAAAATAACAGAAAATCCTATCACACTCAATGTTGCCCAAGACAATAGCGCAATCAGCAATGCTGTACAGGAATTTGTAAAAGGTTACAACGAACTCCACAAAACATTGTCAGGCATGAGCGCTTACAACCCTGCCACCAAGCAGGGTAGCGTGTTGCAGGGAGACTCAACGGTACGCATGCTACAGTCGCAGATGCGTAGCATCCTGAATACACCCATCAGCAGCTCGGGGGGGGGCACTAACAACTCTGAGCCAGATTGGCGTGACCATACAAAAAGAGGGCACAATGGCGCTGGATACCTCTAAGCTAAATGAAGCCCTCAATACCAATTCCTCCGATGTTGCAAGATTGTTCACTACAGTTGGCAACTCCTCAGACTCGCAGCTTGCATTTACATCGGCGGCGGCCGGTACCAAGGTGGGCTCCTATGCCGTCAACGTTAACCATCTGGCTACCAAAGGCAGCCTTGCCGGCTGCGAGGAGATTGAAACCCTAGTGATTGAAGCAGGCGAAAACGACGCGCTCGAAGTGCAGGTTGGCGGTGTCAGCGCGTCCGTCACGCTGTCTGCCGGGACTTACACTTTTGACTCTCTCGCCCGTGAAGTACAATCAAAAATTAACGGCGCCGAAACCTTATCCAGCGCGGGAATTTCGGTCTCTGCCAAGCACGACGATTTTGGTCTCGTCATTACCTCCAATACCTTCGGTTCAAAATCTACTATTGAGATGTCAGGTAACGGCGCGCTCAACCTGCTAGGTAAAAATCCAATACATACACCGGGAACAGACGTAGCCGGCACCGTCAATACCATAGACGGTGCCGGATCAGGACAAACACTAACTTCTCTCGAAGCTTCAACCATGGGGCTTAAGATATTGGTCAAAGGCGGTTCCTTGGGCGAGCGTGAACGAATAAATTATTCGCAGGGATATGCCCACCTCCTGAACAATTTAATCACCTCGGTACTGGCCAAAGACGGCCAGATTGAGGGCAGGAAAAACGGCATCAATAGCAGCATCAAAGACGTTTCATCCCAGCGCGACAGGCTGGAACAACGTATGCCGTTGCAGGAAGCACGCTACCGTAAACAATTTTCATCACTCGAAACCGCGCTTAGCAATATGAACACAACCAGCACTTACCTGACGCAGCAACTATCCAACTTACCCAGACCTTATTGATCGGAGAATATCATGAACCCAGTAAACGCTCTTAATATCTATAAAAATGTTGGTCTAGAATCCGGTGTGACAGCAGCAAGTCCGCACCAGCTGATTTTGATGCTTTACCAGGGTGCGCTGTTGGCGATTGCCTCCGCAAAAAAACACATGGTCGCTGAGAATATCGCGGCCAAAGGCGCCTCCATCACCAAGGCCATCCAGATTATCGATGAAGGTTTGAAGGCCTGCCTGGACCTTAAACAAAGCGGAGAAATCGGCAGAAATCTCTACGACCTTTACGACTATATGAACCAGCGTTTATTGATAGCCAACTTGAAAAATGACATTGCCATGCTGGACGAAGTCAGCGGTTTACTTAACGAATTGAAAGGGGCATGGGAAAGCATCCGTCCGACATCGGCACAGGTATTGTCGATTACGCCGCCATCAATAGCTCCAGCGGCAATGACTCAAACCAAACAAGAAATCATACCGGCATCTACAATCGGCAGACAGGCAGTCTTGATGTATGGCAGGATGTAAGTGATGAATTCAGTCATAGAAAATTACCGCCACCTGTCGAGCATTACCGCACAGATGCGTGCTGCTGCCACGCTAGGTGAATGGGATCAACTACTTGCGTTGGAACAACAGTGCAACCAGCATGTAGAGTCGATGAAGCAACTGGATCTCGCTCCAATTGACGAAGGCATCCGCCTGCAAAAAGTTGCGCTGATCCATAAAATACTGGCTGACGACGCAGCAATACGCGAACACACCCAGCCGTGGATGGCACAACTACAACGCATCATGCAAAGCTCACGCAGCGAGCAGAAAGTGATATTGGCTTATTCCAGCAACTATTGATAATTTATCTTGGATAAATATAATTATATCCTTAAATTGACATAACATCTTGATTGTATTGAATATTTTTATATTTCGGATAATTATATACCTCATCAGGGCACGCAATGCATGATACCCACCGATGCTCAAAACTCACTGAAAGCGCTCGCGCTCACACAGAAACCGCTGATTACAGCGACAACTGCCGTCACCGCAACAGCCGCATTTGAGCTGGGTCAAAAATATCAAGCCACCGTACAAGCACAGCTTGCACCCGGCATCTTCAAAGTTAAGGTGGCCGATCAGTTGCTGCAGTTGCAACTCCCCGCCAACATCCGCAGCGGGGACAGCATCACCTTACAAGTCGTGTCACTGCTGCCGCGTCTTACCTTCAACATGGCAGCCTCGGCCAATCCACTATCCACTTCCGACCAACTCAGCACTACTGCACGTCTGCTCTCCTCACTGACTCAGCAAGCACTGGAAAAAGATTTTGTGCGCCCTGGCAATAGTGCTCCGCTGTGGACGGGAGCAACTCAATTTCCCGATACCAGTGTACTGGCAGGAAAACTGCGTACTGCATTAAGCCAAAGCGGACTGTTTTACGAATCCCATCAGGCACAATGGATTTCCGGTTCGCGCAATACCGCACAAATAATGCAGGAGCCACAAAATATCCCCGCCGACAAATTCAACGCTGCGCAAATATCTGACAGCAATTCAAACAAAACAAATTTAACTGGCGATGTTACTGGCGGCCAGCAGCGCAATTCAATTCCCAGCATCCCCGAGCACTTACTTCCTTTGGTGCAACAACAATTGCATGCACTGGAAACAAGACAAGTGCAATGGCAAGGTCAAGTTTGGGTCAATCAGAAAATGAACTGGAAAATTCGCGAAGAAGCTACTCACACTGCTAATACCGAAGAGGGGCGAGAATGGATGACAGAAATTATTCTCACCCTGCCTAATCTGGGCGAGGTAAGCGCTACTTTGCGCTTTGGCAACTCAGGCATCAGCCTTGCCCTTGATGCAGTAAATGACAAAACTCGCGCCAAACTGGGCGCCGCCAGTTCGCAACTGGTGTCCACCATGACTGATCGCGGCATCAACATCACCAGCGCACTGCTTACCCAGCATGGAAACATCTGATAAACCCAGCTTGGAAACATCAGGAAAATCCAGTATGGAAACATCTGGAAAGCCCAGCATGGCAACATCCGGCAAATTAAGAACCGCTATCGCTTTAGCCTACCAAACCGGCGACAAGTCCCCCAGGGTAGTGGCAAAGGGGCGCGGCTTAATTGCACAGGCCATTATTGAGCGAGCTAGGGAGTATGGTGTATTTGTGCACGAGTCTGAGGATCTGGTGGGGATATTGATGCAGGTTGAGCTGGACGAGAACATTCCGCCACAGTTATATCAAGCTGTAGCAGAACTACTTGCGTGGTTATATCGCTTGGAAAAGGCAGAAACCATGCCTATTACTAGCGTGACAGCACCTCCTAAAACGGTATAATTACCATCACACTCATCATGGCGACTGTCGCAGCATTAGCGAAAACAATATGTCCAAAGATATTTTCCCGACAATCCAAAAGTTCCTAGACGGCGAAGAAAATAAATTTCTGATCACATCGCCCAAACAAATTCAACTCACGCTGCGAGCCATTGCCCAGAAAGAATCGCTTGCCATTTTGTACTTTGAAAATGAACAGCGTTTTTTCCAAACATTGTTTCTGGCAGTAACAGACGATGGAATCTGGATGGATGTAGGCCCCAGCAAAGAGGACAATAACGCTCTGCTGCACAGCGACGACATTACACTGATAAGCCTGCATCAGGGCGCCAAAATACAATTTGTTTGCCGGCGACCCTTGCTGGCAAACTATGAAGGTCAACCTGCATTTTATTTTTCATCACCCCCACATATTTTGCGGCTACAACGCAGGGATTTTTTCCGCCTGCCCACCTCCTCCATTACTCCATTGAAGTGCATCGTTCCTGTTACACAGGGAAAAACTGTAAAACCTCACGAAATTACCATTGCGGATATAAGCGTAGGCGGAATCTCCTTGGTATGCAAAGAAGACAATATCAGCGTGGAAGCTGGCGCAATATACTCGGACTGTCGCATTGAATTGCCAGACATTGGTACTCTGCTTGTCACCCTACAGGTTAAAAATCTGTTTAATGTCACCTCACCCAGCGGGGCTGTCAGCAAATACGCGGGTTGCGAATTTGTGCAGCTGCGTGGCGAAATGAGCATACTTTTGCAACGTTATGTCGACATCATGCAAAGTAAGCTATCCGGATTGCGCTGACAACATGACACAAGCAAAATCCACCCATGCAAGCCGCATCCCGCTGCATGAGGACGAAGCTGAAAGCCATTATCTCGGCCAGTTCATCCCCCTGCATTATCACCACAACATGCTTAAAGATGAAAATCGCATGAGTAATTTCAAGGCTGCGATAGACCATGTTGTTTTTAAAGGTGCGAAAGTACTGGAGCTTGGAGGTGGCACTGGGGTTCTCTCCTGTCTCGCCGCGTCAACTGCAAGCAAGGTATGGTGCGTGGAATTCAATCCTGATCTAGTTGCCGAATCACGGCGTTTTCTGGCACTGAATCCCGATGGACATAAAGTAGAAGTTATCCATGCGGATGCTTTTGAATATTTACCGCCCGAACCGGTGGATGTGGTTATCTGCGAAATGATTCATGTCGCCATGCTGCGCGAGAAACAGATAGAAATGATAGAAGCATTCAAGCAGCGTTATACACAGCGATTTGGCGGACCGTTGCCGGTTTTTATTCCAGAAGCGATCATCATGGCGGTACAGCCACTACATCAAGATTACAATTTCTTTGGTTTTTTTGCACCCATCATACAATTCCAGCGCCCGCAAATAATCCACCACGCCAGTAAAGAGCTTGCCGCACCAGAAATTTATAGCACGCTGGATTTATCACTACCAAACTCGCGTGAAATAACATGGCAAGGCAGCTTTGTACTAGCTCAAGATGGCTCGGTAAATGCCCTGCGTTTCATCACCAAAAATATTTTGGCCCTGTTGCATGAGCAGACTACCTCTATAGACTGGCTGATAGACTACTTGGTATTGCCATTGCATACGAGTGTGGAGGGCAAAGCAGGCGACGAACTACAAGTTTCATTCAGCTACCTGGCTGGCGCATCGATACGCTCGCTGGAACATAATCTGCATGTCAGCCTGATACCCGCTGGCAAAAAACAATAACAAGTGTCGCACCCTAAGTAACTCTCAATCGCTTAATAGCCATGCTATTAAGCACTCAACTGTAAGGCCAATCGCTGGATTTAGGATCAAGTAGGCCTAGAACAAGGCTGAAAACACCTCTCTTATCATCGAATTGTATTTTCCTTATGCGCCGATAATGCGCAATATCAGGTAATTGGACGTCATCAGTACTTGGTTGCGAAATCAAGTTAAAGGAGAATTCTTATGGCAGCAGTCATCAACACCAACAGTGCGTCACTCAACGCACAACGTAACCTGAGCGGATCCCAGGATCTTTTGGGAATCTCCTTGCAACGCTTATCTTCCGGCTTGCGCATCAATAGCGCGAAGGACGATGCTGCTGGCCTGGCGATTTCAGACCGGATGACGGCGCAAATCCGCGGCCAGGATCAGGCACGACGCAATGCTAACGACGGCATTTCTCTGGCACAAACCGGTGAAGGCGCACTCAGCACAGCGGGCGAGATGTTGCAGCGTATCCGTGAGCTGGCGGTACAGTCTGCCAACGCCACCAACACGGTGAATGACCGTGCGGCATTGCAATCGGAAGCAAACCAGCTGACTGCCGAACTGGATCGTGTCGCCATCACCACCCAATTCAACGGCCAGAACATTCTGGATGGCACTTTTGGTTCAGCCAATTTCCATGTAGGATCTAATGCCAATCAAAACATTACTGCGACCACGGGCAACTTCCGTACCGCAAGTTTTGGTAATTATCGTATCGGTGCATCTGCGGCGACCACCAGCGCTGGGGTAGGTGATCTGGCTCCCGATAGCATAGTCAATTCGATTAATTCCAACGCCGCTGCGGTTAGCCGTGTTCAGGGTGGAAACTTCACTGTTAACGGTTCGGGGGGCTCCGCCACCATCGAGGTTGCACAGGGCGATAGCGCTAAAGTCGTAGCAGCGTTGATCAATACAAAAATGCCGGCTACCAACGTAACTGCGCGTGCTGAAACCAAGATTGATTTGGATGATCTGACTCTAGGTGAAGGATTCGTGCTTGAGATCCTCTCCAACAACAAGTCGGTGACGGCAATTACATTCACCATGGGCAAAGTTGCAAATGCTGAAGGACTGGCAGGAGCCATCAAGGCTTTCAATGATGTTGCATCCACTACCGGTGTAACTGCACAACTGAACGCGGAGGCCACAGGTATTACGCTGACCAATGCAACCGGCGAGGACATCAATATTAGCAACAAATCATCCGAAGGCTCGCTGATAGCTGGCGGCACAAAATTGTGTACTGAAGCAGCGGCAAGAGAATCAGGTGCAAGAGTCGATGAAAATGGTCAACCTGTACGAGACAGCACGGGGCCAACATCGAGCGTCGTTGCAACGGGTCACCTGGTACTGGATTCGAACAAGTCATTTGGCGTAGCCCAAGTAAGCAATACCACAGACTTTTTTAATAATAACGCTGCTTCAGGCCAGTTGCAAAGCGTCAGCCAGATCGACATCTCCAGTGTGGCCGGGGCAAACCGCGCAATCAATCAGGTTGACTCGGCACTGACTGCTATAAGTGACCAGCGTTCCGCCTTCGGTGCCTTGCAAGCCCGGTTCGCCAGCGTGATCACGACTCTGATGATTGCCAGTGAGAATCTAACTATTGCACGTAGCCGTGTGATGGATGCCGACTATGCTGCAGAAACAGCCGCTTTGACACGTGCCCAGATTCTGCAACAAGCTGGTACTGCGATGCTGGCACAGGCTAACCAGGCACCGAATAGCGTGCTGGCGCTGTTAAGATAGAAATCCTAACATATTGATTATATTGAATATATTATTTGTAACCTTGGTTTTTATTTCTTATTTAAATCAACTTCTTGTGAGTTAACGCTGACACCCCTTAAAGGTTCTTGTCCTATGCGAAGCAGAGCGTACTGTAGGAGGCTACTAGACCTTTGCAAGCAAAGTGTTCCCCACTTTGTCAGAGGCAGTGTCGCACTTAGTGCAGGCACGCAACGGCGGACAACTGCCGTTTTAGACATTCAATCAACATCTTAAAATCCAAAACTACACCGACATATTCATAATGGTGTTATACGCATCCACCACTTTATTGCGCACTTGCACGGTAGCTTGCAATGAAATACTGGATTTTTGCATGGCTATCATGGTATCGCTCAGGCTAACCTTGTCCTCACCCCTTACAAACGCATTTTGCATGCTAGTGGCCTGGTTCTGTACCTGCGCTACACCATCCAACGATGATCTCAGTACACTGGCAAAATCAACACGGGGTGCTACCCCGGTCTCGCCTGCCTTGGCCGCCCCTGCGCCCTGTGCTGCGGCCATGGCGGCACGCATTTCAGCCAACAATCCATCTACTTTGGTAATATTCATAATGCACCTCCTTTTGGGATGGCACACCATAGCATCCGTACAGCTCAGGCAGGGCTGGAATAAGGCTTAAAATACATCGCTTTTCTCCGTACTGTATTTTCATTGTGGGCCGATAATGCCCAGCATAAGGTAATTGGACGTCACATTCACTGGCGGAAAACATGGCTGATAGCGATACAACGAATTCTCCTCCCACGCAAGCTCCGGTTACGCCAATACCGGCGACAAGCATGCCTGTTGTTGTCGCCAAGTCGAATTCTGCTCTGATACAAACACTGTTCACTGAATCACTGGAAAAAATAGGCCCGCAGCAGTTGCTGAGCATGCTGGTATTGCTTTCTGCTGTTTTGGCAATCGCGGTTGGCATAGGCATCTGGATGTGGGGGCAGGAGACAGTGCGGGAAAGCGATTACCAGGTGCTTTTCAGCAATTTATCCGACCGTGACGGTGGCGCCATTATCGAATCATTGCAGCAGCAGAATATACACTACAAGCTTGTCGAAGGCGGTGGCGCGTTGATGGTTCTCGCTGATAGGGTACATGAAATACGCCTGCGGCTCGCTTCACAGGGCTTGCCAAAAGGCGGCACTACAGGTTTTGAGTTAATGGAAAATCAGAAATTCGGCACCAGCCAATTTCTCGAACAGGTGAATTACCAACGCTCGCTGGAAGGCGAACTCGCCCGCTCAATTCAGACCCTGGGCCCAGTGCTGAGCGCACGCGTTCATCTTGCTATTCCCAAGCCCTCGGTGTTTGTCAAAGAGCAGCAAAAACCCACCGCATCTGTGATACTGACTTTGCACCCCGGGCGGGCGTTGGACGTTGGACAGGTCAATGCGATTATGCACCTTGTCTCCAGCAGCATACCCAATCTGCCATCCAAGAGCGTCACTGTATTGGATCAGAGAGGTTCCTTGCTGAGCTCCCTTCAGGAAGACGGGACTGACAAGATGAATGCGAGCCAACTCAAATATGTGCACCAGATTGAACAAGACTACATCAAGCGTATAGGAGACATCCTAACTCCCCTGATAGGAGAGCAAAATGTGCGGGTACAAGTGACTGCCGATATTGATTTCTCGCAATCCGAACAGACCGAAGAAAGCTACAAGCCTAACCAGCCGCCCAACCAATCTTCCATCCGCAGTTCACAAACCACGGAATCCAGAAACAATGCGCTCACCCCGGCAGGCGTACCTGGTGCACTTTCCAACCAGCCGCCGGCTCCCGCCACTGCCCAGATTGTTATTCCGGCCGATGCGATTACCGCAGCTCAAGGTGAGCACCTTAGCTCACACAAGGAAGCCACCACCAATTACGAAGTGGACCGCATGATTAGCCACACTAAACTACACGTGGGCAATATCAAGCGGCTATCGGTAGCCGTACTCATCAACAATCGCTCTGTCACTGATGCAGAAGGCAAAATTACCTCCAAGGCGTTTACCCCGGCCGAACAGATAGCACTTAACAATCTGATTAGAAATGCAATGGGCTTCAACGCCCAGCGTGGAGACAGCCTGAACCTGCTCAACAGCGAGTTCAACGAAGTTGTGGAAGCTGCGGAAGCGGAAATTCCATTGTGGAAACAGCCCGAGATGATCGAGCATGCCAAAACCATACTTAAATACCTGTTGATAACCGGGTTAGCACTATATTTCTATCTCGCCATCATCCGTCCGGCTTACCGTAATCTTGTGACATCCCTTATCCCCCCTCCACCGGAAGTGGTACTGCCACCTGAAATCGATCATGAGGCTGAAAGCGCGAAGGAAAAGGAGTTCGCACTTAAAAAAGCAGAGGCCAGTTATGAAAGCAGCATACAGGCAGCCAAGAAAATATCCCTAGAACAGCCTAAAATCGTCGCTTCTGTGGTACAGGAATGGATGGAGACAGAATGAGCAAAGAAGGTATACAAAAAAGCGCTATCTTGCTGTTGACCCTGGGCGAGACCGAGGCTGCCGGCGTGCTTAAATTTCTTGAACCCAAACAGGTGCAAAAAGTCAGCGCCGCGATGGTGGCCCTGCGCAATCTGACACATGAGCAAATTGGCACAGTGTTCGACGAATTTCATGATCTTGCGGCGAAAAAAACCACCATCGGCATGGATTCCAGCAGCTACATCCGCAACATGCTAATAGCGGCGCTGGGCAGCCACAAAGCCGCAGGCGTGCTGGATCGCATCCTGCATAATCACGACACCACCGGCATCGATAGCCTAAAATGGATGGAGCCGGTTGCAATCGCCGACCTGGTTCAGGGGGAACACCCGCAAATTATAGCAACCATACTGGTGCATCTGGAAGCAGACCAAGCGTCGAACATACTCAATTTATTTACCGAACGCTTGCGCAATGATGTGATGCTGCGCATTGCAACGCTGGATGGCGTTCAGCCCATTGCGTTAAGGGAACTGAATGAAGTGTTTACCAGATTGCTTTCTGGTACCGCAGCTAAGAAATTTACGCGAGGGGGAATTAAAACCGCCGCAGAGATTCTAAACTTTGTCGGCACCACCAATGAGGTAATCGTCATTGAAAATGTGCGCACGGTTGATCCAGAACTTGCACAGAAAATACAAGATCAAATGTTTGTATTTGAAAATCTGCTGGGTATTGAAGACCGTGCCATTCAGCTTATCCTGCGCGAAGTCCAGTCTGAATCTCTTATCGTGGCGCTAAAAGGTGCGAGCGAAGAGATACGCGAGAAAATTTACAAGAATATGTCGAAGCGAGCCTGCGAAACGCTGAAAGAAGATCTTGAGGGTAAGGGCCCGGTCAAACTCAGCGAGGTGAACGCAGAACAAAAAGAAATTCTCAAAGTGGCGCGTCGTTTATCCGAGGAGGGGCTAATTACACTAGGTTCAAGCGGAGAAGAATCTTATGTCTGATGACGCTAACCCCAATAAAGAACTTAGCGCCTACGAGCGCTGGGAGATGCCCAACTTCGGCCCGTCAGATGGCACTCGTCAGAAATACAACGAACCTCCCATTATCTTGCCAACCGCCGTGCAACTGGAGGAAATTCAGCGGCAAGCCCATGATGAAGGCTATCAGGCCGGCTTCGCTGAAGGAAATCAGGCCGGCTTCGCTGAAGGAAATCTGGCCGGCTTCGCTGAAGGAAAACAACAAGGCTATCAAGAAGCTTACGCTGAAAGAAAGCAAGATATGGAAACCCTGCTCAATTCCATGGAGCAGGCCTTGCTAGCCACAGATCAGGAAATCGCACAGGATTTGCTTAAGCTGTCATTGGAGGTTGCGCGGCAAATGGTGCAGCAAGTCATCAAAACCAACCCAGAAATTTTGCTCAACACCATCCGTGTCGCGATTGCCAGCCTGCCACATTTCAATCAGGGCGCGCATCTGGTATTGCACCCAGATGATGCGTCTATCGTGCGTGCCGAAATGGCAGAGCATCTAAGCCACAGCGGCTGGAAAATTTTTGAAGATGCCCAAATTACACGCGGCGGTGCACGCGTCGAAACATCGCATAGTCAAATCGACGCCACCCTGGAAAATCGCTGGCAACGCATCGTAGCAAGCATCGGACAGGACAGCTCATGGATACAGGAATAAACAAACACACGCTGCACTGGCTGGACACATTGGCCGTCTGCACCGAAGCGGTCTCACTCTGCAATCCGCTGCTGACCAGTGGACACCTGACACGTGTCACCGGCATGGTGATGGAAGCCGTCGGTTTGCGCATGCCGGTAGGCAGCACCTGCGTAATTGATCTGCCCAGCAATAGGGTCGAAGCTGAGGTGGTGGGGTTTTCCGGCGAAAGATTATTTCTGATGCCGGAACACGATGTACATGGTCTGGTGCCCGGTGCGAGAGTGATCCCACTGGAGCCTGCTTGTTTGGCTATTTTTGGCGAAAACGGACCCGTCTTACACCAACGCGGGACAGACATGGCGCGTCATTTACCTGTAGGTGAAATGCTGTTGGGGCGTGTTCTGGACGGGGCCGGACGGCCACTAGATCAACTGGGTCCACTGTCCGCAGTATCTTGCGCGCCGCTCGCCAGCCGTCCCATCAATCCCTTAGATCGCGCCGCCATCAAGGATGTTTTGGATGTGGGTGTGCGTGCTATCAACAGCCTGCTGAGTGTGGGACGCGGACAACGCATGGGGCTGTTTGCCGGTAGCGGTGTCGGCAAAAGCGTTTTGCTCGGCATGATGGCGCGCTACACCACTGCCGACGTCATCGTGGTCGGCCTGATCGGCGAACGTGGCCGCGAGGTAAAGGAATTTATCGACAACATCCTTGGGCCAGAAGGTATGGCACGCTCGGTCGTCGTCGCAGCACCTGCCGATACCAGCCCGCTGATGCGCATGCAGGGCGCTGCCTACGCCACCACCATTGCGGAATATTTTCGCGATCAGGGCAAGAATGTATTGTTAATTATGGATTCGCTGACGCGCTATGCCATGGCACAGCGTGAAATCGGTCTCGCCATTGGCGAGCCTCCGGCCACCAAGGGCTATCCTCCCTCAGTATTCGCCAAACTGCCGCAACTGGTGGAGCGTGCCGGAAATGGCGTTGACGGCGGCGGTTCAATTACGGCTTTTTACACGGTGCTGACCGAAGGCGACGACCCGCAAGACCCTATCGCCGACTGCGCACGCGCC
>JBCKTV010000007.1:0-62340 GCA_038925365.1 Gallionellaceae bacterium
GAACAAGTTGAGCGTGCCATCAAGCTGTCCGCAGAAAAATATTGTTCTGCGTCCATCATGCTGGGGAAAGTGGCGGATATCACTCACGATTTTGAACTAGTGCAGACCGCTTAAGCACAGCATTTCTTCAAGCTGAAACTAAACCCAATAAGCCGTGCGTGTCATTACTTTGCCGCTTAACTGCATAGCCAGCTTGACTGGCAAAGGCAGATCAGCCCCCCCCCCCCCAGCCCTGTCGCCATTTCCGCATGCTGTGTTTCATCGAGATACATCTGCTGAACCACAGCTCGACTCTTGGCATCCTGTTCAGGCAATTTACTCAAGTGACTTTGCAGATGAGTACCTACCTGGCGTTCCGTTTCAGCAAGGAAACCCAGATTCCACTTGTCGCCAAGTAGTCCTGCAAACGCACCGATTGCCAGTGAACTGGTATACCAAATCGGATTAAGTACGCTGATGTGTCCACCCAGCTCATGTACCCGCTGGGCAGTCCATGCTAAATGTTCGGTTTCTTCTTGAGCCGCCTCAGCTAATTTTTGCTGTACGTGAGGATCCCGCGCCGTCAATGCCTGCCCTTGGTACAAAGCCTGCGCGCAAATTTCGCCACAGTGGTTTACACGCATTAATGCTGCCGCCCTGCTTTTTTCGCTATCGCTCAAATCAGATTCAACGATACCGCTATCAGGATGGGGGCGTACGCTATAGGCCTGACTAAACAGAGTGCGCAAGCCTTTATCGAATTCCAAAATAACACTATCCAGATTCAGCATGATTCTCTTCCTTTTCACAAACACCAAGTTCAAAAGTACACTCTATTCCACGCGCCGACTGGCTGGAAACACAATACTGAATGTACTTCCCTTACCCTCTTCACTGCTAATTTCAAAATGCGCTTGATGGCGATTTACGATGTGCTTGACGATGGCCAAGCCCAGTCCCGTGCCACCCGTCTCGCGCGAGCGACTACTGTCCACCCGATAGAAGCGTTCGGTTAGACGCGGAATATGTTGTGACGCGATACCGATCCCGCAGTCCTGTACGCTGAATACAGCTAGCCCATCCGCCCGCAACTGCCAACATATTATTATTTCACCTCCGGGCGGGGTATAACGGATCGCATTTGACACCAGGTTACCAAAGGCACTACGTAACTCTTCGGCACTTCCTCGCAACTTGCTGTCACTCAGCAACTCCAGTTTAAGTTGATGCTGCCCTGCACTTAAAGCCAAGCTCACCTGATAACAGCCGGACAACATCGCAGCCACATCCACTACGTCTTCTTTCAATACATTCAACCTATCCTCAAGTTTTGAAAGCGTTAGCAAATCGCCCACCAGACGTGTCATACGTAAAGTCTGCTCACCCATCATCGGCAAGGCACGTCGCGCCATCTCATTTTCCAGGCTGGGCATATCCAGCATCGTTTCAACAAAACCGTGCACCACGGTTAACGGCGTAATCAACTCATGCGAGACATTGGCGACAAAATCGCGTCTCATCGTTTCAACATGTTCGAAACGGGTCACATCTCGGGTAACCAGCAACTTCTTGTTGCCACTATAGCCAACCAGCTTGCAGGACAAAATCAGGTCGCCCTGACGCAGTCCATGCAACAATAAAGGATCGGTAAAATTTTTTGCAGCGAGATATTCTACGAACTCAGGTTGTCTGACCAGATAGGTTATTTGCTGGCCGATATCGCGCCCGCTATCAATCCCAAGATGTTGTTCGGCAAGCGAATTGCACCATTCGATGTGATCTGTTTTGTCCAGGCTCACGACCCCCTCAGGAAAGGCACCAGTAGCCTGCTCCAAATCATGCAGAACGGCGGCGCGTTTGGTGCGTTCCTTGCGGTGTTCACGCACCATCTTGTTCAAGCGTGCAAAAACATCCTCCCATGGCCCCTCCCCCTCGGGCACGCTCCGTTCCTCTGGCTTTTCCAGCCAGTAGCCTAATTTAACCAGATTGCGCACATGGAAGACCCAGTGCAGCAGCAGCAATGCGCCAAACACAATGGCCGCCGCTAAAGCGCCAGCTACCGCCCATAAAATCATGGACAGTATGGAGACCATCAATAAAAAAGTAAGGGCATGTCGCCAAATATCAAACACAAATAATCTTTCTAAAATTTTACTGCATTATTATACGGGGACACCATCCAGAAACTTTTTATTGTCTTGCAATTTTTCAACAGCAGCCAGCCTAGCTTACCTCACAATTCATCGCTTTAAAATGAATTAAAACTAACGCCACGTTTAAAATATTCAATATAATCAATATATTACATTATTTTAGGGTGATAACAGCCACATACCTATCCTGAATTTTATTTATGCGCCGTGGCATATTGCCGAGGGCGACGTGAAAGATTGGGCAATAGCGAACCCACCAGCATACCTAGCGCACTCATCAGCAAGCCCACCAGTTGCGGCGGCCACAGCCCATCGGCATTGAATATCTCCAGCAGCAACCAGGAACAAACACCCGCAATGATTGCAAGCAGTGCCCCCTGCGTATTCGCACGCTTCCAGTACAAACCGCACACCAGCGGAATAAAGGCTGCAACTAAAGTGACCTTATAGGCATTGCCCACCATCTGGTAAATACTCGCTGTGGAATTCAGCGCAAACAAAGTCACCGCAACGGTAAAGCACACCACCACGGCACGCATCGTCCACAAGAAATGGCGGTCGCTCTGCTGCCCGATAAGGGGTTTTAATATATTTTGCGTAAAGGTGACTGAGGGTGCGAGCAAGGTGCCACTGGCCGTGCTCATAATGGCAGCAAGTAAGGCACCAAAGAACAGCACCTGCGCAAACACTGGCGTGCGCTCCATAATCAGCGTCGGCAAAATCAGCTGTGCATCTTTGTCGATCAAGGAATTTACCATCGCCGGGTCAATGAGGGTGGCGCTATAGGCCAAAAACAGCGGGATAAATGCGAACACAAAATACAAACTGCCACCCAGCATCGAACCGCGCACAGCGGTTTTTTCATTCTTGGCCGACATCACGCGCTGAAACACATCCTGCTGCGGAATAGATCCCAGCATCATGGTCACCGCAGCGCCTATGAAGGCAAGCACCTCGCGTGTTTCCAGCTGCGGCCAGAAATTAAACTTGTCGGCCTGCGCCGCATGGCTGATCACCACGCTAGCCCCCCCCCGCCATGCCTGACAACAGCCACGCCAGATACAGCATTGCGACAACAATAATCGTCATTTGGAAAGCATCTGTCATCGCCACTGACCACATGCCGCCAAACAAGGTGTAGACCAGCACGATCGTAGCGCCTATCACCATGCCTTCTTGCTGTGTAACCGCACCCTGGGTAACAAAAGAAAATACCAGACCCAAGGCGAGAATCTGCGCAGCAACCCAGCCCAAATAAGAAATTATAATCGCCAGACTGGTCAGCACCTCCACGGCGCGACCATAGCGCGCACGGTAATAGTCGCCTATGGTCATCAAATTCATCCGGTACAGCTTGGCTGCAAAAAACATGCCTACCAGGATCAGACACATACTGGCGCCGAAGGGATCTTCAACAATACCGCCCAGTCCATCCCTGACGAACTTTGCGGAAATCCCCAGCACTGCCTCCGCACCAAACCAGGTGGCAAACACCGTCGCGGTCACCACATACAGCGGCAAATGTCGCCCCGCCAACACATAGTCTTTTGCATTATGCACACGTCTTGCCGCATACAGACCAATGCCGATAGAAACCAGCAGATACAGCATTACAAACCAAATCAACATGGATAATCACCCGCTGTAAAAAATGAGCTTAAATATTGTAATTGATATTCCCATGATCTTTACGCCAATTCTATTGCCATAAAAAAGGCTCCCGCAGGAGCCTTGTTCGTTAAATCGACACTTCCAATTTATAGCTCTTTGGAATGAGCAGCCAGATATTTCGCAACACCTTCGGTAGAAGCACCCATCCCCGCCTTACCCTTACTCCAGCCTGCCGGGCACACTTCACCGTGCTCTTCGGTAAATTGCAGTGCATCTATCATGCGCAGCATTTCATCGATATTACGACCCAATGGCAAATCGTTCACTACCTGGTGACGCACCACACCGGCGCGGTCAATCAGGAAAGAGCCGCGATACGCAACGCCCTCTTCCGCTTCCACATCGTAAGCTTTGCAAATTTCATGTTTAATGTCAGCTACCAGAGGGTAGGCTACCTTGCCAATTCCACCATTGTTGATCGGTGTGTTTTTCCATGCAAGGTGTGTGAAAGGAGAATCGATAGAGATGCCAATGACTTCAACATTGCGCTTTTTGAACTCTTCCAGACGATGATCAAATGCAATCAGCTCTGAGGGACATACAAACGTAAAATCCAGAGGATAGAAAAAAATCACGCCATACTTGCCGTTCAAATGTTTTTTCAGATTAAATTTTTCGTTAATCTCATTGTTGCCCATCACCGCAACAGCATTGAAATCGGGGGCGGCCTTGCCTACTAATACTGACATATTTACTCCTGTAGTTGATAAATTCAAGACATAGGAATTTATCGAGTAGTGGCTTGCATGTCAACCACTTTAAAGACAGTGTAATGGCGCATATCCAATGTCAATAGCTTCATTATCACGGTGGTGTGGTAAGCTTGTATCAATTATTATTCGACAGGAAGACAACATGATTACCATCGAACGAAACAACTCACTGCTCAATGTCGCGGTAATGGGTGAGTTTACCCTGGCCGATTTCAAGCAATTTGAAGAGCACGCCCTGCAAAAACTCAAATCGCCCTCTCCGGTAAACCTGATGTTTGATTTGCGTGCAATGATCAATTATTCGGTGGATGTAGCATGGGAAGAGATTATATTTTTTGGCCGCGAGCATCCTCACGATTTCAATAAAATTGCAGTTGTCACCGATGATCAGTGGCTCACCTGGCAAGCATGGCTGTCGAGGTTGTTTATCGATGCAGACATCCGTGCATTTTCCGATTACAAGGAAGCGCATTTTTGGGTTGGCGCTTCAAGCAACCCAAGCTAGAACTATTTAATATAGTTAAATTTATTCAATATAAACAGTTACTTAGGAGGTATTATGCTTGTAGGTTTGATTGATATGCCTTGGTGGGGCTATGTACTGTCCACACTGGCTTTAACCCACATCACCATTGCTTCCGTAACGATATATTTGCATCGCCATCAAGCTCATCGCGCCCTCGATTTGCATCCTGTTGCCAGCCATTTTTTCCGTTTCTGGCTGTGGCTCAGCACCGGCATCATCACCAAAGAATGGGCATCCATACACCGCAAACACCATGCAAAATGTGAAACCGTAGAAGATCCGCATAGCCCGGTTATTCTGGGTATCAAAAAAGTGCTGCTGCAAGGATACGAACTTTATCGCAAGGAAGCGCAAAACCAGGAAACATTGGACAGATACGGCCACGGCACACCCGATGATTGGCTGGAAAGAAACCTATACAGCAAGCACAACTTACTGGGCATCGCCATCATGCTGCTTATCGACCTGCTGCTGTTCGGCCCCATCGGCCTGACTATCTGGGCTGTGCAAATGGCTTGGATACCCGTCAATGCAGCTGGCATTATCAATGGCGCGGGGCACTACTGGGGCTACCGCAACTACGCCTGCGCCGACGCTTCGACCAATATCGTGCCCTGGGGTATTTTCATTGGTGGTGAAGAGCTGCACAACAACCACCATGCCTATGCTTCATCAGCAAAGCTTTCCAGCAAATGGTATGAACTCGATATCGGCTGGCTGTATATACGCATTCTGGCCAGCTTTAAATTGGCACAGGTAAAGAAAATTGCACCCCAGGTTCGCCTCGACATCAGCAAAACCGTATGCGACCTGGAAACCTTGCAAGCTGTTATTACCAATCGCTACGAAGTGATGACAAAGTACGCCCTATCGTTGAAACACACCTACTCGATTGAAATTGCAAAACTCAAGTTGCAGGCTACAGACAAATTGGATGGCAAGCGCATCAAACACTGGCTGCATCTGGATGCGCAAGATTTGTCCGAGCAGCAAAAGGCTAAGCTAGGCGCTATCATCCATGCCAGCCCGATACTGCACAAAGCCTACACCTTGCGTCAGGAACTGGCTGTAATCTGGCAGCGTTCAACCACCAGCAAAGAGCATCTGGTCAAACAATTGGAAGACTGGTGTCACCGTGCGGAAAACAGCGGTATTTTGGCGTTACAGGAATTTTCACAACGCCTGCGTTGCTACGCTTAAGCTAGATGATCCTCTTGTAGCAGCGGCTGCGTAGTCGCGATCATTGCAACATGACGCGGCACACCCTACATAACTAATCTGCGGATAGTGTTGAATTCACAGGGGTAATCGCAGGCATGGCCTGTTCCTACACCTTCCCCCTTATCGTTACGGTGCCTTGATCTGGGCATGTAAATCTTTAGCAAGGTTCATTTCACGTTGCCACCTGTTCCGCTGCCGTTTCTGGGTTAATATATGAATCTTGATATTAAAAAACCGTGTTTCACAGGATCATAAATGAATAACACCACTACCCCTGTTAATTTGCGTGAAGCAATAAAAAATCTGGACTCTTTGCCTGCGTTGCCGCTCATTGCGCAAAAATTGCTGTCCTTAAACACCGAGACTGACGCAGGGCAAAAACAACTAGTGACATTGATAGAGCAAGATCCTCAAATTCTGGCGAGAATTATCGGCCTGTCAAATGCACCTATGCTCGGCTTATCGCGCAAGATAAGCTCGATTTCCGAAGCCGCCACCGTACTCGGCATCAACAAAATAAAAACCGTCGCTATCGGCATCGCCATCATGACACTCAAGGATGAGGCCGCGGGCGGCAATCTCAACCTACAGGATTTATGGATGCATAATCTCGGCATTGCCTTTGCCATGTTGACCATAGGCAGAGCCATGCCTAAACAAATACGACCCGAGGATGATTATATTTTCCTTGCCGGGATGTTACATGACATCGGCTATATCGCGCTGGCGCACCTTGACCCCCACCGCAGCAACGAATTGCATACTTACCAGGCGGCAGCTCCCAATCGCCCAGCACTAGAAATTGAACGTTCTTTGCTTGATATTTGTCATGATGAATTGGGCGCAGAACTGGCTAGGTACTGGAACCTGCCCAGCGAAATTATTTCGGTCATCCGTTACCACCATACGCCGGATTCCCCTGCTGCACCCAAGGACAATCTATTGATACGCATGACTTACATCGCGGAGAAAATGCTGCCCTCATTTGGTATGAACGAGCATGTTGGCACCGGCATTCTAGATTCTGACTGGGAAACATTGAGTATCGCACCAGAAAATGCCGAAGAAATATTGAATCAGGCCGCCGAACAGGCAGATCAGGCCGCAATATTTATTTCCAACCTTGGCTGATATTTTTAACCTCGCTGTCAGACTGATTCCACAATATAGCCCCGATTATCGATACCCGAATATAAATACCCGAATATAAATACCCGAATATAAATATAAGAGTAGCTCAAAAAATTCAATCTACCCTCTTGCGTATATAAAATGAAGCTTACCCTAACACTCATAGTGACCTTGCTCCTCCCCATTTGGGCAAATGCCATACCCCTCGCAGCAAACGCCGACACCACACCAGTACAAACACTGAAGCTTTCAGCCCGAGCGTATTTGCTTTATGACTACACCAGCAAACAAGTTTTACTTGAAAACAACAGTCATGAGCGGGTAGAACCCGCCTCGCTTACCAAGCTGATGACGGCCTACATTACTTTTGCAGCACTCAAGCAAAACAAGTTAACACTGGCTCAAAAAGTGACACCCTCTCCTCATGCCGTACGTTCACAACGCGCAGACGCCAGAATGTTCCTCGATAGCAACAAATCCGTATCGATAGCTGAGTTGTTACACGGCCTGATCTTAATATCAGCCAATGATGCAGCCAAGGTACTGGCCGAGACCATCGCAGGAAGTGAAGTTGCTTTCGCCGAACTGATGAACAGGGAAGCGCTGCGATTGGGCATGGTCGACACGCACTTTGTAAACTCCACCGGCTTGCCTGATCCCCACCACTACAGTAGCGCATACGATCTAGCACTGTTGACTGCGGCAGTCATCAACGATTTCCCTGCTCATTTCCCGCTGTTTTCACAACGCGAATACGAGTACAACCATATCAAACACTTTAACCGCAATCGCTTACTGTGGCTGGATCCCAACATCGATGGCATGAAAACTGGCCATACCGAAAGTGCGGGATACGGCTTGATTGCAACAGCAAAACGCAACGACCATCGCCTGCTTTCAGTTGTGCTCGGCAGCTCCTCTGGAAACCTGCGCAGCACAGAAAGTCAGCGATTGCTCAATTATGGTTATCAGAATTTTGAAATCTTTTACCTGTATAAGAAAAATGCAGCCATCAGCAATGTCCGTCTATGGAAAGGCACGGAGAATACTGTCAAGGTTGGCATCCGCGCAGGCCTGACAATCACCCTTCCCAAAGGCCAGCGCTCATTGCTCAAAGCCACGATAGAAACACAGCAGCCCCTGCTGGCTCCAATCAGCGACGGGCAGCAAATCGGCATCGTGAGGCTTACATTGGACGGCAAGCCTTATCTGGAGTACCCACTTGTAGCGCTGGAACCCGTGGCGCTGGTCAACATATTCTCGCGCGGCATAGACAGCATCCGCATGATCTTTAGCAGGTAATAAAATGACGGTATATTTGAACGGCAAATTCATGCCTATCGAGGAAGCCTACATCCCGGTACTGGACAGAGGTTTTATTTTCGGCGATGGCGTATATGAAGTCATCCCGGTGTATTCAAAGCGTGTGTTCAGATTAACCGAGCACCTACAGCGGCTACAATCCAGCCTAGCCGCTATACGCCTGACTAATCCGCACAACGATGAAGAATGGACGAAGCTAATCAATGAGCTGATCGCACGCAACCCGTCTGAAGATCAATACCTCTACCTGCACATCACACGGGGCGTAGCCAAACGCGACCATGCCTTTCCGCAGCCAGCCGTAGCAGCCACAGTATTCATGATGAGCTCACCGCTACTGCAACCGCCTGCCGAGTTGCTCAAGACAGGTGTCAGTGCAGTCACCGCAACAGACAACCGCTGGTTACGTTGCGACATCAAGGCCATCTCGCTGCTGCCCAACGTACTGCTACGCCAACAGGCAGTAGATGCAGGATGCGCCGAAACTATCCTGATACGACAAGGAAAAGATGACGCTGATAGTTTCATGACCGAAGGCGCGGCAAGCAATATTTTTGTGGTCAAAAACGGCGTACTACTGGCACCGCCAAAAAACAACCTCATGCTGCCCGGCATCACCTATGACGTAGTGCTGGAAATCGCCGCAGCCAACAACATACCTGTACAGGTGCGCAAAATCGCCACAGCGGAAATATTCAACGCGGATGAACTGCTGCTCACCTCCTCCACCAAGGAGGTTTTAGCTATCACCAACGTAGATGGCAAACCGGTAGGGAGCGGCGTTCCAGGCGCAATGTTTATGCGTCTGCATACCCTCTACCAGAATTACAAACGCGAGGTAATGCAGCAACCATGACCACAACTGAAATACCCACACCGGAAAGCCTGATCGAATATCCCTGCGAATTTCCGATCAAAGTGTTCGTGCTAGCCCAACAGGGCTTCATGCAAGCAGTGACAGAAATTATATTACGCTACGATCCCGATTTCAGCACCGACAACATCACCATGCGCGACAGCAAAACTGCAAAATATATCTGCCTGACCTGCACCATCAACGCAAGCTCACGTGTACAACTTGACGCTATTTATCAGACGCTGTTTGATCATCCTATGGTGGTGAAGTTGCTATGAGTGGAGTTGGCAGAAACCTCGTGCTGGCAACCTCCTACGCTTTGCTTCGCATATAAACTCTAGCGTCCCTGTTAATAAAATATTCAATATAATAAATGAGTTACATTATATCCGCATCTAAGTCCGAGAGGCTGCCAGATGCAAGTTCAAGTGAGCCGGTGCCTCACTTTTCCCCTGGCACCTTGCCCCTAGTGCCTACTCTCAAGTTTTTAGGGATGGTCGACTATGAAGCGACTTGGCAAGCGATGAAGCAATTCACCGCGCAGCGAACAGCCGCAACTCGCGATGAAATCTGGTTACTGCAACACCCCCCCACCTACACACAAGGACAAGCTGGCCTACCCGAACACCTGCTCAATGCCGGGCAGATACCCGTGGTGCAAATTGATCGAGGCGGCCAGGTAACTTATCACGGGCCCGGCCAGGTGATAGCTTACCTGCTACTGGATTTGCGCCGCTGGAAGCTAAATGTAAGAGAACTGGTGCGCCTAATGGAGCAAACGGTCATCAACATACTTGCCGGCTACAATATCACCGCCAGTGGCCGCATCGATGCACCCGGTGTTTATGTCGGCGATGCAAAAATCGCCGCACTTGGCTTGAAAATAAAACACGGCTGTTGCTACCACGGCCTGTCTTTCAACATCAACATGGACCTGACCCCGTATGATTTTATTAATCCTTGCGGGTATAAGGGGCTGCGCGTTACACAACTCAAGGATTTTGGTATCAACAAAACACCAGATCAAATTGAGCAACAACTTGCGCAGAATTTACTTAACTTATTACAGCAACACCATGTAGGAGCAGGCCATGCCTGCGAATGAAAAAAATATTTTAACGAAAGAATAATTATGAGCACTACTGAAAAACAAACCGGCGCATCTAAAACCGCACGCAATCCGATCAAGATCGTGCAGCTTGCCGAGCGCCTACGCAAACCCGAATGGATACGTGTCAAATCCGGCAGTGGCCAGGGTTACCATGAGGTGAAGCGCATGTTGCGCGAACACAATTTGCATACGGTATGCGAAGAGGCTTCCTGCCCAAATATCGGCGAATGTTTCAGCAAGGGCACTGCCACCTTCATGATACTGGGCGACCTGTGCACGCGGCGCTGTCCGTTCTGCGATGTAGGCCACGGCAAGCCACTACCACCTGACGCAAACGAACCCGCACAGCTGGCCAAATCAATCAGCCTGCTCAAGCTCAAATACGTGGTGATCACCAGCGTCGATCGCGACGATCTGCGCGACGGCGGCGCACAACATTTCGTCGATTGCCTGAGTGCCATACGCGCTTCTTCCCCTCTCACCAAACTCGAAACGCTGGTTCCCGATTTTCGCGGCCGTCTGGATACAGCACTAGATGTGCTGGCCGCAAGCCTGCCCGACGTGCTCAATCACAATATGGAAACCGTGCCGCGCCTGTATAAACTAGCACGTCCGGGGGCTGATTATGCCCACTCACTCAAGCTGCTGAAGGATTTCAAGGCGCGCTTTCCCCATGTCACCACTAAATCCGGCTTGATGCTGGGGCTGGGCGAAACCGACGAAGAAGTTTTGCAAGCCATGCGCGATCTGCGTGCTCATGATGTGGAAATGCTCACCCTAGGACAATATCTACAACCTTCCGATGGCCACCTGCCGGTGCTACGCTATGTGCATCCTGATACCTTCAAAATGTTCGAACAGGCCGCGCTGGAAATGGGCTTTTCTCATGCCGCCTGCGGGCCGATGGTGCGCAGCAGCTACCATGCGGATGAACAGGCGCATCTGGCTGGCGCCATTAACAACTAAAAAACATCACATCAACATTCAATCTCACCTATTAATAAAATATTCAATATAATCAAGTGCTTATATAAAATAGCCCGTCCAATGTGAGTAAGCACTCGGAATTTCACCCTGTGCCTAACCCTTGCAGGGCATTCCAAAATAAAACAAAATGCAACCTTGAACAAGATCAGCAAATCCTCCGGGGACAAAACATGAACAGTTTCGCCAAGGGAAATGAACGCATTTTGATCCGCACCTGATTGACATCTTCCTGCGTGAATTAGCAGGTATTATTGAAATAAGGCAGCGTTTCGCAGAAAAAAAATACAGAATAAATGAATATCATTTCAAATCAATCAATAACAATTAATTTTACGTTAACTCTCAATATTCTTGAAGTTCTGCCGATAACAAGAACACACAATCAAATTTTCACGGGAGCGCTGTTATGAATCTAATCAAGAATCTAAAAATTCGCACAAAATTAAACATTTTTGTCATTTTTGCTTCTATATTAATGATAGTGATAGGGATAACCGGTCTAGTCGGCATCAATATCTCCAATTCGGCACTGTCCAACATTTATAACGAAAAACTGGTGTTGATCATTCTACTGAATGAGGTTCGCGACAACCAAAGTCGCACACGCGCTGAGTTGATGGAGGCAGGTCTAGAAAGGGACGCTTTTGAAATATTGGCCCATACAGACAAGGTTAGAACCAACACCTTCAAGATCGAAACGAGCTTGGCCGAATACAACAAACACACCGTGTCCGCCGAAGCAAAAACGATGATGGACGAGTTTATGGCCAAACGTATGAACTATGGCCAGAAAGGGATAGTCCCCATCATGGATTTGTTGCAATCTGAGAAATTTGAGCAGGCACACAAACTCAGCAAAGAAGTGATGGTTCCCGGTTTTGCAAAGGCTTCGAGCGCTATCAATGCACTTATACAGCTGCAAGTGGATGCTGCAAAGAGCGAATATGAGCGCGTGGAAAAGCTCACTAAAATTATTCATGTAGCCGCTATTGCAACCATCATCATAGGATTGATACTTTCTATCATTATTGGCTTCATTATTACAAAATCAGTCAATGGTGGCGTAAAAGAACTGGCAATCACCGCCAAGAAACTTGCAAATCACGATCTCACTGCACGGGTGAACTGGGATAGCACCGACGAATTGGGCGACGTGGGCCGTGCCTTTAACACAATGGCGATAGAGTTTTCAACGCTGATCAGCCAGGTGCATCAGTCTGCTAACCAGGTTGCCAGTGCAGCAGCAGCCCAGGCAAGCACCGCTGAAAAAATTTCAGTGATATCCAACAACCAGACCGAACAAGCAACCATTGCTGCTGCTGCAATCGACAATCTTAATTCTGAAGTAAAGGCTATCGCGCTTAAAACAGTAGCTGTTTTATCCTCCGCAAATGATGCAAGTACGATGACAAATGAGGGGCAACAAGTCGTCAACAAGGCCGTATTAGGCATTCAGCAGGTTGCTGTCACCGTCAAGGAATCGGCACAATTGATCGCAGTACTGGGACAGCGTTCAGACCAGATAGGCGAGATTATCGGTGTGATTAAAGATATTGCCGAACAGACTAACCTGCTTGCGCTGAACGCAGCCATTGAAGCTGCCCGAGCTGGCGAGCAAGGACGCGGCTTTGCGGTGGTTGCTGATGAAGTCAGAAAACTGGCAGAACGTACCGCGACGGCCACTTCAGAAATTGCTGCGATGATATCTACCATTCAATTAGAAACCGGAAACGCAGTCACTACGATGGAGAAAGGCAGTCATGATGTAAATGAAGTTGTTACCCTGGCCAATCAGGCTGGGCAATCTCTGCTGAATATCAACAACAGTGTAAAACATGTGGTTGAAATGATAGAAGCAATTTCAGAATCGACACGTACACAAAGTGACTCCACCAACGTAATTAGCATACGCGTAGAAGCTATCGCGGCATTGGCCAAGGAAAATACAAGCTCTGTCGACGAAACAACAAATGCATTACGTGGCCTGCAAAAACTCTCGGCGACTTTGCAACAACATGTGAGTCGTTTCAAGCTGTAAAGCTAAAGCAGCAGTGGTAGATATTTATTCACAATCCATTGCAATAAATAATAAAATATTCAATAACATCAACATGTTACACAATGTAGCATGCGATTTTACCTTAGCAATAATTACCCCAAAACCTGCACATGATTCCTCCCTTATTGATCGCTAAAAACGCTGAACTTGAACTTTTCCTGCTTCCCGCCATGGCCAACCGCCATGGTTTAATTACCGGTGCAACCGGCACTGGCAAGACGGTCACACTGCAATCTCTTGCCGAGTCGTTTAGCCGCATCGGTGTACCGGTATTTCTCTCTGATATCAAAGGTGATTTGTCCGGCTTGTCGAAAGCTGGCGGCGGTAACGAGAAAGTGAGCACACGTGTCGCCCAGCTCAAACTTGAGGGCTACGAGCATCGTGCCTATCCCGTCACCTTCTGGGATATTTTTGGAGAAATGGGGCACCCGGTGCGTGCGACTGTTTCCGACATGGGGCCGCAGTTAATAGGCCGTATGCTAAATTTGAATGACGTGCAGCAAGGTGTTCTTACCCTGGTATTCAAGATCGCGGATGATGAAGGTATGCTGTTGCTGGACTTCAAAGACCTGCGCGCCATCGTGCGATACGTCGGTGATAATGCAAAAACCTTCACCACCGAATATGGCAATGTTTCCACTGCCAGCATAGGTGCAATTCAGCGCGGTTTGCTGGAATTGGAAGCACAAGGGGCTGCGCATTTCTTTGGCGAGCCGATGCTGAATATCGACGACCTGATGCAGACCGACAGCAAGGGACGCGGCATGATCAATATTCTTGCCGCAGATAAATTGATGCAAGCCCCCAAGGTTTATTCCACCATGCTGCTATGGCTGCTGGCTGAACTGTTTGAAAACCTGCCAGAAGCGGGGGATCTAGACAAACCTAAACTGGTGTTCTTCTTTGACGAGGCGCATTTGTTATTCAACGATGCTCCTACCGCGCTGGTAGATAAAATCGAACAGGTGGTGCGCTTGATTCGATCTAAGGGTGTGGGAATATATTTCGTCACGCAAAATCCTGCGGATGTGCCTGACAAGGTGCTATCTCAGCTCGGAAACCGTATCCAGCATGCCCTGCGCGCCTTTTCTCCACGCGACCAAAAAGCTGTGCGCGCTGCGGCAGAAACTATGCGTGACAATCCCAAACTGAACGAGGAAACTGCCATCACCGAGTTAGGGGTAGGCGAAGTATTAATTTCTTTGCTAGACGAAAAAGGTCGGCCCACGATAGTAGAGCGTGCACTGATAGCTCCACCCGAAGCGCAAATCGGCCCGATCACCGACAAGGAGCGCAGCGCAATTATCAAATCCTCTGTCGTTGCCGGACATTACGAAAAAATGGAAGATCGCGAATCTGCCTATGAAAAAATAAAAGCTAGAGTCGGGCAAAAGCAGGACGGAAGCGCTAGTGGCAACGGAGGTTTGCTCGGTGGGATTTTTGGCAACAGCTCAACAGGCAAGGGACGACAACAGCCAGGGATTGCAACATTACTGATGAAGAGTGTCGTTCGCACCATAGGCTCGGAAGTAGGCAGGCAGATCATCCGTGGTGTACTGGGATCGATTATGGGTGGCAAGCGCAGATGATTTCATCGGCTTACTCGATGAAGCTGCCAATGTAATCTACGATTCTTGATAGTGCAAAATATTCAATATAATCAGTGTGTTACATAAATATACAAGCGCGATGGACGGCTAAACGTTAAATCTGAAGTGCATCACATCGCCATCCTGCACCACATATTCTTTACCTTCCACACGCATCTTGCCTTTTTCCTTTGCGCCTGCTTCACCATTACACGCCACGAAATCTGCATAACTAATCACTTCTGCACGAATAAATCCGCGTTCGAAATCGTCATGAATGACTGCCGCAGCCTTTGGTGCGGTGTCACCAATATGGATGGTCCAGGCGCGCACCTCCTGAACTCCGGCGGTGAAGTAAGTCTGCAAACCGAGCAGTTTGTAGGTCGCGCTAATTAGACGATTCAGACCGGGTTCCTTCAGCCCCATTTCAGCCAGGAATTCTAGTTTGTCTTCGTCGCTCAACTCGGCGATTTCGGATTCCATCGCCGCACAAATTGCAATGACCGGAGCACCTTCGCGTGCAGCAAACTCTTCCAGCCTAGTCAGCAAGGGGTTATTAATAAAGCCATCTTCTGCGACGTTGGCAACGTACATAGCGGGCTTCAGTGTCATCAGGCACAGCGGCTTGAGTAACAGTTTCTGTTCTGCATCCAGCTTCATCAAGCGTGCAGGCTTGCCTTCATTCAGATGCACCATCAACTTATCCAGCAATTCGCCAAGCTTCGCCGCGTCTTTGTCGCCTGAGCGTGCCAATTTTGAATTGCGTATCTGCGCTTTTTCTACCGTAGCCATGTCGGCCAGTGCCAGCTCGGTGATAATAGTTTCTATGTCCGATATTGGATCGACTTTTCCTGCGACGTGAATAATGTTGTCGTCTTCAAAGCAACGGACCACATTCAAGATGCCATCGGTCTCGCGGATGTTGGCGAGAAACTTATTTCCCAAGCCCTCACCTTTTGATGCACCCGCTACCAATCCGGCGATGTCAACGAACTCGGTGATGGCATATTGCATTTTCTTCGGCTTAACGATGGACTCCAGCACTTTCATGCGTGCATCCGGCACTTCCACTATGCCCACGTTCGGCTCGATGGTGCAAAATGGATAATTGGAGGCTTCAATGCCAGCCTTGGTCAGCGCATTGAATAGTGTGGACTTGCCTACGTTAGGCAGACCGACGATACCGCATTTTAATGACATATTATTTCCTTCGTTAGTTACTGTGCAGCTTGAGCATAGCCGCTTCCAGCTTGCCTTCAGTTATCAAGGGTGCGACATCCTGTGCGCGTTGCATCGCTTGCTTTATTAATTCTTCCTCTTCGCGACGTGGCGCATTCAATACAAAATTAGCCACCTCGGCTCGATCACCGGGATGGCCGATGCCGATACGCAAACGCCAGAAATCGCGCGAGACTAGATGTGCAATGATGTCCTTCAAGCCATTATGCCCGCCGTGTCCGCCACCAAATTTAAGTTTGGCGCTGCCGGGGGGCAAGTCAAGCTCATCATGCACCACCAAAATTTGCGCGGGTTCGATCTTGTAAAACTGCGCCAGTGCTCCCACGCCGCGACCGCTCAGGTTCATGAAGCTCTGCGGCTTGAGCAGGAACAGTTCGTGCGAGTGCAATACACCACGTGCGGCCAAGCCGTGAAACTTGCTCTCGGCCTTGAAAGCAAAGTTGTGAGCACGCGCAAACTCGTCCAACCACCAGAATCCGGCATTGTGACGCGTCTCTGCATACTCCCGCCCGGGATTACCCAAGCCTACAATTAGCTTTATTTCACTCAAGCAGTCCCCATGAAATGACTGAGCCCGTCATGCATTTAAAAAGGCATGACGGGCTCAGGTTCACAAAACACGTTATTTAGTTTACTTCTTCGCTGCTGGTTTTGCTGCTGCGGCTGGTTTTGCTGCGGCTGCTGGCTTAGCTGCCGCTTTGCCTGCAGGCTTGGCTTCAGCAGAAGCAGCGCCTTCTGCAGCTTCTGTTGCAGCGGCTTCAATAGCGCCACGCGGAACCTGAACCGTCACAACTGCATCGGCAGCGTGATGGTGGCCAGCGATTTCCAGACCCTTAGGCAGCTTCACGTCGGATACGTGTATGGAATGACCCAATGACAATTTAGCCAGATCGACTTCAATGAATTCCTGCAATTTCGCAGGCAAGCAGGCTATCGTCAATTCGTTCAGCACGTGGCTAATAACGCCACCCGCCTTAACGCCCAGAGCGATGTCAGCGTTGATGAAGTGCAACGGCACTTTCATATGTATTTTCTTGTCTGCAAGCACGCGCTCAAAATCGATATGCATGACTTGCTGGCGGAAAGGATGCATCTGGAAGTCTCGCAATAGTACTTTTTCTTTTTTGCCTGCATTGTCCAGCGTCAGGATGGTTGCGTGGAACGCTTCCTTGCGCAGAGCGTGATATAAGTAATTGTGATCGATGTCGATCATGACAGGTTCGCTAGTGCCGTAGACAATGCCAGGTACTCGACCGGCTTTGCGCAGACGGCGGCTCGCACCCGTTCCTTGCTCTTTGCGTGATGTTACGCTGATTTCGATTTTCATAATGTATCTCCACTTCTAATGCGAAATCACCCGCGACCAGGTGATTTCAGGTTGCGCGAGTGTCAACATGACCCCCGCAAAAAAATATTTTACATTAATCGTTAAACAAAGAGCTCACAGACTCTTCATTGGTAATGCGGCGTATGGTATCTGCCAACAAAGCCGCAACCGACAACTGGCGTATGCGTTTGGAATTAATTGCATCTTCACGCAGCGGTATGGTGTCAGTTACCACCAGTTCATCCAGTGCAGAATTCTCGATGCGCTGTACAGCGGTGCCAGACAATACGGCATGGGTACAATAGGCTATCACGCGCAACGCACCCTTATCTTTCAATGCGGCGGCGGCCTCACACAAAGTATTCGCCGTATCCACCAGATCGTCCATAATTATGCAATTGCGTCCGGCCACATCGCCTATGATATTCATCACCTTGGCCACATTCGGCTTGGGACGGCGCTTGTCGATAATCGCCAGGTCCACATCCAGCTGCTTGGCCAGAGCTCGCGCCCGCACCACACCGCCAACGTCCGGTGATACCACCATCAGATCTTTGTAGTCGTTTTTTCGAACATCCGCCAACAAAATCGGGCCAGCGTAAATATTGTCTACTGGAATATCGAAGAATCCCTGTATCTGATCCGCGTGCAAATCCATCGTCAAAACACGATCTACACCCACACCTGAAAGCATATCGGCCACCACCTTCGCCGTAATGGCTACGCGCGCAGAGCGCGGTCGGCGATCCTGGCGGCCATAGCCAAAATATGGCAGTGCTGCAGTGATGCGTCCGGCAGAAGCGCGCTTGAGCGCATCCACCATCACCATCACCTCCATCAAATTGTCATTGGTTGGCGCAGAGGTCGATTGCAAGATAAACACGTCTTTGCCACGCACATTTTCAAGCAACTCTAACAATATTTCGCCGTCGGAAAAACGACTCACGGTCGCCTGACCAAGGGTTATCTTAAGATGCCGCGCCACACTTTCGGCGAGCTTAGGATTGGCATTTCCGGTAAACACCATCAAGCTATCATGTGACACATGCGACCCCTCAAGTATTAAACCAAAAAGGGCGCAAGCGCCCCCTGTTACTAGCACTACTCCAGACTACGGCCAATATGGTCAAACTAGCTCTGGTCAAACTGGCTGAGGAGGTAGGGATCGAACCTACGAATGCCGGAATCAAAATCCGGTGCCTTACCACTTGGCGACTCCCCAATAAACCTTGGAATTCTATACTGCAAAATCCCGTAAAGGATGTTGTTGCAAGCCACGCACAACAACACCCTGTATCTCTTTTGCTAACTGCCGCAAAACTGTCGCAGCTTCTGCCTCGCTGGCAAACTCGGCAAACACACAAGCACCAGAACCCGTCATCACTGCTGGTGCAAATTTACCCAAAATTGCGAGGTATTTCGCTACTTCTGGATACAATTTGCACACTATTGACTGCAAGTCATTACCCAACCACGCTACAGTGGACAAGCTCTGCCCAATCGGAAGGGCGCGAATTGTGATGGAATTCGTATCCCGTGTCAATTCCGGATGCGTAAAAATCTGTGCCGTAGGTACGTGTACCGGGGGGAATAACACAACATACCACGCCTCCGGCAACGCAAAAGCCTGCAACTGCTCGCCAACTCCTTCGGCAAACGCATTCTCGCCAAACACAAACACCGGCACATCCGCTCCCAACGCCAGTCCAAGCTGCATCAACCCCTCCCGCGACAAGCCCAGATTCCACAGCTTGTTCAGCACCAGCAAGGTCGTCGCCGCATCCGAACTTCCGCCGCCCAAGCCACCGCCCATCGGGATGCGCTTCTCCAGCTTGATATCCACCCCCAAACTGCAACCGCATTCTTTTTGCAGTAACCGTGCAGCCCGCACACACAAATCCTGCTCCTCAGGCACACTCTCCAATGCATTCACCCGCCGTACTATGCCGTCTTCACGCCGAGTGAAATGCAAGGTGTCGTTCAAATCGATGAAACGGAACAGGGTTTGCAGTAGGTGATAGCCATCGGGGCGACGGCCGACTACATGCAGAAAAAGGTTTAGTTTTGCGGGGGCGGGGGCGGTTATAGTTGTTGGATGCATATAAATATTGCGTGATTACTCTTAGTTCATAAATCTACCCCAATATTAAAGGGCGGCTGTTCTCATGTTTTGCTGGGGTAGCTCCTCAACACCTTAAAACAAATCAAATTTCCCACTCATCTATAAACAACTGCATTTCCATGCCATTACGCTGCAAAGTCAACCGCAATGGCAAGCTGTCCGGCGCGTCTGCAGCATAACGTGTGTAATTTATTTCCCAGCCATCCTGACGCAATACTTTAACCTGGCCATTTTCTGCCCGCTCAATCACCGCTTGCGTGCCAACTGCGGGCAATGCCAGCACCCAGTGACGCATGCCGGAAAGTGGCAAGTGCCAGCCCAATACACGCTCAGTTAAAGTCTCCGCATCCTGCTCGAAATATTTTTTTCCCGACGTTTCCAGTAACACGCCCTCCTCATTGCTGAAGATGCGCGCCACAGTCTGACCCAAGGGGGCCAGCAATAAAATTTCATCTTCCACGCCGCGATGGGTCCAGCGCACACCCGCTGTAGAGCGCTCTCCGTTGTGCTTGATTAAAATCCGTCCATTGAATGCGAAAGGTGCTAGTTCTGCTTGCACAGGACGTAATAAAACGGGCACGTTAGGAGCAGTCGCGCAAGCGCTCAGCAGCAGCAAAAAAAACGCGCCGTTTAAGCGAAAAAAACTCATGGCAAAAACTTTTTAATGATGGCTTTTAACGTTGCGCTATCGGGATTTTGTTTCAGGTTTTCCTGCCATATTTTTTTGGCGTCGTCTCGCGCTCCCTGCTGCCACAGTACTTCGCCAAGGTGCGCGGCAACCTCTGGGTCGGGAAGGATAGCGTAGGCACGGCGCAGAAATTCCAGGCTCTTGGCATAATTACCCGTCAGATAATATCCCCACCCCATACTGTCAATTATGGCCGCGTTGTCCGGTTCCAGCTGGTAGGCTATTTCCACCAATTGCATAGCCTCGACAAGACGTTCCTTGCGTTCCAGCAACGCATAACCCAGTGCGTTGTAGGCATGCGCATGATCAGGAGCTACCTTGATCAACTTGCGCAATAATTCTTCAAAAGCCGTGTGCTTACCCAGATTTTCTGCCGTCATGGCAGCCTCGTACAATAGATCAGGATGATTCGGCTGACTCTCCAAGACCTTGTCTAACACTTTAAAAGCTTGGGCGTATTGCTTCGCATCGCGCAGAATTTGCGCCTCAGTCAATGCCAGTTGCGCCCTTTGCTGTTTATTTTTGCTTGATGTTTTATGCAGCACCTCGATGGCCTCGTTTGGTTTATTGGATTTGACCAACAAGAAAACCATACGCATCCTAGACGAAAATAAATATTCCCCATCGATCACCTGAGCATATTCTTGCAGTGCCAAAGTTTCGTTTTTCTTGGCCTCGTGCAGTTGACCCAAATAGTAATGTACTGTTGCGCTATCTTTTCTGCCGACGCTCAGCATTTTCAATAATTCCTTTTCGGCACGATCCAGCTCACCCATCTGTATCGACAACAATGCCACTGCATAGGCTAATTCGGCATTATCCGGTTTTGATTTGAGCAGTAGTTGAAACTGTTTGCGCGATTCCTGATATTGCTTCTGCTCCAGCAGTGAACGGGCATAAAACAGACGCATCTCATTCGCTTCGGGGTAGGCAGACAGGAATTTTTTTACAACCGCTAGGGCTAAAAGCGGCGATTTTTTCTGCAGGAGCCGCGCTTCTAGCAGCACTGGCAATTCCCATTCCGGACGTAGACTGTGTGCCTGGCGCACTTCGCTCAAGGCTTCATCGTGCAGGCCAGCATCCTCTGCTGCCTGCGCAACCACCCAATGCATTTCGGCAAATTGCGGATACGGCTGCGCCAATTCGCGCAATATTTTATGAACGACTGTCTTGTCGCTATATCGCGCAAACAAGGGGTAGATCTGCATAAAATTGCGACCCGCATTTTTGGGATCTGCCGCCAATAGTTCAAGCAGATAGGGCCGCGCCTGTTCCAGCCTGCCACCACTCACCAGCACCGATGCCAGCATTTGCCTGGGCATCAATGCCAATGGTTCCAGTTCATTCCACAACATGAAGGCTTCCAGAGCTTGCTCAATCTGGCGCGACTCGTAGGTAAGCTGCGCGGCGCGGCGCGCCACACGCAAATCTCGCGTTGTTTTTGCCAATTTCAGGTATGACTGTGCTGCCAGCTCGGTCTGTCCACGCTGCGCAGCGATATCGGCCAGCAAAAAGGTGTAAAGCATTTTCTCGGTTAATTCAATTTGCGGGTACACCTGCTCGGTTTCGGCTTCCGTCATTGCTGGCGTTTCAATAGCCATACTCAGCGCATGCCTCTCTTCAGCAGTTTCTGCCTGCCCGTATCGTGGCGCATGTGCACAGGATGCTAATAGCACAGGGAGCAATAGAGAGCTAAATAGTAATTTCTTCATCTGGAGGTGTACGGCTATGTTTGGTTTTGCATCTACCTATTAATCAATCTAATCTGCGCAATCTAAGGATCGAACTGTTTTTTCCAGGCTCAACAAGTAGAGTCAGAATTTCCGCGACGCGGCAAACTCGGCCAATTCCAATAACGATTTTTTGTGCTCAGATTCAGGCAACACAGCCAGTGCAGCACAGGCCGTGTTGGCCTCAAGCTGCGCTTGTTGACGGGTGTACTCCAACGCGCCGGTTTGCTGCACCACATTCAACACATCATCAAACATCGCGATATCACCCTGTTCGATCGCTGTGCGTACCAGTGCGGCTTGCGCCTTACTGCCATGTTGCATAGCATATATCAACGGCAAGGTAGGTTTACCTTCGGCCAGATCGTCACCCAGATTCTTGCCAATTTCCTGCGCGTCGCCCGAGTAATCCAATACATCGTCCACCAATTGGAATGCGGTACCCAAATGCACGCCATATCGCGCAACCGCTTGCTCGCTCGCCTGATCCGCCTTGGAAACTATGGCACCAATACGCATCGCGGCCTCGAATAATTTGGCGGTTTTGCAGTAGATCACGCGTAAATAATTTTCCGCATCCACGCTCGCATCATGGCAGTTGAGCAGTTGCAGTACCTCGCCCTCGGCAATGATATTGGTTGCATCCGCCAGCGTTTGCATCACGCGCATGTCGCCCACTTCCACCATCATTTGAAACGCGCGTGAATACAAAAAATCACCCACCAGCACGCTGGCCGAGTTGCCAAACAGTGCGCTGGCAGTGGCCTGACCACGGCGCAGATCAGACTCATCCACCACATCGTCATGCAACAGCGTAGCAGTGTGAATAAACTCCACCACAGCTGCCAGATCATGATGCTGTTTACCCTCGTAGCCAAAGCTGCGTGCCGACAATACCACCAACGCCGGGCGCAGACGTTTACCGCCACTATTGACGATGTATTCGGCAACCTGACTAACCAGCGCAACATCGGAATGCAAACGGATGCGGATGACTTGATCAACGGCAGCCATATCCGCAGCGATTAATTGTTTTAGATTTTCTTGCACAAAAACACCCTGAAAATTGACTCAATTGATGCCACATAGATCCCTAGCAGCCTCCTACAGTGTCGGGTACCGCCAAAGTTAAGTACGACTTTTTGTGGCGCATTGTCGCATAAAATTGCGTACCGAGGCTCAAGGGAGCCGATTAAAGCACTCCGAACAAATCCGGCAAGCTGGATTGCCTAAGGTAGCCATCATCGTGCCTGGGAAATGAAACTTGCAGGAAAACCGCTATTCATGGATAATTCGCACCCCTTACGCGTGCGTACTATTTGCCGCACCAACTACTGATACTAGGAAAACCAGATGAAAACCGACGCTCACCCAAAATATGATGAAATCGCCGTAACCTGCAGCTGCGGCAATGCTTTCAAAACCAAATCCACCATGGGCAAGCCAACACTGCGCGTTGAAGTATGCTCTGAATGCCACCCGTTCTATACCGGTACACAGAAGATTGTGGATACCGCAGGGCGTATCGAAAAATTCAACCTAAAATACAACAAGGCATCCGTCACAGCTGCTTAACTTTTGTAGCTTGCTTTAAGCGGAGAAAAGGCAGCATTAGCTGCCTTTTTTATTGATTTCATATTGGCTGGTTTTGTTTCATAATTCGTTCATGATCCAGACCAAAGTAAATTTACCGTTATTATTTTCTGAACGCCATGCATCCGAATTTTTCATCAAGCTGTTAAACTTCGACTGATATGTACGCCTACACCTACTTCAAAGAAACTGCCATCACTCCAGCCAAGGCCGGATTCTTGGTTTTGCTGTGTTTTACTTGGTTGGCTACCGGGCTGATCGGGCACGACCCATGGAAGCCCGACGAGGCCTATTCCTTCGGCATTGTCTACCATATTCTGCAAAGCGGAGATTGGCTGGTGCCCACCCTGGCGGGCGAGCCCTACCTGGACAAGCCCCCCTTGTTTTATATCATCGCAGCAGCCTTTGCCAAATTATTCGCTCCGCTGTTGCCCTTGCATGACGGTGCCCGACTTGCCAGCGGCTTTTTCGTCGGGCTCACGCTGATTTTTACCGGGCTTGCCGGACGCGAATTATTCGGTAAGGATAGAGGCTGGACTGCCGTCATCATTTTGATTGGCTGTCTCGGTATGCTGCTGAACGCACACTTGATGAGTACCGATCTCGGCCTGCTTGCCGGCTGCGCAATGATGCTTTACGGTTATGCGCTAGTCCAGCGCCGCCCCCTGCGCGCAGGCCTGCTGCTAGGCATCGGGCTTGGTATCGGCTTTATGAGTAAGGGCTTTATCGCACCGATATTATTTGTGGCTATCAGCTTATCCCTGCTTGCCTTCAGAAACTGGCGTAGCAGGGAATATCTCATCAGCTTAGGTGTTGCAGTATTGTGTGCATTACCTTGGCTGGGTATTTGGCCAGCCCTGCTGTATCTACGCTCGCCTGAATTATTTATGGAATGGGCGTGGCATCAAAATATCGGCAACTGGCTGGAGTATGCCCAGGGCGGTAAGTATTCCGAGGTGTTCTATTATTTCAACCTTCTGCCCTGGTTTGCCTGGCCAGCCTTGCCACTTGCAGCGTGGGGCGTATGGGAAGCGCGCAAAAAAATTCTGCTTGAACGCGAAGGCCAGTTATTACTGGTAACCCTGCTGCTGATGCTGGTCACTTTAAGCTTTATCCCGAACATTCAGGAAATATTTGCATTACCGATACTTTTGCCTATCGTACTGCTTGCTACGATGGCACTTCCCTCCTTGCGCAGGGGTGCTTCCAATGCACTCGATCGCTTCGGCATCATTACCTTCGGTTTTATCGCCATCCTGTTATGGTGGGGCTGGGCAGGACTGCTGATAGCGGGTAACAACTCCCGAATTTCGCGCTGGCTACGGGAGTATCAATCGGAATTTGTACCTACCTTCGATCTGTTGTCATTCGTGATTGCGCTTGCAGTCACGTTGATCTGGCTGCTTTTGGTATGGCGCGTAGGGCGCTCCATGAGACGCTCGATCATCAATTGGGCTGCCGGGGTGACGCTACTATGGATACTCGCCATGACACTCTGGCTACCTTGGCTGGACTTTAATAAAAGTTACCGCAGTATGGTCGTCTCGCTGGCAGAAGCCTTGCCGGAGCAGCATGGCTGCATCGCCAGCCGTAATATCGGTGACGGACAGAAAGCTATGTTGCATTATTTTGGAAATATCCTGACCAAACCGGGTGGCGAGAAAAATTGCGCCCTGCTGTTGACCCAGGGTAATTTATCCAAATCCGACCAAACGCAGGGAGGCTGGAAAACGCTGTGGACCGGGGGCAGAAAAGGGCAGAAGAGTGACCGTTATTTTCTGTATCAACGTCAAATCAAGGTAAGCAAAGCAACACCTTGGATTTCTCAAGGAGCAAGGGTGCGCCTGGAATCAAGTTGATTCAATAAGTTACGCGCGATGTGTACGCTAAAATAAACTCCGTAACTTTAGTTGATAATCAATCTAATCTGCGTCATCTGCGGATCGAACTGCTTTTTTTAGGCTAATCTACGCTTATAATTTATGAAACAACTTTTACAGTATTCCCTACAGCTCAAGAACATCGGCTACAGCCTGCTGTTGCTGGGTGTCGCTATTGCGCTGTACCAGCTCATTGCTTTATTTTCGCTGCACCTTGATGTCACACGGAATGACAGCAACAGTCTGTCGCAGAGCAGCGTGGATACGCTGCAACAACTGCCAGGCAAGATCGTCGTCACCATGTATGCACACAGCATGGATGCCGAACTGGGCGATATAGAGCAGCTTGTGCGCAATTTTATCGCTCGCTATCAACGTTACAAAACGGACATTTCCCTCACTTTCGTCGACCCGGTGAAAGATGCGGACGCCATGCGCAAGGCACAGATACGCGCCAACCGCGAGATGGTGGTGGAGCATGGCGGGCGCAGCGAACACCTGACCCTGCTCAACGAACAGTCGTTCACCAGCGCACTTCTGCGACTTGCGCACAATAAAGATCAAAGACTGATGTATGTGGATGGGCACGGCGAACGCAAGCTCGAAGGTATCGCCAACCATGACCTCGGCGATTTTGGCAAAAAACTCAAGCACAATGGTTTCCAGCTCTCCAGCCTGAATCTTGCACTAGCACAGGATGTCCCGGCCAATGGCGGCGTACTGGTTATTACCCAACCGCAAATCAGGCTGCTGCCGGGTGAGGTGGCAAAAATATTGCGTTACGTAGATAGCGGCGGCAATCTGCTGTGGCTAGTGGATGCCGAACCGCTGCATGGATTGGAGCGCCTGGCTGCGAAACTCGGCATCCTGCTCACACCGGGCACGATAACTGACCCCGATGCGCAAAAAATGAACGCGCCCGAATACTGGACGTTGGGTGCAAGCTATCCGCCGCACCCGGTTACTCGCAATTTCAACCTGATTACCGCCTTCCCTTACGCCCGCGCTCTTGGTCGAGAAGACAGCGGGCGTGAAGACCGCAGCGGACTTGAAGATCGCAGCAGTCAGGCAGACAGTGAAGCACAGGGCAACCTTGCGATGTGGCAACGCAGCACACTGATAGAAGCCGCCAGTAACGGCTGGATAAGCCGCACCACCATTCCAAAAAAATCGCACTTTGATAAGAATCGCGACATCCCCGGCCCCTTCAGTCTGGCCATCGCCCTGCAACGCACGGTGAACGAACGAGAACAGCGCATTGTGGTTGTAGGCAGCGGCTCCTTCCTTGCAAACGCCTATTCCGGCAACGGCGGCAACATCGATCTCGGCATCAGTATGGTGAACTGGCTCGCGCACGAAGAACATCTAATCAACACACAACCACGTTCAACGCTAGACAGCGCCATCACCCTGAGCAAAAACCAGCTCAGCCTGATCAGCATTAGTTTTGTTATTGTGATGCCGCTGCTACTGGTTGTTATTGGCGGTATATTGTGGTGGCGCAGGCGAAACTGAAATTTATATATAATTAAACCCTAATGCTTCATAGTGTAAAATAATCGACTATGGCTAAGCTCACTACGAGTTCACATCTTGCTGCAAAGGAACGTCATGCGCAGGCTAGCTGTTGCTCAACGACGCTGTTCAACACGCTGATATTTATATTTTTGACCATATCAACGCTGCCAGCTTGGGCAGAAGAAGCCATCCGCTTAGGCGTAATCGCGTTTCGCCCCAAAGCACAGGCCATAGCACAATGGCAACCTCTGGCTGCATATCTTGAAACAAAACTCGGTCGACGCGTCAAACTGACTATCTACGACCACCCCGAACTTGCCGCAGCAATGTCACAAAATGCAGTGGACGTGATACTCACCAATCCCGGACATTACATCTTGCTCAAGCATCGCAACAAGCCGTCTGCGCCACTTGTCACCCTGATCAACCTAGAGGCCGGGCATGAGCTCACTGCTTTCGGTGGAATGATCTTCGCTCGCGCGGATGCATCGAACATCAACACCCTTGCCGACCTTGCCGGTAAACGCATTGCTGCTGTCAACGCGAGCTCTCTCGGCGGCTACCAGATGCAGGCTTTTGAAATGCTGGAAGCCGGAGTAGCGTTACCCGAAAAGGAAAAACTAGTCATCACCGGAATGCCGCATGACCGGGCTGTAGAGGCGGTACTATCTGGCAAGGCTGATGCAGGCTTTGTTCGTAGCGGCGTACTCAAAGCCATGGCCGACGAGGGCAAGCTCGACCCCGCACGAATCAAGATCATCAACCAGCAGAATCTGTCTGAATTTCCCTTTCGCAGCTCCACCCGTCTATATCCCGAATGGCCAGTGGCGGTGATGCCACAGGTCGACGCAAAACTTGCCCGCCGCCTGACAGTTGCCCTGCTCTCGCTGCCGTCTGACAGCGTAGCTGCTCGTGCCGCCGGTATCGGCGGCTTCACCATCCCAGCAGACTACAGTGGCGTGGAAGATGTGTTGCGCAAGCTGCGCGTGGCACCCTTCGATACCGCTCCCGAATTTACGCTTAGCGACCTGTGGCAGAAATACGCTGGCTGGATAACGGCTTTATTAGGGGGACTGGTGCTGGTATTCGCAGCCATGGGTGCAGCCTTGCTGATGCAGAACCGGCGAGTAAAACAAAGCCAGCAGCGCTTCATCACCCTGTTCGAATTTTCGCCGGAACCGATGTGGATCATCGCCGATGGGCTCATCATTGACTGCAACATGGCTGCAGTAGCGATATTTGGCTATATCGACAAGGCTACAGTGCTCAAGCGCAGCCCTGGCGATTTCTCGCCCGAGCTTCAGCCAGACGGCAAAAACTCACGCCTCAAGGCCGAACAACTGATGGACGCAGCAGCAAGCGGCAAACCGCAACGCTGCGAATGGGTACATATCAAGGCCGACGGCAGCAGTCTCAATACTGTCATCAGCCTCAGCCATATCACCTTGAACGGGCTGTCAGTAGTGCTGATCACTGCGCATGATATCACCGAGCGCAAGCAAGCCGAAGCCCGCTTGCAGCTTGCCGCCAGCGTATTTAACCACGCCCGTGAAGGGATCGTGATCACCGATGCCAGCGGCACCATCATCGAGATCAACGACACCTTCACCCACATCACCGGCTACAGCCGAGAAGAAGCGCTGGGACAAAACCCCCGCATACTCCAGTCCGGCCAGCATGGGCCGGATTACTATGCAGCCATGTGGCAGGCAATCACCCAACACGGTCACTGGACCGGCGAAATGTGGAACCGGCGCAAAAATGGCGAGGTGTATGCCGCAATGGAGACGATCAGCGCTGTGCGCGATGCCAACGGCAAGACGCAGAACTATGTCTCCCTGTTTACCGACATCACACCGATGAAAGAACAGCAGCAACAGCTTGAACACATCGCCCATTACGATGCATTAACCGGCCTGCCCAACCGCGTGTTGCTGGCCGACCGCCTACAACATGCCATGCTACAGACCCAGCGGCGTGGACTATCCCTAGCCGTGGTATATCTCGACCTAGATGGCTTCAAGTCGGTGAATGACCAGTATGGTCATGAAATCGGCGACAAACTGCTGATTGCCCTTGCCTTGCGCATGAAAACCGCACTTCGAGATGGCGACACCCTTGCACGCATAGGCGGTGATGAATTTGTGGCGGTACTGGTCGATCTTGAACACCACCAAGATTGTGAGCCCGTACTTTCACGATTACTAGAGGCCGCAGCCGAGCCGGTGAAAGTGGGTGATGCAATTCAACAAGTATCCGCCAGCATAGGCGTAACAATTTACCCTCGGGACGGTGCTGATGCTGACCAGTTGATGCGTCATGCCGACCAGGCAATGTATGTCGCCAAGCAAAGTGGCAAGAACCGCTACCACCTGTTCGATGTGGATCACGATATTGCGGTGCAAATTCAACGCGAGAGCCTTGAGCACATCCGCCTCGCACTGGATAGGCGCGAATTTGTTTTGCATTACCAACCAAAAGTGAATATGAAAACGGGTGCAGTGATCGGCGCAGAGGCCTTGATCCGCTGGCAACACGCCGAGCGCGGCCTGCTGATGCCGATCGACTTTCTGCCCAGCATCGAAAACTTCCCTATCAGCGTGGAGCTTGGCGAGTGGGTTATAAGCACCGCATTGATACAACTCTCTGAATGGCAGGCCGCAGGATTGAATATCTCGGTCAGCGTGAATATTACTGCACACCAGCTGCAACAAGACGACTTCTTGTCGCGCCTGTCCCTGCTACTCGACGCCCATCCTGATGTTAAACCCGGCAATCTAGAACTAGAGATTCTTGAAACCAGCGCATTGGAAGATATTACGCAAGTCTCCAGAGTGATGCATGCCTGCCGTGAGCTTGGCGTGCGTTTCGCACTGGATGATTTCGGCACCGGATACTCTTCACTCACCTACCTGAAACGCTTACCAGCGGACGTACTTAAAATCGACCAAAGCTTTGTGAGTGATATGTTCGACAATCCGAATGACCTCGCCATTGTTGAAGGCGTGGTCGGGCTGGCTGCGGCCTTTCGCCGTGAGGTGATCGCAGAAGGCGTAGAAACGATAATACACGGTCAACTGCTACTTTCACTGGGTTGCGAAATGGCCCAAGGCTATGGCATAGCACGACCCATGCCAGGGTCAGAGTTACCTACATGGGCTGCAAGTTGGCGTCCAGATGATAGCTGGGCCGCCTGGCAAGATCATCAAGTTTCACGTGAGGCAATTTTACTGGTTAAAGCCGAAGTCGAGCACCGTGACTGGATACAGAACATCGAAGCCCGCATCGCCGGCAAACTAGATGTTTCTCCGCTGATGAACACCCACGAATGTCACTTCAACATCTGGCTGGAAACCGAGGGGCGTATGCATTTTCGCGACCACCCCTATTTCCCGCTAGTGATAGCTTTGCACGAACGAGTCCATGCCAAAGGGCACGAGTTGCTTGAATTATACGCACGCGAAGGCCAAGCAAAAGCGCAGACGCAGCTAAACGAACTTTATACCCTGCGCGATGAGCTGATCGTCAGACTGGGCGTGGTAGCCTGGCGGCCGAAATGAGGCGCGTAAATCACTCTGTACAAACTTAAATGCCTGAACTCCCAGAAGTTGAAACCACGCTGCGCGGTTTGACACCGCATTTAAGCGGACAGCGTATCGCGCAAGTCGTAGTGCGCAACCCTAGCTTACGCTGGCCCATTCCTGGGAATTTGTCTGTAATTCTGTGCGGCCAGACCATCCTTGAATTACGCCGCCGAGCAAAATATCTGCTGCTGCAATGCGACAGCGGCACACTCATACTGCACCTCGGCATGTCCGGTAGCCTGCGCGTTTTGCCCGAGACAACAGCTGCGGAAAAACACGATCACTTCGATCTGGTGCTGGGCAACGGCACCTTGATGCGACTGCGAGATCCGCGACGTTTTGGTGCGGTGTTGTGGCATGAAGGCGATATTGCGAAACACCCATTGCTTGCCTCACTCGGCCCGGAACCCTTGCTGGATAATTTCGATGCAGAGTATCTCTATCGCGCCACCCGCCGGCGCAGCGCCGCAATCAAGCAGGTGATCATGGATAGCCATGTGGTGGTCGGCGTCGGCAATATTTACGCCAGTGAATCGCTGTTCCATGCCGGCATACGCCCGCAACTCGCGGCTTCCAAAATCAGCCTGCCGCGTTGCAGTAGACTGGTGCAAACTATACGCGAAACTTTAAGCGCATCCATCGCGCAGGGTGGCAGCACCCTACGCGATTTTGTCGACAGCAACGGCAAGCCAGGTTATTTCCAGCAAAACTATGTCGTATATGGCCGCACGGGCAAACCGTGCCGAGTGTGTGCTACTGCTATCAAGCAAATCGTACAAGGACAGCGCTCGACTTTCTATTGTCCAATTTGCCAGAAATAAAAAACGAATGACTAAAATACAATGACACTAATCGTTAACTCCATAGCAGAACAAAAATCAGCCTTGTCCGCCAAGCTGACAGCGCCCATGGAACATCTGGCGCAGCAATGCGCAGCGGTATGGCCAGACAAGGCAGCACTGGATCGCGTGTTGCAACAAGGCCTGGCCTCCATCCCACAATGCCGCCTGGTGTATGCGCTCGACCCTTCCGGCAGACAGATCAGCGCCAACGTAGCTGCCGACAAGCTGTATCAGCGCTTCTATGGAAAGGATCTTTCACAACGGCCATTCATGAGTAATGTGATGCCCAGCCGAGGATTTGTTCTGTCCGATATCTACATCAGCCGCCTCGCCAAACGTCCCACTATCACCGCTGTGCTGGCCGTATTGAAAGATGATCATGTCACAGGCTTTGTTGTGGCAGATTTTGATCTGCGTGATCTGACCTTGAGTGAGTTACCGAATACTGCCACACCCGCTTGGCGCCAGATCAAAGGCGATCCTTCTATACGCCAGGGTGTGTTTATGCAACAGCGTGCCATCAGCGAACTTGATAAGCACGGCGACGATGTGATCGCCACCATCAATGAGCTGATGTGCGAACGCGGCATCTTCCATGTACAGATACACTACGCCAGCTCCCGCGCCACGCTATGGTCGATGGACGATCCGTTCAGCTACACCGTACATGTACTGGAAGAAATCATCAACCCAGCGGTATGTCTGGCATTCAGAAAACAGCCCTACCCGGCACGCGCCACCGTGCGAGCTGAGCAGGTAAGACTCGTGCTGGAAAAATTCAAACAACTGCGCGAAGCGGATGATGTCATCTACCTGCGCTCGGGTTCGCTCAATGTCATTAACGGAATTGTGGGGCTGACTTTTTCTTGCGATGGTTCGCATTACATTCCGGCGAATGAGTTCTTATCGGACGAGTGCAAGTTTTAAGCCCCTGTAGGAGCAGGCCATGCCTGCGATAAAACGTAGCAATTGCGCTATCGCAGGCATGGCCTGCTCCTACACAACCCGGCAAACACTCCCTGTCTGGTATCATTGCACCATGTTAAATATTCAGAATCTGTCTTACCTGCAGGGCGGTGTCACGCTGTTGCAGAATGTCAATTTGCAGGCCTTTGCTGACCAGCGCATCGGCTTGGTTGGGCATAACGGTTGCGGTAAATCGACACTGTTTCGCTTGATACGCGGTGAGATCAAGCCCGATGGTGGCGAGGTTTCCATACAGTCCGGCAAGACCATTGCCTTTGTCGAGCAGGAAATTGCCACCTCAGATCAAGATGCGATTGAATTTGTGCTCGACGGCGATGTTGAGCTGCGCAAGCTAGAAAACACACTGGCGCAGGAAAATCATGATGTGCACTGGTTTGAAGCACAGAGCCGTTATGAAGCGATCAGCGGCTACACCGCAAAGGCGCGCGCGGCACAGTTGCTGAATGGCTTGGGCTTTGCCAACGATACTTTGGCCCGCCCGGTCAGCAGCTTTTCTGGCGGCTGGCGCATGCGGCTAAATCTGGCACGGGCGCTGATGCACCGTGCCGATTTACTGCTGCTCGACGAGCCCACCAACCATCTGGATCTGGAAGCAATACTTTGGCTGGAGCAATATCTCGCGCACTACCCCGGCAGCCTGTTGATGGTGTCGCACGACCGCGAATTTCTGAATGCCTGCGTCAATCGCATCGCCCATGTACACGACAAAACCATAGACACTTATACCGGTGACTACGACGCCTTTGAGCGCGCTCGCGCAGAAAAATTAATTCAACATAATCAAGCACTTAATAAACAGCAGGCAAAAATTGTGCATCTGGAAGATTTCGTGCGCCGCTTCCGTGCCAAGGCCTCCAAGGCCAAGCAGGCACAGAGCCGCATCAAGGCGCTGGAGCGCATTACGCGCATCGCTCCGGCACATGTCACCGATGGGCATTTCGCACTAGAAATTGAAGCACCCGAACGTAGCCCGGATTTGTTGATGCGCGCAGACAACATGGGCTTCAGCTATGGTGAAAAATCGCTATTTAAAAATATCAATCTGGTGTTACGCGCGGGTGACCGCATCGCGCTGCTCGGCCCCAACGGTGCGGGAAAATCCACACTGATCAAATTACTGGTGGGCGAGCTAGCGCCCACTTCAGGCACATTGGAGCTTACTCCCGATATTCGCATCGGCTATTTTGCGCAACATCAACTTGAAAATCTAGACAGCAATGCCACGCCGCTGCAACACATGGAACGACTCGCACCCAAAGAAAAATCCGTGGACTTGCGCAGCCATCTCGGACGTTTCGGACTGGGTGGAGACAGCGAAGACCGCCCGGTAGACAGCTTCTCCGGCGGCGAAAAAAGTCGTCTGGCGCTGGCGTTGCTGGCCTGGCAAAAACCGCATTTGCTGCTGCTGGATGAACCCACCAACCACCTCGATCTCGACATGCGCGATGCACTCACCATCGCATTGGAAGAATACACCGGCGCGGTGGTGATCGTGTCGCACGACCGCAGCCTGATACGCGCAGTGGCCGATGAGTTATGGCTGGTGGTAGACGGCGAAGCGAAATTGTTTGATGGAGATTTGGAAGATTACAAAACTTGGATAGAGGGTCGCCGCCCGCGTGAAACTGTTGCAGCAGCACCAGAAAAAATAACACAGCCCGCCGCCAGACCAAACAGGAAAGCTTTGCAGACTAAGCTGAATAAACTCAATCTAGCGCTCACCGCTGCACAAACAGAACTGACTATAGTCACCAACAAACTGGCCGATCCTGCAACCTACGACAAACTGCCGCGTAGTGAAGTGGACAAATTAAATGCACTGCATAGCAAATGGGAACAGCAGGTGGCAGAGCTGGAAGGAAACTGGCTGGAACTAGAGATGGCGATTGAAGCAGCTTGAGCTTGAACTAAATATATTTTTGCCGTGCTAGCAGCCTCCTACGCTCTGCTTGTCATAGGACAAGACCCCCTGCGGGGTGTAGGACTTAAACAATGATATTTGCGTAACCAATTGATTATATTTAATATTTTATTGGTCATAGCTATCAAAATCACTCTATAAATCAAACACATGTCCCAAGTCATCAACCTAAACGCCACCCAGGAAAAAAGCCTGCTGCGCATTCTGTCCGGCATACAGTTCAGTCATATTCTGGATGTGATGATCATCATGCCGTTAGCGCCGATGTTGATGCGCACCTTTGATTTGAGCGCAGTGCAATTCGGCCTGCTGATCTCAGCCTACACTTTCATGGGGGCAATCTCTTCCATTATTGCGGCGATGGTGATCGACCGTTTTGATCGGCGTCGCGTGCTGCTGCTTATGTTTGCCGCGTTTATTATTGCCACGATGTTGTGTGCGGTGGCGCCCACCTATCATTTGCTGTTGTTAGCACGCGGGCTGTCGGGTGTATTCGGTGGTGTGCTGGGGGCATTGGTGCATTTGTATATTGCCGATTGCCTACCTTACGAACGTCGTGGCCATGCAAGCGGGAAAATTACCGCTGCATTTTCGCTGGCCACTGTATTGGGTGTGCCGGTCAGTCTGTTGCTGGTCAACCATACTGAACTCGGTTGGCGTGCGCCGTTTATCGTGGTAGCAACGCTTGCGATGGTGTTCTGGTGGATGGCGTATAAAGCCATTCCTTCCATCCCCACACGCATGAGCGACCGGCGCTTGCACAGGACGCTGGTGCCGATGAAGCAAGTGCTGTCACACGCCAATCACTGGCGCGCTTTTGCTTTCATGTTTCTGTTGATGATGGGCGGTTTTACGGTGATCCCTTACATCACGCTGTACAGCACGTTCAATTTGAATTTCGCAGAAACGCTACTTCCCTTGCTGTATCTCTCCGGCGGTGCATTTACCTTTTTCACTTCGCAGTGGATAGGCAAGCTGGCCGACAAACATGGCAAGGCTCACGTATTCCGCATTACTGCCGTACTGGCAATACTGCCGATTCTGGCGATGACTCATGTCACGAATATTCCGTGGTGGGGCGTACTGTGTATCACTACACCTTTTTTTGTTTTTGTCAGTGGCCGTTTTGTGCCGGGCATGGCGATCATTACTTCGGCCAGCATTCCGCATTTGCGCGGCACCTTTATGGGCATTAATTCGGCAGTACAATCAATAGGTGCATCCGTCGCCACTTTGGTGGCTGGATTTATTATCACCATCAATCCACAGGGCTTGCTGGAGAATTACAACATCGTGGGATATATTGCCTGCGCTGCAATTCTTGCAACACTATGGCTGGTTGGGCAGATCAAAGTTGCAGGTAGCACCAGCGGCTTGTAGGTCGGGATTCATCAGGCGATACCATCCAAACTTAGAGTTGTTCCCTTTTGCAGCAAGCGTGTCATTTCATCAGCCGGCACGGGTCGGCTGAATAAATACCCCTGTATCTCATCGCATTTCATTTCCCGCAAGCAGTGGAGCTGTGCATAAGTCTCCACGCCCTCGGCAATGACCTTCAACCCTAGGCTATGTCCCAAGCCCACAATGGCGCTCACAATCGCGTAATCTTCAGGATTTCCGGCAAGACCAGCGATAAAGGATTGATCGATTTTGAGCGTACTGATCGGAAATCTCTTCAAGTAACTGAGGCTGGAGTGACCCGTGCCAAAATCGTCGATGGACAGGCTGACTCCCATTGCATGCAACCTATCCAAGGTGAACGTTGCCTCTTCCACATTTTTCATGATCATGCTTTCTGTCAGCTCCAGCTCCAGCATGCCCAGCCCCAGATCCAAGCCAGCTTCATCACAGACTCGCTGCACCATGCCGGACAAATCTTCCTGCCTGAATTGCAGTGCTGATAAGTTGACTGCGATACGCATTACTGGCAACCCGCTTTGCAGCCATAAGACGCCCTGCTTGCAGGCATCGCGCAGCACCCATTCGCCCACGGGCACTATGAGTCCTGTTTCTTCCAGCAGTGCAATAAACTCGCCCGGCGGCACCAGCCCTCGCTGTGGATTATTCCAGCGCAGCAAGGCTTCCATGCCGATTATTTTGCCACTCAGCAGATCCACCTTGGGCTGGTAATACAGCACAAATTCCTCGCGCTCCAGTGCACGCCGCAGCTCGGTTTCCAGGGTCAGGCGCTGCCATGCCATGGCATTCATCTCTGCTTCATAATATTGATAGTTATTACGCCCCTCACTCTTGGCATGGAACAGTGCAGCATCTGCATTCTTGGTCAGGGTGATTGATTCCGCTCCATCCTGCGGATAAATACTGATACCGATACTGGCCGTCACGAAAATTTCGTTATCGCCTATGATGATGGGCTCGTGCGCAAATGAATCGAGAATTTTTTGCGCAACCGCTCCGGCATCATGTGCCACCTTCATGCTATTCAGCACGAAAGCGAATTCATCTCCACCCATGCGCGCAACCGTATCACCTGCGCGCATGCTTTTCCCTAGCCTTTGCGCAAGCACATACAGCAGCTGATCGCCTATCGGGTGACCAAATGAATCATTGAGTTGTTTGAAGCGATCGATATCGAGCAGCATTACCGCCACCAGACGATTATCGCGTTGCGCATGTTCTAGCGACTGCTCCAGACGATCTTGAAACAGCAGGCGATTGGGTAAATTGGTCAATGCGTCGTAATGCGAGATATGTTCAATCTGGCTATTTTTACGCTCCACCAATGCGCTCAGTTCCAGGTTAAGCCGTCCCAACTCTTCCTTCCTATTGATAATTTCCAGCACCAGCTGCTCTTCTTCCCGCACCAGCTCATAGCGCCGGAATGCTTCTTGCAAACTGTTCCTCAAGCTCGCGTTGTCCCATGGCTTGTTGAGGAATTTATATATCCAGCCGCGATTGATGGCATCCGTCACCGAGTCAAGGTCGGCATAGCCGCTTAACACCATGCGTATGGTGTTGGGATACATATCTTTAACCTGACTGAAAAATTCCACGCCTGTCATTTCTGGCATACGCTGATCAGAAACAATGACGCCTATTTCATGCTTCGCCATCAACTCCAGACCTTCCGGCCCGCTGCTTGCGCACAGGATTTTATATCCGTCCTCTCGCAGCAGACGCCGCAGGGCAGAAGTAACAGCCTCCTCATCATCTATCAGTAACAGTGTGCGTTCCATCATGGCCTTTCAATCGATACACAGGATGCGTAGATATGGCAAATATACACCTCCGCAACCTGCTTGCAGGTTCTTGTCCTCTGCGTAGCGACAGCGTAGTGGGGGAGGTGAAAAATCGTCAAGGCTACTGGCCCTTGATTGCGTATGTGACGGCAGCTGTCAAAGACTCGATCTGGCTGTTTTTTTTCTCCATCAACACCGTCAATTCAAGGTTAAGTCGCGCCAGCTCTTCTTTTGCAATCTGGATTCCCAGTGCCAGACGCTCATCTTCCTGCACCAGTTCATAACGCCGGAATGCTTCTTGCACACTGGCACTCAAGCTCGCGTCGTCCCATGGCTTGTTAAGGAATTTATATACCGAGCCGCGATTGATGGCATCGGTCACCGCGTCAAGATCGGCATAGCCGCTTAACATCATGCGTATAGTTTTGGGATAAAGCGCTTTGACCTGGATGAAAAATTCCACGCCTGTCATTTCCGGCATACGCTGATCAGAAACAATCACGCCAACTTCATGCTGAGTAAGCAGCTCCAGACCTGCCCTGCCACTATTTGCGCACAGGATTTTATAGCCGTCCACTCGCAGCAGACGCAGCATGGCAGAGGTAATATTCTCTTCATCATCAACTAGTAACAGTGTGCGTTCCATCATAGCCTTTCAAATCTTCGATAAATAGGATGAGTAAATGGTAAGTATCCCCCTCCCCCGTAAGGCGAATAAATCGACAAGGCAACGGGGTCTAGCTTACCTACAAGACGGACGCTATCAAAGACCTGCAATAGAAGCAAGTAAAAGCGTGCATCTCTGGTATTTACCTTTGCCAAAGGCGCTGCAATTGCGTATTATTCGCAACTGACGTTACTTTGATTTTTGTATTTTATTTCTTGTTTGAATAGCGCGCTTCTTAAGCGATCACAGAATTTATTAAAAAACACTACCATGCAACCATCTAAAGATCTCCATCAAGCCGGTCTAAAAATTACCTTGCCTAGACTTAAAGTTTTAAGTCTTTTTGAAAATGGTGAAAATCATCATTTAAGTGCAGAAGATGTATTCAAGATGCTGCTTTCCAGCGGCGAAGATGTGAGCCTGGCCACGGTTTACCGTGTATTAACCCAATTCGAGCTGTCAGGAATACTGATGCGTCATAATTTTGAAGGCGGAAAATCTGTTTTTGAACTCAACCATGGCGAACACCATGACCATATTGTCTGCATGCAATGCGGCCATTTGGAGGAGTTTTTTGACGCTGCCATCGAAACCCGCCAGAAAAAAATCGCCGCCGAGCACCATTTCACCATTCATGACCACTCACTTTATATATATGGTGATTGCACCAGAGAAAAGTGCCCCAACATGCCCCCCCGCATAATCGCATAATTAAGAACAACAGCCACGCGACATGACTGAAATACGCGAACCCCACTACACCGAAAACTTGCAGGATCATCTGCATCAAGTGCAGCATTTGTTGCAAAAACAGGCGCTGGTCTCATCCGTTGCCCATCATCAAGAAATGCCGCACCCCGAGTATTATGACCCGGTGGACACGCTGCTGCACAAGTGGCATCTGTCAGAGCTGTGCGAAAAACTAAGCACTCTGCACCCCGCCGATGTCGCCTATATTCTCGAAGCGCTGCCGATAGACCAGCGCTTACTGGTTTGGGATCTAGTTAAGGCCGAACGCGACGGTGAAATTCTGATAGAAGTCTCCGATGCGGTACGCGAATCGCTGATCGCCACCATGAGCAGTGAAGAGTTGGTGGAGGCCACCGAACAGCTCGATACCGACGAAATTGCCGACCTGGCACCCGACTTGCCCAATGCGGTTATGCATGAGGTGTTCAAGTCGTTGTCCATCGAAGAGCGCGAACAGCTGCGTTCCGCGATTTCCTACCCTGAGGACGCAGTAGGCGCATTGATGGATTTTGACATGGTCACCATCCGCGAGGATGTCACGCTGGAAGTGGTGTCGCGCTACCTGCGCCGCTTTGACGAACTGCCCAATCACACCGACCAGTTGTTTATCGTAGATAGGGACGATCGCTTCATAGGCGTACTGCCACTTAATCGCCTGCTAGTGAACGAACCCGAGCTGGAAGTCGCCAATCTGATGATAGTCGGAACCATCACCCTAAATCCAGAAGACCGGGCCGACCAGGCAGCACAGGCTTTCGAACGCTACGATCTGGTTTCTGCACCGGTAGTGGATGCGGATGGCAAGCTGCTAGGCCGAGTGACGGTTAACGCAGTGATGGACTATATACGTGCCGAGTCTGAAAGCGAAGTGCTGAACCTTGCCGGTTTGCGCGAAGAGGAAGATATTTTCGCGTCTGTGTGGAAGAGTGCAAAAAACCGCTGGATGTGGCTAGCGCTAAACCTGTGCACGGCATTTTTTGCCTCTCGGGTGATAGGCGCCTTCGAGGACACCATCGTAATATTTGTTGCCCTCGCCACACTCATGCCCATCGTGGCAGGAATCGCTGGCAACTCGGCCAACCAGACCACCACCATCATCGTACGTGCGCTAGCATTGGGACAAACCAACCCTGCGAATGCGTGGCGACTGATAGCCAAAGAGCTGGCAATAGCCGCATTGAATGGTGTGGTGTGGGGGGGCGTGGCCGGATTGTTCGCCTATATGCTTTATCAGAATATGTTGATCGGCGTCATCATGACCGCCGCCATGCTGCTCAATTTATTGCTCGGTGCGCTGGCCGGTGTGCTTATTCCTCTCACCATGCAACGCATGGGACGCGACCCTGCCATCGGCGCCAGTGTCTTGTTAACCGCCATCACCGATAGCGGCGGATTCTTTATTTTCCTCGGCTTGGCGACCATCTTCCTGATGCACTAGGAATAAAAAAGCCCCACCGCGCCGGCAAGCGACGTGGTGGAGCTTTCGAAATTACAGGCGCAGATTTATTTAAACTAAGGTTGAAATAAATGCACTATACCGCGCAAATCTGCACGCCACAATTCAAACAGCTTAAGCGCCGAGAATGCCTCTAGGAGCTACTGCTTTTTTAGCAACAGGCTTTTTAGCTACGGCTTTCTTAGCGACCGGCTTCTTGACCACTACTTTTTTAGCAACTGGCTTTTTAGCTACGGCCTTTTTAGCAACCGGCTTCTTGGCCACTGCTTTTTTAGCAACTGGCTTTTTAGCTACGGCTTTCTTAGCGACCGGCTTCTTGACCACTGCTTTTTTAGCAACTGGCTTTTTAGCTACGGCTTTCTTAGCGACAGGCTTCTTGGCCACTACTTTTTTAGCCACTACTTTTTTAGCCACTACTTTTTTAGCCACTGGCTTTTTAGCTACAGCTTTCTTAGCGACCGGTTTTTTTGCTGCTGGTTTTTTGGTGGTGATGCTTTTTGCTTTGGTATCTGCCGTAGCCATTTTCGTTCCTTAAAAAAATTATGTGACTTAACCCAGGTACTACATTGCGTGCACATTGCACTACCAAACTCCTGCATTACTGTTCAGGTTGCCTGATGGTCGCATTCTATGCGCGATTAAAAACATAGCGCAATCACTATTTGCAGTTTATTAAATAAAAGTTACAAATAATTTTTTTCTCCGGCAAATAATTGTTCTATTTTTTCCCGTTCGCGTATCAATTTTATGTTCGCTCCAACCACCATCACTTCTGCGGCACGGGGGCGGGTATTATAATTTGAGCTCATGCTCATACCATAAGCACCTGCCGACATTAGCGCCAAAAAATCACCGGGTTCGATAGCCAATTCGCGTGCATGTCCTAAGAAGTCACCGCTCTCGCACACCGGCCCCACCACCTCGTACTCACGTGCTGGCTGGCCTCGGCGCTGAATCGGCTGAATTGCATGGTAGGCATCGTAGAGTGCTGGACGCATCAAATCATTCATCGCGGCATCGACGATTGCGAAGTGTTTTTCCTCCCCCGGTTTGAGATATTCCACCTTGGTCAGCAACACGCCGGCATTACCAACGAGTACCCTGCCCGGCTCCACAATTAGTTTTTCAGTGCGACCACGCAGAGCGTTTAACAAAGCTGTCGCATACTCGGCAATTGATGGCGGCGTTTCGTCCTTATAACAAATTCCCAAGCCGCCACCCAGATCAATATGCTCTAGCTTTATTCCTTCCTGTGCCAGTTCATCCACCAGCAACAGCACTTTTTCTGCTGCCGCTACAAACGGGCTGGTTTCGGTGAGCTGTGACCCGATATGGCAATCTATTCCGGTGATACGCAGGTGCGGCAGCTTACTGGCCTTGAGATACAAAGCCAGCGCATCGGTATAGGCCACGCCAAATTTGCTCTGCTTTAATCCGGTTGAGATGTAGGGATGGGTTTTCGCGTCCACATTAGGATTGACCCTGAAGCTGATAGGCGCAACTTTACCCATACTGACTGCAACATCATTCAGACGCAGCAGCTCCGCCTCAGACTCCACGTTAAAGCACAAAATTCCCGCCTCCAACGCCATGCGCATCTCCGCCTCGTTTTTGCCCACGCCGGAAAACACCACCTTGTTTGCAGCGCCGCCAGCCACCAACACCCTCTGTAACTCGCCCCCGGAAACAATATCGAAACCTGCCCCCAGCTTGGCGAACAAACTCAGAATCGACAGATTGGGATTGGACTTCACCGCAAAGCAGATCAAATGCTCGCGCTCTTTGAATGCCTCTGCATACTGTTTATAGGCATTGCTCAGTGCCGTCTGCGAATACACATAACAAGGTGTGCCAAATTGCTTGGCGATATCGGCCAGTGCTACGTTCTCAACATAGAGTTGGTTCTGCTGGTAATTAAAATATTGGCTCATGATTATTTTTTAGGTTCTGCTTGATTCTGCAAGGTTGGGCTGGGCACAGGCTGGCTTTGTTCGGGGATGGCTAGTGGCGGCACTGCTTGTGGCTGTGGTTGCACTACCGGCGCAGGTTCTGGTGCCACCATGAATAATGGACCTTTGCGACCGCAGCCTAGGAGCGTAATGATTAACAGAGTAACAAGGCTTACCGCGATGATATTTTGGATGCGCATGATTGCACCTAGTGTAGTGGATAAAGGGGGATTATAAATGAGCGAGGGATCAACACCAAAATCAAATCTCCGGCATCCCCGGACTCCACTCCCGCAATTCCTTCCTCACCTTCAAATAATCCGGATAAACCCCCTCCACTACCCGCCAAAACGCCGCAGAGTGATTCATCTCCTGCAAGTGCGCCAGCTCATGCACCACCACATAGTCAATCAGGTGCAAAGGCATAGTGACCAGTTGCCAGTTCAAGCGCACGACACCTTGCGAAGTGCAGCTGCCCCACTGTGTTTTAGCAGAGGTCAGCTTGATTTCTTTGGGAGCGACATTCATCAGCGGCGCGAAATTCTCTACGCACTCATTAAACACCCGCTCGGCCTCACGTTTATACCATTGCAATATTTTTCTATAGATCGCGGCGTGATTGCTCGTATCGTATACAGGGATGACAAGCTCCCTCTCAGTGAGCTGTGGTGCTGCGCGAAGCAAACCGGAAACGATATGCAAGGTAAAGCTCTCGCCGCGAAATAGGATAGTCTCACCCTCTGCCCATTTCTGTACCGGAGATTTTTTGCTTTGCCAGTTATCGAGTTTGTCCACCACCCAGCCAGCTTTTTCCTGCAAAACGCTATGCAGCCATTTTTCTGAAGCTCTCAAGGGCATACTAACAGTGAGTCCGCTGTCATTGATTCGCAGCCCGATACTGCGGCGTTTGGCGCTGCGCTTGAGGGTATAACTGATGAGTTTGTCGACCAGATGAATGCTGCGCTGCTCGGCGGCAAGGGGGGGCGACTTTAATTTTTGCAGATTGGTAAACATTAGTTGATGCGGGTTACTTCCGCCTCTATCCATGCTTCCGCGCGCTGATTGATTTCATCCGCCTTAAGTCCGGCAGGAGCTATCGCACGGCCTATGCTCATGGTGATTACGCCAGGATGCTTCAGAAAAGAGTTGCGCCCCCACAGCTTGCCAGCATTGTGTGCAATCGGCACCACAGGTACACCTGTCGCTGCGCCTAGCATTGCCCCGCCGATTTTATATTTGCCGCGCTTGCCGTAGGGAATGCGCGTACCTTCGGGAAAGATCACCACAAAAAATCCCATCTCCAGCCGCTGCTTGCCCTGCTTCAACAACTGTTTTACCGCACCCATGCCATTGCTGCGTTTAATCGCGATAGGGCTGGTCATCGCCAGCCCCCAACCAAAAAACGGCAACCACAGCAATTCACGTTTAAGCACCCATACTTGCGGCGGGAATACTTTTTGTAGCGCGATGGTTTCCCATGCCGATTGGTGCTTGCATAGCAGAATGCTGGGCCGTGCCGGAATATTTTCCGCACCGCGCACCTCTATGCTAATACCACACACAACACGCAACAGCCACATCATCGTAAGCGCCCAACCCGAAATGAGGCGATAGCGGGTAATCGGATGAAACGGGAAGCTCAGTATCGCAATCAACGTAAACACCGGTGTGATTACAAGCTGTAGCAGGAAGAATATAAACGAACGAATAAAAATCATAAGTATTTGATTATATTGAATAATATTTAAACTAAACTAATGTTGCGACGAAACCAAACAGATCGGGATAAACCTGCGTAGCCTCAGGCAACCCACCTTTAGCCTGGGTTTTCTTGCCCTTGCCAGTCAACACCAGAATGGGCATGGCTGCCAAACGTGCGGAAGCTTCCAGATCACGCAGGGAATCGCCCACCGAATATACGCCGCTCAAATCCACGCTGTAACGTGCCGCGATTTCTGCAATCATGCCACTCTTGGGCTTGCGACAAGCGCAGTCGGAATCCGCAGTATGCGGACAAAAGAACACTGCATCGATGCGACCACCAGCCTGGGCACAGGCCTTGTGCATTTTTTCGTGTATCGCATTGAGCATCGGCATATCAAATAAACCGCGCCCCACACCAGACTGATTGGTTGCCACCACTACGCGATACCCCGATTGAGTTAAGCGAGCAATGGCTTGCAGGCTACCGGGCAGCGGCTTCCATTCTTCCGGGCTCTTGATGAACTGGTCTGAGTCGTAATTAATTACACCATCACGGTCGAGAATAATGAGTTTCATAGGATAAATTAGTCCTTAGTTGATAGTCGTTAGTCGCTAGTTTTCAGTCAAAAGCATAAGCCGCGCAGCGCCAAGCAACTAGCGACTAACATCTAACGACTACCAACTGCTTTCAAGCTGCCAACTTGGAAATATCCGCCACCTGGTTCATCAAACGTCCCAGTTCGTTTAGCAGTGCTGCGCGATTCTTACGCACGGCCTTATTTTCGGCCATCACCATCACATGGTTGAAAAAATCATCAATAAAGGGCTTCAATGCAACCAGCGCTTTCAGGTTGTGCGCATACTCGCTGCGCTCCATATAGTGCAAGGAATAGGGAATGATATCCTGTATCGCCTGATATAGATCCACCTCCTGTTTTTCTACCAGCAACAGCAGGTTGACTTTGGCTGTCGCGCTATCTGCGCCCAATTCTTCCAGATTTTTACGCATGATATTCTGCACGCGTTTGTTGGCTGCCGCGAGGTCTTTGGATGCTTCCAGTGCCGCAAAAGAACGCACGCCATCCAGACGTTTAATCACCTGATGCAGCTTGCCATCCAGCATAGCAATTACCGCTTCAATATGCGTCGCTTCATAACCACGCTCGCGCAGGTAGCCGCGCAGCCTGTCCATCACAAAACCTTCAAGATCTATCGCCACGGTAGCACTCAGCAACCCTGCGGGAAAGTTGTCCGCTGCGGTCTTGAGCAACGCAGGCAGCGTCAATTCGAGTGGCGTTTCAATCAGTATGCGCACCACACCGAGTGCGTGACGACGCAAGCCAAAAGGATCTTTATCGCCGGTTGGCACCTGCCCGATACCGTAAATTCCCACCAGTGTTTCCAACTTGTCTGCCAGCGCTACCGCACAGGCCAGCGGACCTTGCGGCAAGCTATCACCTGCAAAACGCGGATGATAATGACCCGCTATCGCATCTGCCACTTCGACTTTTTCGCCATCATGCAGCGCGTAATAACGACCCATTACACCTTGCAACTCGGGGAATTCACCCACCATATCGGTGAGCAAATCTGCCTTGCTTAAACGCGCAGCCAATTCAGCATCGGCCTTGTCTGCATCAAGCGCAATTGCAATCATGCCGGACAAGGTGATGATGCGCTCTACGCGCTGCAACTGCGAACCCAGCTTATTGTGATACACCACATTGCCTAGTTTATTCACGCGAAATTCAAGTTTCTGTTTGCGATCCTGGTCAAAGAAAAAACGCGCATCGGAAAGCCGCGAACGCACCACCCGCTGGTTGCCGCCAATAATATGCTGGCTGTTTTTTACCTTCATGTTGGAGACAATCAGGAATTTATTGAGCAACTTGCCGCTTTTATCCAGCAAGGGAAAGTACTTCTGGTTCTGCTGCATGGTGAGCACCAGGCATTCTTGCGGCACCTCAAGAAATTCCGCATCGAATTCGCCCACGTACACAACCGGCCACTCAACCAGCCCGGTCACTTCATCCAGCAGCGTGCTTGAAGTGCAGCGTTCAATACTCGATAGCGTAAGCAATTCCTCCATAGTCTGACTGCCGTGACCTATCCATACAGCGCCCATCTCAATGGCCGCATGTTCAAGCTGCGCAGCAATCATTTTACGTCGCACCCGATAACTGGCGACAACTGAGCCTACGATGCTCAATGAATTTTCATATTCGCCCGCAGTCTTCAGCGCAATAGTAGCCGTAGACAAGAAACGATGGCCACGCGTGACATTACTGCTGGCACAACCCATCACCTCACCTTTGATGATGCGATCGCCATGCATCAGCACCAGCGACTTCACCGGACGCACAAATTGATGCTCGTTATCACCCCAGCGCATCAGCTTAGCAATTGGCAACTTCTTCAGTGCCTGCATCACCATCTCGGCTACATATTCATCCAGAGACTTGCCCTTTTGTTCGATGCTCGCCGCGTAATATTCATTCTTGCCGTCATGCACCAGCGTGAGCTGCTCATATACCACACCAGCCGAGCGCATGAAACCTTCCAGCGCCTTGCTGGGTTTACCATCGGCATCTTTTGCTGCTGCAACGGCTGGACCTTTGCGCTCTATTTTGCGATCCGGCTGTTGTGCCAGCACGTTGCTTACCGTCATCGCCAAGCGGCGCGGTGTCGCAAAAGGGGTGCACACACTGTCTTCACCTGCCAATTGCTGTGCAAGCAACGCGGCAAATACATCCTCCGCAAAGCTGATCGACAAACGTTCTAACGCTTTTGGCGGGAGCTCTTCGGTCAGCAATTCAATCAGCAATATTTTCTTTTGTACATCGGCACTCATACTGTCACTCCCGCTTTAGTCTTGCACATCGGGAAGCCCAGCTGTTCTCGGGAATCGTAATAGGCTTGTGCCACTTCGCGCGACAAGGCACGCACACGGCCAATATAGCCAGCACGCTCAGTCACCGAAATCGCACCGCGGGCATCCAGCATATTGAAACTGTGCGAGCACTTCATCACCATTTCAAACCCGGGCAATACCAGCCCAACAGCAATCAGGCGCTTAGCTTCGGCCTCGTATTCGTTGAAGTGCGCAAAAAACATTTCCACATTGGCGTGTTCAAAATTGTATTTGGATTGCTCCACTTCATTCTGGTGAAACACGTCGCCGTAAGTCACCACATTGTCGCCATTCTTCGCCCATACCAGATCGTACACGCTGTCCACGCCCTGCAAATACATGGCTAGACGCTCCAGACCATAGGTGATTTCTCCCAGCACCGGCTTGCACACCAGCGAACCGACTTCCTGGAAATAAGTAAACTGCGTCACCTCCATGCCATCCAGCCACACCTCCCAGCCCAGCCCCCACGCACCCAAGGTAGGTGACTCCCAATCATCCTCGACAAAGCGAATGTCATGCTCATTCAAATTCAGACCCAGCTCGCGCAAACTATCGAGGTAAAGCTCTTGAATATTATCCGGTGAAGGTTTCAGTACCACCTGATACTGATAATAATGCTGCAAGCGGTTGGGATTCTCGCCATAACGCCCGTCCTTGGGGCGGCGCGAAGGCTGCACATAGGCCGCACGCCAAGGCTCAGGGCCGATTGCGCGCAAAAAAGTCGCAGGATGAAAAGTGCCCGCACCCATTTCAATGTCGTAAGGTTGCAGCAAGGCGCATCCCTGTTTATCCCAAAACTGCTGTAGGGTAAGAATAATTTGCTGGAAAGTGAGCATTGCAAAGACCGTATTAGTGCGAAAGACGGCATTTTATTCTAATTTCATTCGCAAAGTGAAACTAGCATGGGTTCAGGTAATATCCTGTTCAAAATTATCAGGTATCATCAATTTATCGAAGAAATAGACAATCGTACATGACTGAAATCCAAAAAATTAGCGAAGAGCTCAGAAAATTCCGCGATGAACGCGACTGGGCGCAGTTTCACAACCCCAAAGACCTGGCTATCGCATTGAGCATCGAAGCTGGGGAACTGCTGGAATTATTCCTGTGGAAATCGGCTGACGCTGCCAATACAGACAAAGTAAAAGAAGAGTTGGCGGATGTGTTTGCCTATGCATTTATGCTGGCAGACAAATACGGCCTTGATGTAGCGCAGATCATGACAGACAAATTGGCAAAAAATAAGTTAAAGTACCCTGTGGTAAAAGCCAAGGGGAGCGCGAAAAAATATAACGAACTGTAGAAAACCAACCTCATCGCTAATACACCACCCCGCAACAATGCCAGCGCTTTGGTAGCGTTCAAAGGGAGCGGCGCACAGCTAAGCTCTCAATCCTTCAGCTTGTAGATTCGTTGCGCGTTTTCATATGCAAGCTTACGCGCAATATCTGCTGGCAATTGCTCAAGCAGTCGTTTAGCGGATTCATGTGATTGTTTTGGGCCGCGCCTGGGCGGCCAAGTAGAAATGTAGAAAATATCGCTGTGCATGGTAAAGCGATCCGGAAAATCCTCGATCAGCTTGCGCCACTCCGGTTTCAGTATTCCTTGTTGATCCAGAGGTACCGTATGAACTGGGCCATTAACCGTGATCCGAAATGCGGAATAGAGATTGGGGTGTCGGGTTAGCAGGTCACGCATGAGATCAAGCGTACGCTGTTGGCCCGGATCCGATCCGAGGTGCGCCCAATTGAAACGGGCTTTGCGATTATGGCTCAGCAGGCGTTCGAAAGCGGGTTGATTTTCTTTTAATACGGAAGGGTTGCCCGAGGCTAACCGTTCAGGGGTTGGCATGGTCACGGGAAATATGTCGAAATGAATATCAATCGGCACATCTTTTTCCGCAGCGATATCCGCCAGCAGGAGGAGAAGGGGATGGTCTGCCTCCACTGAACTGTTGGCGTGATTGCTACCACCTACCTTCATATTTGGCAGGCTCAAATGCTCCGCCGTGACTTCGCCAAAGCCTAGCGCGCCTAAAGCAAGAATTTCTTCACAGCGCGCACGAAATTTTGCTTTTATTTCTGTGGTTACTTTGCCCGCCGAAGTTTCAAGAATGGTTCGGTTTAGAGACCCACCACCCGCCAAGAAGGCGAATCGATCTTTCTTATCTCCAATAACTTTGGCGAGTTCTTCAGCATCATAGGTATTTCTACTCTGACCAAAAGGCGGCGGGACGATGAAGGTTTTACTTATGCCGACCCTATCCATTTCTTTCAGCATAATCTCCAGAGAGGCCTCGAAAGCAGAACCTGCTGGATCAAACTGAGCCTGCGTATCAATAAATTTCGGTGCCTCCGCCCCGGCGGAACGCATAAAAGCAATCAAGAGTGAAAAAATCAGTGCGTGGCATTTCATAACTGCTCCTATGGTCGTTGAGAGCCAATCTTCTGCAATCCGACATATAGATTGATCTGACAAATTAATTCTACAGCAACATCAATTTTTTGCTTCTTGATAAACGCTTGACCTTCATCTCTCGCTTCAATGCATCAGATTTGTTGGCACAGGGTTCGGCATACACCAACTTTAGCGGGGTTCGGCCACGCGTGTATTTGGCACCTTCACCCGCATTGTGCGCAGCCAGACGTTTGTCGAGATCGTTGGTGATGCCACAATAGAGGGTGTTGTCGGCGCAGCGCAGCAAATAACATGTCCACATAATTATAAGTATATGATTATATTTAATAAATTAACAATGCTCTGTTTCACTTCGAAGCTGCTTTGATATGACTGGTGTTGATTCGCCATGCGACAAACAACATCAGCACAACAAGGAGCAGCATCGCTGCATTGCCCCAACGTACATAGGGTGTGCTGCCGCTGTAGCCCTGCACCATACCGGTTAGCACACCCTCTTGATGCTGCGGCAACATCTGCTGGATGCGTCCATCTGCCCCGATAATAGACGTGACCCCGGTATTGGTGGCACGCAACATCATGCGACCTGTTTCCAAAGCGCGCATTTGGGCCATCTGGTTGTGCTGCATGGCGGCATGCGATTTTCCGTACCAAGCATCGTTGGTGACATTCACAAGCAGGGTTGCTTCTGGTAGATAGCGAATGATTTCTTCGCCGAAGGCATCTTCATAACAAATATTCACTGCAATTTTTTGACCTGCCACGTGCATGACTTGCTGGCGATCGCCGCCTCGTGCCTGGTCTCCCATGGGAATATCTAACACCTCATTGATGAGCCAGCCCAACACCGGACGCAAGGGTATGAATTCGCCGAACGGCACCAGATGATTTTTGCGGTAACTTTGGCTATCGAAGCTGCCCAGCGAAATGACGCTGTTGTAATACAGGCCACGTTCACGTTCAAACAGGCCGAGCAGAATGTCACCGTCATTGTTGCGCGCATGTTTGCGCAGCATCTCTACATAAATTTCAGGCAGATCTGCGCTCAACATGGGCAATGCAGTTTCTGGCATCACGATCAGGCGCGCATCGCTGTTTTGCGCCAGACGAAGATAGGTTGCCAGTGTCTTAAGTAGATTACTTTCTTCAAATTTAACACCCTGTGCAATATTGCCTTGCAGTAGGCTAACTTTGAACGGCTCACCTTCAGTTTGTGTCCACTCCACCGCTCGCAGTGCTGCGCCAAGCAACCAAATTGCCAACAAGATGCCCAACGCTATTTTTCCCTGCGTGCTCCATCGCGCCTGCCACAGGTAGGCCAACAGCCCGGCACTTACTGCTACTGTTATCGACACGCCATACACACCAATCAATGGAGCATAGCCTGATAGCGGGCTGCCTGCGGCCTGCGCATAGCCCATTACCAACCACGGCAAGCCTGTGAACAATAATCCGCGCAACCATTCCAAAAGTACCCACAGCGCGGGGATTAACAATACTAATACTATGGAAGCTGGCACAGCTTGTTTGCCGCCAAAACGTGAGCGTAATTTTGCTTGCATATAACCCACGACTGCTGGAAACAGTGCATAAAAAGCTGCAAAGACTGCCGTGGCGAATGCGGCCAGCAACATGGGCATGCCGCCATAATCATGCATTGCAATATAGATCCAGCCCATGCCTGCGCTGAACAATCCAAAACCAAAAGCGAAGCCCAACCTTGCTGCCATCCATTTGCATTTGGTGTGTTGCCACTGCACGAACAAAATTGCGAGTGCAAGTATCGTCAACGGGTATAGGGAGAAGGGCGCGAAGCCTGCGACGGCTAGCAGGCCTGCGAAAAATACAGCAATGTATTTATTCAATGTCTGAAATTTCATGGGGTGAATGTGATAAATGTAAGGAGGAATTTACTCAATCGCTGCTGGAATCTCTCTCGTTTTTGCGGCGTTCATCGCCCACATAATGGTCGGGCAGTTTGATTTTCTCCTTTGCCCAAGATGATGTAAGCAGCCAATCATTGAGTGCTTCTGCACTTATTGGGCGGCTCATGTAATAACCCTGCGATGCATCGCAACCCAATGCAGTAAGTAGATTCCAGAGTTCAATATTTTCCACACCTTCCGCAACGACTTTCATCCCCAGGTTGTGTCCGAGTGCAATGGTGGATCTGACGATGACGGTATCGCTGGCATCCAGTTCCATATCCTTGATAAAGGATTTGTCGATTTTAATTTCGCTTATAGGTAATTTTTTCAAATAGGTAAGAGATGAATAACCCGTACCAAAATCATCCAGCGAAATCTGAATGCCCATCTTGTCAAGTTCGGTAAGCGTTTCCAGTGCTCGCGCTGGATCGACCATCACCGCGCTTTCGGTGATCTCAAATACCAGCCATTCCGGTTTGACTTTGAAGTTCAGCAGCAAACTAGCCACGCGTTCCGGCAGAACACAATCCAGTAAATTATGTGTGGACAGGTTTATTGAAACAGTAAATTCATGACCTACCCCATGCCATTTTACGGCCTGCTGTAGCGCTGCTTGCAACACCCAAATTGTCAGCGGGTGTATCAGCCCACAGGACTCGGCCAGGGGAATAAACTCATCCGGAAATATCAGGCCTCGGCTCGGATGATTCCAGCGCACCAGTGCCTCGACTCCCATGATGCAGCCCGTGTGATGGCTTATTTTTGGCTGGTAATGCAGTAGCAATTGTTTGTTTTCGATCGCGTGACGCAATTCAGTTTGCTTCTCCAAATTTTTGGCTGCGACAGCTTCTATCTCGGGTGTGTATACCCAGTATCCGACATTCGCGCGTTTCGCCGCATACATTGCCACGTCCGCTTTTAACAGCAGGCGGCTGGTATCGACATCATGTTCTGGGTAGGATGCAATACCCATTGAAGCTGCAACATCCACTGTGGATTCATCCAGAACCACACGCTGGCACAGTGCAACAAGTAATTTTTTTACGATAAGCTCGGCACTTGCAGCCGTCACTGCGGGAAGCAGCAACACAAATTCATCTCCTCCCATGCGCGCTATCATGTCTGTGCGCCGCATCGTGGCGCTTATATTTTTTGCAACATGTTTGAGCAGAAGATCACCAACATGATGTCCCAGCGTATCGTTTACTTCTTTAAAACCATCCAGGTCAATAACGACAATTGAAAATGGCTTGTTCTCATTTTTACAGATCAGAGCCGTTTGCCCCATGCGGTCAAAAAACATGGCTCTATTTGGCAGCCCGGTCAAGTCGTCAAACAATGCCTTCTGTTCAAGCTCGCGTGATTGACGCATGACCTGCCTCAGCACAATCACGGCCACCAGTATCGAGATGATTGCCGTAACGACGCTTAGCCATATCATTAGCATGCGTGACGTGCGGTAGGATTCGGCAGCGTTCAACACTGACTGACGCGACTGCTCCTGTTGCAGCGACAACAACTTGTCTATTTCATCGGCCACAGCCTGCTGGCCGGGGATGACCACCTTGCGCATATATTCAGCAACGGCCAGACCAGAGTGTGATAAAGCATAAGCTGTCGCATCCTGAACAATACGGCCGCGCTCCCTAGCCAGTTTATTGATACGCTCCGCAATCGCCTTTTCTTGCACATTCATTTCCATAGACTGGAACTTGTGCCACGCACGCAAAAATTCTGCACCCTTGCGATAAATTTTTTGCTGCTCTTCGTCTTTTTCAAACTCGTCCTTGATCAACGCTAGCGCATAGTAATGCACTGCCCGTTCACGCTGGACGTACTTCATGGTGTAGGCTAGTTCGATTTTGACATTGTTAATCTGGGTGATGTGTTCCAGATCTGCATAAATTTTAGCCATATGGCTAAAGCCCACGATCATCACCAGAGTCACCAGCGTCAACGTCACAGTAAAACCCAAGCCGAGTCCAATGCCAATACGCAATGGCACGGGTAAAGTAGCAAGTTTCAATTTTAGAGAGACGAGTGACATATTTATATTGTCGCTGCTGGTAAAATATTAAATATAATCAATATGTTATATTGAATTACAAACCTCGGTCAGACAGACTACTTCCATCCAAAGCTACACTCTTGATTATCGGCTACGAGTTCATGAAGAATAACCCATGCAGCGTTTTTTAGTCCACACATTTAATAAGCCCAACAGCAATACATTCTCAAGCAATACACCCTTTACATTATCTGCACAGATAGACAACAATGACCCCACCTCAACCTTGAGTCAGACAAGATCATGCAAAAATCCCTCGCAGCGAACGTAAGCCGGACTGAAGTGTGGGCCTGGGCAATGTATGACTTTGCCAACTCCGGCTACACCACCGTTGTCATTACCGCTATTTTCAACGCCTATTTTGTCGCCGTGATTGCGGGTAATGCGCCGTGGGCGACCTTGGCATGGACACTGTCGCTGGCGGTTTCCTATGCACTGATCATGTTCATCGCACCGTTGCTTGGCGCTTATGCGGATGCCTATGCCGCAAAAAAGAAATTGCTCGCCTTCACCACAGCAGGCTGTGTGATTTTTACTGCACTGTTATATTTTGCCGGTGCGGATAATTTGTGGCTGGTGGTACTGCTGATTATTTTTTCTAACTTATTTTATGGCAGCGGCGAAAATCTGAATGCCGCTTTTCTGCCTGAACTTGCACGCGGTCGTGCGCTGGGACGGGTCTCGGGATGGGGTTGGAGTCTGGGGTATATCGGTGGCTTGGTGAGTCTGGGCGCATGCTTGGCTTATGTCACTTGGGCGCAAAATCAGGGTCAGACCGCTGCCGAATTTGTACCGGTAACAATGCTGATCGTGGCCGTGCTGTTTGCACTATCCAGCCTGCCCACTTTTTTACTACTGAAAGAACGCGCCGTAGCGCAACCACATCTACTGGGTAAGAATGTGCTACAGGAATCGTTTGCCCGACTGCGCCAGACCATACGCCATGCCAGACTGTTCGGGGATTTGCGGCGCTTCCTGATCTGTACGATTTTTTACCAGGCAGGAATACAGGCCGTTATCACCCTTGCCGCCATCTATGCGCAACAAGCGATGCACTTCACCACGCAACAAACCATCATGCTTATATTTGTGGTCAACATTACTGCGGCAATCGGCGCATTTCTGTTTGGCCACCTGCAAGATCGCATCGGCCATATACCCACCATCGCGTTAACACTGCTTGGCTGGATTATCATGGTGTTATTGGCATGGGCAGCAGAGGGCGCACCCATGTTCTGGCTTGCAGCCAACCTCGCTGGATTTTGTCTGGGTGCCAGCCAATCTGCCGGCAGAGCCTTGGTGGGATTATTAAGCCCAGCCGCGCGTCGCGCAGAGTTTTTTGGTCTATGGGGAATGGCGGTAAAACTCTCTTCCATACTAGGGCCACTCACCTACGGGTTGGTCAGCTGGATTTCACAGGGCGATCATCGCTTGGCAATGTTAATCACCGGCAGTTATTTCGTGGTTGGATTGTTGATACTGTCAGGCGTGAATGTTAAGCGTGGGAGGCGTGCTGCACTGCGTCAGCAAACATAAACATTCGATTGGCTAAGGGAGTGGAAAATTACAAATATACCACCTACAAACACAGAGCAAATGTAGGAGCGGCTGCGTAGCCGCGATGTCTTTCAGTTTCGCGGCTACGCAGCCGCTCCTACAAATGGTATTTCAATATTTTCCTAGCCCCTAAATAGACGCAAAACGTTGATGCAGATACTGATTGATTTTCGCAGACTCATACAACCACTGCACACTGCCTTGCGCATCTTTTATCTGTAGGCAAGGCACCATGATTTTGCCGCCTCCCTGCAACAAGTCCGCGCGGTGTTGCGGATTTTTTTGCGCATCGAGTAATTCTATCGGCAACGACAAGCGTTTGATTTCACGCCGTACCTTGATACAAAACGGACAGGTCTTAAACTGATATAGCACTAGGTTTTGGCTTTGTTGGTCAACACCTTGCTGCACAGCTACATCTCGAACCATCCCCCGTGGAGTGGTTACTAGCTCCCATAGCAACATGACTGGGTGCAGCAAAATACGGATCAATTTAAAAAAAAGCTTGATAAGCAACTTCATAATAATTACCTTAAAATCAAAACGTTAACAGAAAATATTCAATACAATCAACATGTTACGTAATTATGCACGTATAAGCACAGCAGGACTGCTGGGATGGGGCAGATCGACAAAACATTCGCAGTTGGTCATTATAGCAAATCAGATAGCCACATCGTCCAGTTGGATCGTGATCGTGCAGATGCGGTAACAACTTCGACGAACTTAAGAGTCAGTGGGCTGGGATCAAACCTTACGTGCAAACGCTACAAAATCTTCCAGTGGCAGAGGCCGACTGAAGAAGTAGCCCTGGTAGTCATGGCAGCCTGCACTAGCCAGAAAATCGCGTTGTGCCGCAGTTTCCACGCCCTCCGCAATCACGCCCAAGCCGAGGCTCTGTGCTAGTGCCACGATGGTCCTGACAATCGCGGCATCGTTTGAGTCTATGAGCACGTCGCGCACAAAAGACTGGTCAATCTTCAATTGTTCCAGCGGCAACCGTTTCAGGTAAGACAGCGAGGAATAACCGGTGCCGAAATCATCCAGCGAGAAACTTACTCCCTTGGCTTTCAATGCCTTCATTTTTTCGATAATATTTTGAACGTCCCCTACCAGCAGGCTTTCGGTCAGTTCCAACTTCAGTCGCTGCGGGTTGGCGCCGGTACGCTTTAGCACCGCCAGCACTTGACTCACGAAATCGTCCTGGTTGAACTGGTGGACGCTGACATTCACTGCAACGGTGAGATGCGCCATCTCTGGACGGGCAGCCCAAATGGCCAGCTGTGTGCAGGCGGTTGTTAGCACCCACAGGCCCAGCGGCAATATCAGCATGGTTTCTTCTGCCAGGGGAATGAACTCGGCAGGTGACACCATGCCGCGCTGGGGATGCTGCCAGCGTAGCAAGACCTCGGTTCCCGTCAGGCGGCCTTCGCCATCGACCTGCGCTTGGTAGTAGAGCAGGAATTGCTTCTCCTGAATGGCTAGGCGAAGATCCTTTTCCAAGGCAGCGCGATTCTTCACGGCGATTTCCATCTCCAAATCGAAGAAACGTAATGCGTTGCGCCCCGCGTCCTTAGCTTTGTACATGGCGAGGTCGGCCTGTTTCATCAGGTCATCGATACTAGAGAGATTACCTTTGAACAAGGTCGCACCGACACTCGCCGTGCAGCGGTGGCTTGCATCGCCGAGCGAATAAGCCTGCTTGAGTGCGGCGAGAACCTTTTTCGCGACGATTTCGGCACCTACGGCGGCTTCGCTCTGGTTCAGGCCCAATCCGCCCAGTGCCAGCACAAATTCGTCACCGCCCAGCCGGGCTACGGTGTCGCCCTCGCGCACACAGGTCGTCAGGCGCTGTGCGGCCTGCTTCAGCAATAGATCGCCCATGTCATGGCCGAGCGTGTCGTTGAGCGTTTTGAAGTTATCGAGATCAATGAACAGCAGTGCGGCATAGCTGCCGTCACGGGTGCTGGCGGTCATGATCTGTCGCAGACGGTCCAGCAGAAGTGTGCGGTTGGGTAGGCCAGTGAGTTGGTCAAAGAAAGCCAATTCGTTGATCTTTTCTTCCGCGCGTTTGCGTTGCGTAATATCGGAATGCGTGCCGACGTAATGGGTAACCGCACCACTGTTATCCTTCACCGCCGAAATGGTGAGCCATAGCGGAAACTCTTCGCCGTTTTTGCGCCGGTCCCAGACTTCTCCCCGCCATGCACCGGTGCGCTTGATTATTTCCCACATCTCGCGATAAAAGTCCCTGCTATGGCGGCCAGACTTGTAGAACCCAGCTTTCTGGGACACGGCCTCCTTGCTAGTATAGCCAGTGATTGCTGTGAAAGCCTGATTGACGCGCAGAATCACGCTGTCGGCGTCGGTGACTATCATTCCTTCTTGGGAGTCGAAAGCGGTGGCGGCGATGCGGAGTTGTTCCTCGGCTTGTTTGCGCTCGGTGATGTCGGTGTGCGTACCGATCATCCGCAATGGATTTCCGGCAGCATCACGACCGATCAACTTTCCCCGGCACATTATCCATTTCCAGGAGCCATCCTTGCAGCGCATGCGAAGCTCAAAGGAATGGAGTGGTCGGTCACTCGCGAAATATTCCTGGAAAATGGTTAGCACGCGATCCTTGTCATCGGGATGGAGATGTTCTACCCATGCCGCTCCGGTATCCTGAAATTCATTCTCGGCGTAGCCCAGCATTTCTTTCCAGCGTAGGGAGTACACGGCTTTGTCGGTTTTAGGGTTCCAGTCCCACATGCCGTCTCCTGCCCCCTCTAGGGCGAATTTCCAGCGCTGTTCGCTGTCGCGAAGCTGGTCCGTGATCTCGCGGTTGCGTGAAATGGCGGCGAGGGCCAATGCGCCCAGCGCCAGAAAGGCAGTAGTCAGGGCGACTGCGATGGCGAGAGTGTTGGTAGTGAAGATGGAGGAAGGTAATGCGGCGCCGTCACCCCGCACGAAGTAAGCAGCGGCCATGGCGGTGTAATGCATACCCGATACCGCAGCGCCCAGGATGACAGCAGCCAGTACATCATGCGGCTTATTCAAGCTGTCTTTAACACGCAATGCGAGATAGGCAAGTGCGATGGCCACGAAGATAGATAATGCGAATAAGGATGGGTCGTAACGCACGAAGCCATCCAGTCGCATGGCGGCCATCCCCGTGTAGTGCATGGTGCCGATGCCTGCGCCGAGCAGGACGCTGCGTACACCTATTGATAAACGTGTTTCCCCATGCCAAGCAAGACCCAACGCTGCGCCGCCGGCGAGGATGGCTGGAACGATAGAAATCAGCGTGGTGAAGGTGTCGTATTCGATCACGCAGGGCAGGTTTAATGCCAGCATACCGATGAAATGCATAGACCAGATGCCGACGCCCAGCGTGAACGTACTGATCAATGCCCAAGTCAGCCTGGATGTGCTGTTATGCAGATCCTTGATCCGGTTAGAGGCACTTAGTGCCGCATAGGATGCGAATATGGCGAGAAGTACGGAGATGATGACCCATATTGGGCTGTAGGAGCCTTGGTAAATGAGGCTCGCATCAGGCGGGGCAGGCAGAAACTCAAGTACGTTGTACATGGGATGTTGGGGTTTTATATGAGTCCACAGGTTAGGAATTCAAAAACACAAGCTTCAGTATCGCACCCGCAGAAAACCGAAGTCAATCTAATAGTACGCTACTTCGTGGTAAATGAAGTGACACCATCCCATTCCTTGCCGGGAGGATGCGCGCGCAACTCGGCAATGCGGTGCATATACAGACTGACCAGCACCTTATCTTTTTCCGGCATGTTTTTTAAGATGGCTTCGGCTTCATCCCACTGTTGGGTGCGATACAGTAACAACGCTAGTTCAAACTGCTTGATGAGTTTTATTTGCTCCTCGCTCACCTCGGCAGGGATGCCCACCGGCTCATAAATACTGACCGCCAGCCCTTTACCCTTGACCCTCACCCGGTCAAGCTCGCGATACACAATATCCGCTGCGCTTTCCTTGGTTGTTTCGCTCACCAGAATACCCACACCATATTCCTTGGTCAGCCCTTCAAGCCGTGCCGCCAGATTGACCGGGTCACCCAGCACAGTATAGGCGCGGCGAAAGCTTGATCCCATATTTCCCACCGCCATGGTGCCGGTATTGAGACCAACGCCGATACGAATTTCCGCCCAACCCTGGGCTTTAAATTTAACACTCAATTCAGCCGCAAGCTTTTGCATTTCCAGTGCCGCCATCACTCCGTGCCTGGCGTGCTCTGCATCGAGCAGCGGCGCACCCCAGAAAGCCATGATCGCATCGCCTATGTATTTGTCGATGGTGCCTTGAGATTTATCCTTGTCGATAATCAAACTGGTCATCGGGGTCAGGTATTCATTCATCATGCGCATCAGCTGCTTGGGCTCCATGCCTTCTGCAATACTGGTGAAATTCCGAATATCGGAAAATAGCACGGTCATGTTGCGGCTGGTACCTTCCATCGACTCCATGGCCTGTGGATTCGATTCCATTTCCTCAATCACTTCCTTTGAAACATACTGCCCAAAATTTTCTTTGAGCTTACGCTTGTTGCGCTCTTCTTCAATAAAACCATAAGACATATTCAGCACGAACAAGCTGACTATGAGTAACAATGGCGCTGCCAGAGCTAGCACTAAAGCTGCGCCTATCCATAACATCAAATTCCCTATGATGACCAGAACGATAGCTCCCGGCGCTATCCACAACACTTGCATCGGTGCTGCGCGACCCAGCAGAACAGCCAACACTAAACCCAGTATCAGCAACATCCAGGTTTCCATACCGGCAATTGCGGTAGGTGGTTTTTTTACATCACCCTCCAGCATTCCTGCGATCATATTTGCATGCGCCTCAACACCGGCATAAACACTGCCCACTGGGGTTGCCTTGAGATCAAGCAATCCCGCCGCGCTTGTTCCCAGCAAGGCAATTACCCCCTCAAGTTGCGTTAGGTCAATTCGCTTGTTCAACACATCCACTGCCGATATATAGCGGAAGCTGCCCTGCGGTCCCCGATAGGGTATCCATGCTGTCGCATCCGCCATCACAGGTATTTGTATCTCTCCAACTCTCAGGGTTTGACGACTCCAACGGTCACTGTCTCGCTCAACAATTACCTGGGGTGACTGTGTCACGCGTCGTAAAACTGCCATGGATAGCGATTCATAACACTTACCCTGATACTCCATCAACATGGGAATTGAACGGATAATGCCATCGGCATCGACATTGGGTACCATGTGCCCACCCCCTGCTGCTGCATCCTGAAGCAGCGGAAGATTTGCACCATAGCCCGATGCAACTTTAAGTCTGATGCCTTGTTCCTTAGCTTGCGCAAGATCGCATGCCGCTAACGGTAGCTTGCCAGCCTGCATCGATTCCTCAGTATCGGTATCTAGTTTGAAATAATATCCGAGGACTACATTTCTCCCCTTGATCTTGCTGGCAAACGCTTTGTCTCCATCCAACAAAGGTTGCAACTTACGCAGCAAGGCACTTATTTCCTTGCTTTGCGCAGAGCCATCGCGTGACAGACGCTCCATGACTTTCAAGCTGGACTGACTCTCCGGCTCAACAAATACCACGTCCATCCCCACCACTTTGACCTTATAGTGATCGCTCAATATTTTGACCAATTCACCAACCCGTTCACGTCCCCACGGCCAGCGCCCCTCCTCCTTCAAACTTTTTTCATCGATATCAATAATCACAACTTGATCATAGGTACCACCTGGCATGGTGGCACGCAAGCGCATGTCATACAGCGTCCCCTCGAAATCCTCCACCAACGGTAGCTTTATTATGTGACTGCTATGCAGCAGAAACACACAAACGACTGCCACACCAAAAGCTATTCTGAGCAGATGCGGAAGCCATCGTGTAGGTATTGATAAGCGATTCAGTAATTTATCCATAGCAGCCTCTCGGACTTAACTCACAACTGATTGATTGAAAATAACAAATTACAATTAATATCCATGATAAATATTCAATATAATCAATTACTTACGTTAAATCAACTAGGGGCTACAGGATACTCAATAAGCACCCTGGGACCAGCTTTCCATTTGCGCCAAACGCTGCCAGGCTAGCGGCAGACTGTAGCCCTCGGCCTCGATTTTTCTCAGCAATGTTTTACCTTCGTCTACCATCATGCCGATACGCTCTGGCGGAAACAAAGCTAGGGCAGCTCGCAACGCTGCTTCAGGCTCGCTTAAGAGTGCTGGAATTTTTTCATCATCATTGATAATATCATCGGGATTCAGGATGTCTGAAACTATCAAATAGTCGCAAAGCTGAAGATGCAAATCGGTATGCTGCTCATCCTTGCTCAATTTTTCCAGTGCTTGCGGGTCGTCTTTGGAAGCGATTCTCAGGGTGGCGCTGATAGTTGCTATCAGTTTTTTGATCGCGTCCTGTATTGCAATTGGCCGACCGGGAAGACCAGTACACACTACATAGTGCTGTTCCAGCTGCGCCTTTAACAACAGCACCACCTCGCTGTCTACCGATTTATCCAGCTTGACAGCACGTTGCACCAACTCACGAAACTGCTCCATGAACCGCTGCATTGCAGCATTGTCTTGCTGCTGTGCGCTCTCAATTTCCTGTTGTGTGAGCTTGGCTGAGCCAGTGAAAAGCGGATTATTAAACTTGCGCTGCAAGTGTCGTTCACGCGGGCCCGGATCTTTGGAAAAATTGAATGTCATTTTAATCTCAATGTGCCTTGCTGCTATCGAATTGCATTTCATCCTCAGCCAGAATTCGTTCCTGCAACACACGCCATTTGCCATCGGCTTCCTTGCGTATCAGAATTTCCAAGCCCTGCCGATTTTTCCTGCCATCTGTGGCTTCCACTGTTTCTGTGGTCTTGAACACAACTATGCCCGGGCTCACCGACACCAGATACAAACCTTCATAACTCACCCGCTTTAGCAGGCCTTCATCAAACTCATATTCGCACTGG
>JBCKTV010000008.1:0-62051 GCA_038925365.1 Gallionellaceae bacterium
CTTTCACCAAAGGCGACATCCACGCCGAAGTAGTAGTCATAGGTGCCGGCCCCGGCGGCTACACAGCTGCTTTCCGCGCCGCAGATCTGGGCAAGCAGGTAGTGTTAATTGAGAAGTTCGCATCACTCGGTGGGGTGTGCCTAAACGTAGGCTGTATTCCCTCCAAGGCGCTGCTGCATGTGGCCAAGGTCATCACCGAGGCGGAAGAGGTTGAACATCACGGCGTTACTTTCAGCAAACCCAAGATCGACATCAACAAGATACGCAGCTGGAAAGAAAGCATTATCGGCAAGCTCACCGGCGGCCTCGTCGCCCTAGCCAAGCAACGCAAGGTGCAGGTGGTGACTGGTGTGGCAAAATTCGCTACAGCAAATAGTCTGATTGTTGAAACAAAGGACGGCAAAAAAACCATTAGTTTTGATAACGCGATTATCGCCGCTGGTTCCAGCGTGTCGCGCATCCCTGGCTTTCCCTATGACGACCCGCGCATTATTGATTCTACAGGTGCATTGTTGTTGCAAGATGTGCCCAAGCGCATGCTGATTATTGGCGGCGGCATTATCGGGCTGGAAATGGCTACGGTGTATGACGCGCTGGGTAGCAAAATTTCGGTGGTGGAGTTGATGGATCAATTGATCCCCGGTGCAGATAAAGACCTGGTTAAGCCATTGCATAAGCGCATTGCCAAACGCTACGAGGCGATATATTTAAAAACGAAAGTGAGCAAGATCGAAGCCAAGAAAGAGGGCATGTTGGTGACTTTTGAAGGCGACAATGCACCAGAACCACAACTCTATGACCGCGTGTTAATGGCCGTGGGTCGTCGCCCGAATGGACGCGAGATCAACGCCGAAGCGGCAGGAGTAACGGTGAACGAGCGCGGCTTTATTCCAGTGGATAAACAAATGCGCACCAATGTGCCGCACATTTTCGCCATTGGCGATATCGTTGGCGACCCGATGCTGGCGCACAAAGCGGTGCATGAGGCTAAAGTTGCGGCGGAAGTGATCGCCGGACATAAGGCCAGTTTCGATGCGCTCACTATTCCTTCTGTGGCTTACACCGATCCGGAAATTTCGTGGATGGGCCTCACCGAAACTCATGCCAAAGCACAGGGCATCCCTTACGAAAAAGCCTCGTTCCCGTGGGCGGCTTCTGGCCGTGCGCTGTCGATGGGACGCGAGGAAGGGCTTACCAAGGTGCTGTACGATCCAGTCACCATGCGCATACTCGGCTCGGGCATCGTCGGTGTGAATGCCGGTGAACTGCTGGCAGAAAGTGTGCTGGCGCTGGAAATGGGTGCAGACATGCAAGACCTAGCACTCACTATCCACCCGCACCCCACTTTGTCGGAAACTATCGGCTTTGCGGCGGAGATTGCGGAGGGCAGTATTACTGATTTGTACATGCCGAAGAAGAAGCATTAATGTATTTGTCATTTCCGTCTGCTTAGGAATGACGAAACCCGATGAACCTTAAACCAAACTGCTAGCCACAGAGATCACAGAGGACACAGAGAATACGTAGCGCACAACGGAAGTCGCCTTTCACCCCGTGGATGCCTAGCCTACGCAGTGCTGTTTTTTCTCTGTGATCTCTGTGTCCTCTGTGGCCAAATGCTTTTCTAGGATGATCGACTTAACGCAATACATCACCAGCGACATTGGCCTGTGGGGGCTGTTTATTTCTAGCCTGCTCGGCGCAACACTGTTGCCGGGCGGCTCGGAAATTGTGCTGATAGGCGTACTCAAACTGCATCCAGAATTATTCTGGCCTGCGCTAGTCATAGGCACTCTGGGTAATACGCTGGGCGGGATGATAACTTTTTGCATGGGCTGGTTTTTACCGCAGACTCAGCAACTGAAACATGTGGAAAAGCTACGCCGTTATGGCACACCTGTGCTGCTGTTGGCGTGGCTGCCGTTGATAGGCGATGCACTATGCCTTGCAGCCGGCTGGCTGCGGCTTAATCCGTGGCAGGCCGCGTTATGGATGATGCTGGGGAAGTTTGTGCGTTACACCATTATTGCTGTTGCACTATAATATATCAAATATAATCAATGACTTACATATATAAGCCTGTCTTAGTCAGACGCCCCGCAGGGGTTCTTGTCCTATGCATAGCCGAGCGTAGTGTAGGAGACTTCTAGGTTAAATCACTATGCGTACTTACCTTAATCTGATGCAGCATGTGCTGGATCACGGCACCCAAAAATCCGACCGCACCGGCACCGGCACGCTCAGCGTGTTTGGCTACCAGATGCGTTTAAATCTGGCGGAGGGTTTTCCGCTGGTTACCACCAAAAAATGCCATCTCAAGTCCATCGTGCATGAGCTGCTGTGGTTTTTGCAGGGCGATACCAATATCAAATACTTAAAAGAAAATGGCGTCAGTATCTGGAACGAATGGGCTGACGAAAACGGCAATCTGGGGCCGGTGTATGGCAAACAGTGGCGATCTTGGGCGACGCCCGACGGTCGCGTAATCGACCAAATTTCTGAGGTGATCGCGCAGATTAAAACCAATCCCGACTCGCGCCGCCTGATTGTTTCTGCCTGGAATGTGGGCGAGCTGGAGCAGATGGCGCTGGCACCCTGCCATGCTTTTTTTCAGTTCTATGTGGCGGATGGCAAATTGTCTTGTCAGTTATATCAACGCAGCGCGGATATTTTTCTGGGCGTGCCGTTCAATATTGCGTCTTACGCATTACTCACTCTGATGATAGCCCAGGTGTGTGGCCTAAAGCCGGGTGATTTTGTGCACACGCTGGGTGATGCACATTTGTACTCGAATCACCTGGATCAAACCCGTGAGCAATTGTCGCGCGAACCGCGTCCGCTCCCGGTGATGCACATCAATCCTGAAATAAAAGACATCTTTTCCTTCAAGTTTGAGGATTTTACGCTTGAAGGTTATGACCCGCATCCGGCGATTAAAGCGCCGGTGGCCATCTAATTGCACCTGTTTTTCGGCCTTAATCGAACTATGCCCTGTCAGTTTCTATGATTAAATACCTACTTAATTATAGGTTTTAATCACTCACACAAGGATGAGAACTATGGACTGGCTCATACACAGCATACGCAACAGGCTTCTGCTCGTTTCCGCAGTGGGAATTTTGCTCATGCTGGCTGCTTCGTTTTACAGTTTCTGGCTGATGCTGGTGGTGGCTCCTGTGTCATTTTTAATGACCTACACGGCAGTCACCAAACTTGTCTATACACCTACTCACCAATTAATAACGGCCATGAGCTGCCTAGCGCATGGCGATTTCAGCATACCCATCAGCCACTCCAAACACGATGGAATCGGCAAAATTGCGGAAAGTGCGGAGTTAATCCGCACTAATCTGGGCGCCACGATTGCCAATCTTGCAGAGCTTATGGCTGAAATTAGCAATATAACGATCAATCTCTCTGACACCGCACGCCAGGTCGAAAATGCCTCCATTCAACAAAGTGAATCGACCTCATCCACTTCAGCTGCGGTCGAGCAAATGTGGGTAAGCATCGCTTCGGTTGCTGAAAATACAGATGACGTAGCGCACATGTCCAAGGACAGTATGGCGCAATCGGCTGAAGGCAACGTGGTCATGTCCGCGCTGATTGGGGAGATTTCTTCTGTGGAGTCCTCGGTAGAAGAGATCTCCGCAACGGTAGTGGAATTTGTGCATAGCGCCGAGGCCATCACCCAGATCACACGTCAAGTCAAAGAGATTGCGGAACAAACCAACCTGCTCGCTCTTAACGCTGCGATTGAAGCGGCAAGAGCGGGTGAGCAGGGACGCGGTTTTGCCGTGGTGGCAGATGAAGTTCGCAAGCTGGCTGAAAAATCAGCTCAATCTGCCAGTCAGATCGACAAAATTACACTCTCTCTAGTTACACAATCTGCTTCTGTAGGGAAGGCCGTCCAGCAAGGACAAGAGTTGTTGCACAGCAGCATGGATATGCTGGAAAATGTTGCCACGGCACTCGGCGAGTCAAGTCAGACTGTAAAACAGACATCAATGGGTGTGCATAGCATTGCCCTGGCTGTAAATGAGCAAAACGCTGCCTGCAATGAAATTGCTCAAAACATAGAAAAAATTGCCCAAATGACGGCAGAGAATATGACTGCGATACAGAAAAATTCTGCTGATGCGGATCATTTGCAGCATTTATGCCATGGCGCGCTTGAAATCGTGGGGCGATTTAAAATCTGATATGAGCTTTAAAATTTGACATGCAAGGAAAAATTTCAATTATCGTCGCAATGGCGAAGAACCGTACCATCGGCATCAACAACACCCTACCGTGGCGCTGCCCGGAAGATCTCAAACATTTCAAGTCACTCACCATGGGACATCACATGATCATGGGACGCAAGACCTTTGACTCCATAGGCAAGGCTCTGCCGGGACGAAGCACGGTGGTGGTAACGCGTAACCCGGAACTAAAAATCGAAGGATGCATTATTGCCCACTCCCTGCAACAGGCAATTGCTGCCTGTAACGGCGACAATGAAATTTTTGTGGTGGGAGGAGCAGAGCTTTATGCGCAAGCCTTGCCACTTGCAGACACGCTTTATCTCACCGAAATACAGCAGGAGGTAAAGGGTGACGCGCACTTTCCAGAATTCAATAACAAGGAATGGCAGGAAGAAGCACGCGACAGTCACCATCAGCTACAACCTCAGCCGTTGGATTTCCACTTTGTTACTTATCGACGTAAAGTTTGAATAAGCCACCTCGCCACAAGCAGCGTGTGACGCACCCTAGCAAAACTTTTTTAAATAGTGCTAGGATTTTTTAAAGTTTTTAAAATTGTTGCCGATAATAAATTTAAGCATGTTGAATAATGTTCGATCAGTTTATTTTAGGAGAAAAAAATGAAATACCAAACCCTTATTGCTTCCCTGGTGCTTGCACTTGTGGCCTCTCCAGCTTTTGCAGACAACCACCCTTACAAACCTAAAGGCCAGTATAAAGGCCAATATTATGATTCATACAGGGCAACCATGTACTATATTGGGTTAAATGGCGGCATTACGGGTATGGTCATTGACCCAGACACTTATATATCGACTGCATTTTCAGTCAATGCCGGATATAACTTCAATGAGTTCTTTGCCGCCGATCTGACCTATGTAAATTTCGGCAAGATGAATATGGATAGTGCTGGTGTACAAACAGGAACCGGATACAGTGTGGGTGCAGTAGCTTTGTTGCCACTGAGTCGAACTATTGCCCTGTTTGGAAAGCTGGGCTTTGCAACAACAAACTTTGTTACCGAAAATATCGGGGTGTCAGAAAAATCCAACCCTAGTCCCTTTCCTACGACTGCCGTTGGAGTTGCTTATTCTATCAACAAAAAAACCGACATCCGCTTGACTTACGACACCTTCAAACGCGTCAATGCCACATCAGGCTTGATGAATAATTTAAGTGTGTCCAGCATCGGTGTAATGTTCAAGTTCTAATTATTTCTAGCGCAAAGAAAAAGCCGGATAAATTCCGGCTTTTTCTTTGCGCTAGTTCAAAATTCGCAGCACGTCGAGCTATCCTAGGCCAGACGCACGCAGTCCACATAGTAAACTTTTTCGCCGTTTACTTTCTCCGCAACCAAGCCATGAATATCCGTCTCGAAACCAGGAAATTTCTGGTTGAAGTTACGTGCAAATTTCAAGTAATTGACTATCGTTTTATTGAAGCGCTCTCCCGGAATCAGCAAGGGAATGCCCGGTGGATAAGGCGTGAGCAGCACGCTGGTAATACGTCCTTCGAGATCGTCAATTGACACACGGTCAATTTCACCATGCGCCATTTTGGCAAAGGCATCGGAGGGTTTCATCGCCGGCACCATGTCTGACAGATACATTTCGGTGGTGAGGCGCGCTATGTCATTGGCCTTGTAAATGCCGTGTATCTGATCGCACAAATCGCGCAAGCCCATTTTTTCATAGCGCTTGTTCTTGGCTATGAATACAGGTAGCACGCGCCACAGCGGTTGGTTCTGGTCATAGTGGTCTTTGAACTGCTGTAACTCGGTCACCATGGTGTTCCAACGTCCCTTGGTAATGCCGATGGTGAACATAATGAAGAAGGAATACAGGCCAGTTTTTTCCACCACTACGCCATGCTCGGCCAGGTATTTGGTCACAATGGCAGCAGGAATGCCGGTGTCGGCGAAGTCGCCTTCGACCCCCAGCCCCGGCGTAATGATGGTGGCCTTGATTGGATCCAGCATATTAAAACCGGGTGCTAAGTTGCCGAAACCGTGCCAGCGGTCATCAGCATGCAGTATCCAGTCCTCGCGCGATGCCATACCTTCATCCACCAGATAGTCCGGCCCCCACACCTTAAACCACCAATCCGCGCCAAACTCCGCATCCACCTTGCGCATCGCACGACGGAAATCGAGCGCCTCTGCGATGGACTCTTCCACTAGTGCTGTGCCACCCGGCGGCTCCATCATTGCCGCTGCCACATCACATGAGGCAATAATGGCGTATTGCGGACTGGTGGAAGTGTGCATCAAATAAGCTTCATTGAAACAATCGCGGTCCAGTTTGCGCTCTTCGCTGTCCTGCACCAGAATTTGCGAAGCCTGCGATAAACCGGCCAGCATCTTGTGCGTGGACTGCGTGGAAAATATCATCGAATGTTTGGTGCGCGGACGATTCTGGCCGATGGCGTGCATGTCTTTGTAAAAATCATGGAAGGTGGCATGTGGTAGCCAGGCTTCGTCAAAATGCAAGGTGTCTATTTTCCCATCGAGCATTTTCTTGATGGTTTCGACGTTGTACAACACACCATCGTAAGTGCTTTGCGTGATCGTCAAGATACGCGGCTTTTGTTTTTTATTTTTGATAAACGGATTCGCATCTATCTTGCGCTGGATGGTTTCCATGCTAAATTCTTCCAGCGCAATCGGGCCGATAATGCCGTAGTGGTTGCGTGACGGCGTCATAAACACTGGCACTGCACCAGTCATGATAATCGCGTGCAAAATAGATTTATGGCAATTGCGATCCACCACCACAATATCGTCAGGCGCTACGGTAGAGTGCCACACGATTTTGTTGGAAGTGGAAGTGCCGTTGGTTACAAAATACAAATGATCCGCATTAAAAATACGCGCGGCATTCAACTCTGAAGCCGCCACCGGGCCGGTGTGATCCAGCAACTGACCCAGCTCATCCACCGCATTGCACACGTCGGCACGCAGCATGTTTTCACCAAAGAACTGGTGGAACATGCGTCCCACAGGTGACTTAAGAAAGGCCACGCCACCAGAGTGCCCAGGGCAATGCCAGGAATAGGAGCCATCCTGCGCATAGTTCACCAGCGCCCGAAAAAACGGCGGCGCTAGAGTATCCAGATAGGATTTTGCCTCGCGAATAATATGCCGCGCCACAAACTCCGGCGTATCTTCGTGCATGTGAATAAAGCCATGCAGCTCGCGCAAAATGTCATTGGAGATGTGGCGCGAAGTACGTGTTTCACCATACAAATAAATAGGAATATCCGCATTCTTGTGGCGTATCTCCGCAACAAAAGCACGCAGGGGACGCAACGCGATTTCTGTGTCTGCTTCACTACCCGAACCAAATTCTTCATCATCGATAGACAGCACAAATGCCGAAGCGCGGCTCTGCTGCTGTGCAAAAGAAGATAAGTCACCATAACTGGTTACACCCAGCACCTCGATGCCTTCTTTCTGAATTGCATCGGCCAAAGCACGTATGCCCAGACCGCTGGCATTTTCAGCACGGAAGTCTTCGTCGATAATGATGATGGGGAAGTTAAATTTCATTCAGTGCTCCACAATAGGAAAAGCTGCCAGTTGGCAAAAAGTTGCGAATTGTCGCAGATTTAAGGGGAGATGTGCAGATTGTAGAGAGGCAATTTGTTTGCAGCGATTTTTGGATCACGGACATCCCGTTTGCACTGGGAAAAGATTATATTGAATTATAAAATATTCAATATAATCAGTATGTTATGTTTAGACGCATGTCCTGATCCGAAAGACTGCTAGGTACTTTTAACCACAATCTTCGGGAACACTGCGCTATGGTCTTGCGCCATCTCGGCGATCTTCACCGCAATACGGCGCGCCATTTGCTTGTACTCCTTGGCGATTTTGCCATCTGGGTCAGCAACCACTGTTGGATTACCGGAGTCGGCCTGTTCACGTATTTTGATGTCCAGAGGCAATGATCCTAGGAACTCAACATTGTAATCGCCGCACATTTTCGCGCCACCGCCCGAGCCAAAGATATGTTCTTCATGGCCGCAGTTGGAGCAGATATGGGTGCTCATGTTTTCAATGATACCCAGAATCTTGATGTCCACTTTTTCAAACATTTTGAGACCCTTGCGCGCATCCAGCAAGGCGATGTCCTGCGGCGTGGTCACGATTACCGCACCGGTTACTGGCACTTTTTGCGCCAGTGTCAGTTGAATATCGCCGGTGCCTGGCGGCATATCCACGATCAAATAATCTAGATTATCCCAACGTGTCTGATTCAGCAATTGCTCCAGAGCTTGAGTCACCATCGGGCCGCGCCAAACCATGGCCTGATCGTCACCGGGGATCATGAATCCGATCGACATGGCCTGTAGACCGTGGCCTATCATGGGCTCCATAAATTTACCATCGCTGGAACTTGGTGTTCCTTTAACACCGAGCATGGTGGGTTGCGAAGGGCCGTAAATATCCGCATCCAAAATACCAACACGCGCACCTTCTGCCGCCAAGGCCAGCGCTAGGTTAACTGCCGTAGTAGATTTGCCCACGCCGCCCTTGCCACTGGCAACCGCAATAATATTCTTTATGCCGTCCACCATCTTCACGCCGCGCTGCACCGCATGTGCCACCACTTTACTGCTTACAGTAGCTTCAACTTTGGCTACACCTGCAATTGACTTGCGCAAGTGATCTTCAATCATGGCCTTGATTTCTGGCCACACGCTTTTTGCGGGATAACCTAGGATTACATCCAGCGTTACATCATTGCCATTCACTTTGACATTCTTGATCGATTTGCCAGCCACAAAATCTTTTTTGGTATTGGGATCGATCAATTGTTTTAAAGCACCTTGCACATCTGCATCTGTAAAAGCCATTTGTATCTCCTGGGTATTCAATATGTAAAAATTCAAAAACGTGATTCTACCTATTTCCGACTAAATGCGTAGGTTTTGATACAATGGCAAAACCATCTCAGTTACAAGGCAATTATGACTCGCAGCACTCCCCTACAGCCAAGAAAAATATTGGTCACCTCGGCCTTGCCTTACGCTAACGGCAGCATCCATCTCGGCCATCTGGTTGAATACATCCAAACCGACATATGGGTGCGCTTCCAGAAAATGCAAGGCAACATCTGCCACTATGTTTGCGCCGACGACACTCACGGCACGCCCATCATGCTGCGCGCCGAAAAAGAAGGCATTACGCCCGAGCAATTGATTGCCCGCGTGTGGCAGGAACACTATGACGACTTCAAAGCCTTTCATGTGAATTTCGATCATTACGGCTCGACCAATTCGGCTGAAACACGAGAGTTTGCAAATGGTATTTATAACAAACTGAAAAGTAATGACCTGATAGCCAAACGCTCCATCGAACAATATTACGATCCGGTCAAAGAAATGTTCCTGCCCGACCGTTTCATCAAAGGCGAATGTCCCAAGTGCGGCGCGAAAGATCAGTATGGCGACAACTGCGAAGTATGCGGTGCAGTCTATTCAACTGCAGAAGTAAAAAATCCCTACTCCGCTGTTTCAGGCGCTACGCCGGTGATGCGCGCTACTGAACATTACTTCTTCAAACTTTCCGCACCCAGTTGCCAGAAATTTTTACAGCAATGGACTACCAGCGGCACCTTGCAAGCTGAAGCCGCAAACAAGATGCAGGAATGGCTGGGGACGGAAGGTGAAAGCAAACTCAGCGACTGGGACATCTCCCGTGATGCGCCTTACTTTGGTTTTGAAATCCCCGATGCACCGGGAAAATATTTTTATGTGTGGCTAGATGCCCCAGTGGGGTATATGGCTAGCTTCAAGCAGCTGTGCGATAAGCTAGGCATTAACTTCGACGACTATTGGCTTCCAGGCTCCGACACCGAGCTCTACCACTTCATCGGCAAAGACATCCTGTACTTCCACGCACTGTTCTGGCCTGCGATGCTGCAACACGCAGGCTACCGCACGCCTACAAAATTATTTGCGCACGGCTTCCTCACCGTCAATGGCGAAAAGATGAGTAAGTCACGCGGCACTTTCATCACCGCCAGCAGCTATGTCACGCACATCAAAAATACCGAGTATCTGCGCTACTACTACGCGGCAAAATTGAACGGCAGCATGGAAGACCTAGACCTCAGCCTCGATGATTTTGTGGCCAAAGTGAATAGCGACTTGATCGGAAAATACATCAACATTGCCAGCCGCACCGCAGGATTTATTAGCAAAAAATTTGACGGCCAGCTTGCGGCAGCCGAGCAACTTAAAGACAGCAGCGCGGCCGCGTTGATAAGCGAATTCATCGCTCGCAGCGAAGTGATCGCGCAATGCTATGAGCAGCGCGACTACGCCAAAGCGATGCGCGAAATCATGCGTCTGGCTGATCTTGCGAATGAATATGTGAATGACAAAGCACCCTGGGTATTGGCCAAGCAGGAAGGACAGGAGGCTGCCCTGCATGAAGTATGTACCATCAGCCTCAACCTATTCCGCCTGCTCACGCTCTACCTCAAACCCGTATTGCCGATACTGGCACAACAGGTTGAAGCCTTTTTCAATATCGAGCCGCTAACTTGGAGCAGCGTGAATGATGTCTTGCTCGGACATCGTATCAACAACTATCAACATCTGATGACACGCATTGATCCGAAATCAATTGCGGCATTGGTGGAAGCGAATCAGGAGAGCCTGCAAGTACAAATCCCCCCTAGCCCCCCTTTTTCAAAGTGGGGAACTGTTGTTACTCCTATCTCTGCTTCTGTTCCCCACTTTGCACCCGCAAGGGGTACGCCGTTGGGTGCCCGCACTACGTGCGACCCTGCCTCTGCCAAAGGGGGGCTAGGGGGGATTTCAACCATCAGCATCGAAGACTTCAACAAAATCGATCTACGCGTGGCGCGTATCATCAATGCCGAGCATGTAGAAGGCGCAGAAAAGTTATTGAAGCTGACGCTGGATATAGGTGAAGAAAAACCACGCACCGTGTTTGCCGGCATCAAATCAGCCTACGACCCCGAGAAATTGAAAGGCCGCTTAACCGTGATGGTGGCCAACCTTGCACCGCGCAAGATGAAATTTGGCCTGTCGGAAGGCATGGTGCTGGCGGCTTCGGGGGAATCTCCCGGCCTATTCATACTGAGCCCAGATGACGGGGCGCAAGCAGGAATGCGAGTTAAATAATAGCAACGGTATTGCAAGTCGTACCCCGTTGGACTTAGATATTGATATTAACGCAACTAATTGATTATATTGAATATTTCTTACAAGTTAAATCCAGCAGACTCGCCGTGACGGGTGGGTTTCGGAATAGGCTTGCCGATGTGGGCGCGTGCCGACATCCATACAGAAAATGCATCACGAAAAGACGCCCCTACGAATTTTACGAAGAATTTATTTTAATAATCAAATGAAGGGTCATCTGTTCTAATGGACAGCCTGGGCTAAACTTCTATTCTAGATTTTCGATTAAAGTATAAAATATCAGCATGAACCGACAAGAACTTGCCCAACTTTCAGAAGCTTACATCAAGCAATTGCTCAAAAAGCACTTGCCAAAAGATAGCACTGTCTATCTTTATGGTTCCCGCGCTCGTCATGATGAGCGTTGGAATTCCGATTACGACCTGTGGATTGATGCCCAGTGGATTGATGAAAAGATAGCGCAAAAAACACTTGCTGAAATTTCAGATGAACTCGAAGAATCATTTGTGCCATTTAAAGTTGATCTGGTTACGACAGTTCAGTTGAGAGGTGTTTTCGGCGAACAGCTTAAACAGGAGGCCAGGAGATGGATGTAAGGCTTTCCGCATTCTCTGAGGCCGTTGCTGGCTTTGATTATCTGGTGCACGTTGACTTGCAAGCACTAGGCGCGCAAGTTGACGAACGTATCATCGATGGTCTGCAAAATGGCATGGTACAGAAATTTGAATACACCACAGAACTCTGCTGGAAATCACTCAAAATATTTCTAAAGACACACGAGGGAATAGATGAAGCCTCACCAAAAAAAGTAGTAAAAGCTTGCTACCTGGAAAGCTTTCTAGTTGAGGAAGATTACCTGCTACTAATACAAGCTATTGATGACCGTAATCGTCTAAGCCATGTTTACGACAAACAAGATTTTTTTGAAATACTAACAAGGCTCGCTTCTTACGCAGAACTGTTTAAGCGTATCCTACAGCGGCTTGTGAGTGACTGGAAAGAATAATTAATAGGTGCAAAGTTAACTGCGCAAGCCCTCGAACCATGTTTTACGGGCTGGCGAAACAGTGTGTTGTAAAAAAGAGACGGTTTTATCAAAAACGTGTTTTAACGCTTGTACATCTCACTATGCCTCATGCACAATCGCCGTCGAGTTTCCCATCAGAGGAAATTTGCAGAAAACGGGTGGAACTACCACCTCATTTAAATAACTAAGGAGAGTTACAAATGCAAAAAAATATTCTCGCTCTAGCAATCGCCGCCGCTTTCGCAGCGCCAGTTGCAATGGCTCAGACAACTGTAAACGTTTACGGCAGCGCCGATGCTGGCGTTCAAGTTAGATCAACTGATGCGGTTACTCCCGCTGATAACAAGACTACCATGGGTAGTGCTCTATTCAACTCCAACCGTTGGGGTATCAAGGCTTCAGAAGATATGGGCGATGGCATGAGTGCCAATGTTGTGCTTGAAGGCACTTTTAATACAGCGACTGGTGTAGGTACGGGAAATGGTGCTACACCAACTGCTGTTGATCTGTTTGCTCGTGGCGCTTCAGTAGGTGTTACAGGTGGTTTTGGCTCTGTGGTTATGGGCGGTAACCAGCCTTCGGTAGCAAATAAAGTGATCGGCGGATACGAGCCTTTCAATTATAAGTTCTTGGGCCAAACTGGTTCAAACTTCAATGCATCTGGTTCTGGTACAGCCGCTGTAGCAGCTACAAATGAGGTAGTTGGTACAGCTGCTATACCTGCTAGGATTGCATTAAATCAAAACGGTTCTTCTAGAGCTGCAACTGGCGCTGTAGCAGCTGTAGCAGGTAAAGCTGAAACAGCTGCTGTAGCTGCTACATCAGCTACACAAGGTTTGTCACAATTCCGTTACGACAACGACCTCGCTTACAGCAAAAAATTTGGCGATTTAACCGTGCTGGCGCATACAGCGATGAGCGCTGCCGGTAATGGCAGCGCCACAACCAACGGCGTAGGCGCAAGTTATGTCTGGGGTGATTTAAGCTTCGGTGGATCTTACTCCGCAACCTCAGCGGTTCCAGTTGATCCAGCAACATTGACTGGTGCTACTGCTGCTGCAAATGCTGCTGAAGTTGTTCGTAATACTACTTCTAATCTTGTTAATAGTAGTGGTAATAGTCTAATTGCTGCTAATTCTGTTGCTAATATTGCACCTACACAACTTCATAGAGATTCTGCTAGGGATGCTCTCATTGCGGAAGGTAATGCTGTTCCTACACTTTTGCAGCAGTCAGAACGTGCTTTCCAGGTCAATGATTCTGCTGCCGCTGGTTTTGCTGCGGGTAATGCGGCTGCTAAAGTGAATTATGCAAATGCTGTAAGAGCTTCTAATGCTGCGAATGCTGCTGTTGTTAGAGCTTCTACTGCTACTGCTGCTACTCCTGGCTCTAAATACTACACTATGGGTGCTGCATACAAAATGGGCGATGCCAAGGTATTTATGGGTATGAGCAACACAGCGACGGATGCATGGAGTAATAATAATGATGTTGCAAGATCTGCGTCTATCAACAAAAACATGTGGACTGGTATCAGCTACAAACTGAGCACTAAAGTAGATGTAACTCTTGCTCATTACAATAACCAAGATGACCGCGCTGCTAATAGAGCTGTTCTGACTACTACACGTAACGTTTTGGGTACTACTTACGCCTTATCTAAGCGTACACTGATCTATGCTTCATTGGATCAATCTGTTGCAAGCATTAAAGGTCCTGATAACATCAAGGCAGGTGGCGGTAATCTAGGTCTGTCAACTTCATTCTAATCATACACAGGGGCAACCCTGAAGTGATTTAGCAAAGAAGCTAAAACGGGCACCGAAAGGTGCCCGTTTTTTTGCGTCTTGAAAAAGAAGATACTCATACTTACTCACATGAACAGATTCTTTATAGCTGGGGCATGGATAGTTGTTGTCAACCATAGCACCAGGTGATACTATTTGTCATGCTAAAAATATCAGAATCGCAACCTGGAGCTAAACAGGCCGAGTTGGAACATGTATTTAAAACTGTTTGGTTTGCGAAAGAGGCTCGTAAAGCGAAAATAAGTGATATGGAGCTTTGTCGTGCAATCAGCCAGGTGATGCAGGGGAAAGCTGATGATCTTGGCGGTGGCGTATTTAAAAAACGCCTGAACGATAATATGCACCGTTCAATTATTGTTGCCAAGGCTGGTAGGTATTGGATATACACCTATCTTTATGCTAAGAAAGATCGCGAGAATATAGCGCCAGATGAACTGGCTGGATTCAAAAAACTTTCGAAAGATTACAGCAGCGCGAGCGAAGCAAATCTGATTATACTTTTGAGTAACAATGAATTATTGGAGATATGCCATGACAACTAAATCCGCTACTACAAAAACTAAAAGCGCTGCTTTCGCTGCTATACATAGTGCTGCTAAAGGATTGCACGGTGCAGGTGTAATCAGTAAAACCACGATGCGCGAATATGATGATTTGTGTTTGGGTAAGCTGCCTGAGTTTAATGCCAAGGACATCAAGCGCATTCGCGAACACGTACATGTCAGCCAGCCCGTGTTCGCGCGCTACTTGAATACCAGCGAATCTACGATACAAAAATGGGAAACTGGACAGAAAAAACCCAGCGGCATGGCGCTCAGGCTGTTGCGTGTAGTGGAAAAACACGGGCTTGAAGTGCTTGCTTAAGGCAGGTAGGGTGGGCAGGCTTTATCTGCCCACGTTGAGTGCTATCAGTGTCAGACTCCATTTATCCCTTTTAATGGCTTAGGCAACTTCAAAAGACATCTGGCGTAGCATTTCAACAGGCACACGACCCTTAAGGTAAAGTAGCTCGATGCCAACCACTTGGTCTTTGTCGTTAAAATCAAGAATTACGCCGGGGCGAACCTCTTCAGATTCGACAATAGCGGATTCATCTAGACGGAAATAAACTGCGTCGGCTTTTTGATCAAATTGGACTTTCATAGCTTACCCCTCATGTTCTGTCGAAAAAAACTGTAACTACACGGACAGGTTCAGTGTAGGCATTGTACACCACACGCAGAACACGGTTTTCATGTTCTGAAATTCTGGACAGGGCATGCATCAGTGCGGGATCTTCGCGATCTGATAGACGAAGCTCTGGAGTAGATAAGGTTGAGGCTATCCATTCGTTTTTGATAGATCGAGAGTTGGCAGCAGTTTGTGCGTGGGCGGTGAGCTCAAATTTAACTATGCTGTATTCTAACATCTGCTTAATACAGGCATGGCGAGCATGTCAAGGTAGTGTCATAATGCTCAGCATGGTGCAGCCTAAATTAACTGATTATTTTCGTGATAACGTGTTACCTAAACGTTCTTATATTCGTTTGGAGTGGTGCGCCGAAGCGCTGGCAAATCCATTACGACGAGAAGTTCAAGCTGAGGACGGGCGTATTCGTCATTGGGTATTTATAGTTGAACTTGGCAAATATCTGCGTGTTGTAACACTTGAAGATGGTGTGACCATCCATAACGCTTTTCCCGATAGGAGATTCAAACCATGAAGCTTAATTATGACTTGGCAACTGATTCCTTGTATATCCACCTGAGCGATACCATTTCCACGGATTCGAATGAGGTCGTCGAGGGTGTGGTGCTGGATTTTGCTGCTGATGGCTCTTTGGTTGGCATAGATGTGCAACATGCCAGTTTAAAGGCGGATATTCAGACTCTCACGTTATTGCATTTGCCGGTGCGTGAGCTGCAGGCAGCGTAGCAAACAGTCAAAGTTACAAAAGTCTCGATTTATCCCCCGCTAAAAAATTACGCAAGGGCTCATCTATACCTTTGCCCAAGGCTATCACCTTGAATAGTTCGCCCATTTCTGCTGGGCTGGTGAGCTTTTGTATCTGTGCAGACAGTGGTAAGTATTCGCGCAAGTTGTCAGGCGAAATGTTGCTGATAAAATCGGTAATGCCACCATTGAGCAGGAAGTGCGCTTGCGTGGTGTAGCCTAGCAGCTCGGCTCCATGGTCGATTGCAGTTTCTGCAACGGCGGTGAAATCCACATGGGCGGTGATGTCCTGTAGGCCGGGCAGAAAGAAGGGGTCATCATGGGCATAGTGGCGGTAGTGGCACATCAGGGTGCCGCTGTTGCGCTGCGGATGGTAATACTCTCTAGCACCAAAGCCATAGTCGATGAAGATCATGACACCCTGGTTCAAGCGCTCGCTCAGGCTGCTGACCAGGCCGCGTGCGCTGAGTGATATTTCACTCAGATAGTCGTCCGGCACGCTGATCTGCTGCGCAATTTCCAATAGGGCAGGGGAGTCCAGCAGGCGTTCTTGCCAGATAAAATTGCTGCCCTTGCTTGCCACACCGCGTTCAAATATTTGGTCGTCGCGCCAGCGCAGCAGATGCACCGGCAGGGCATCCAGCACTTCATTGGCGATGACTGCGCCGTATATTTGTGCGGGCAGTGCATCCAGCCACTGCACGCGATCGACGAGGTGCGGCAGGTGTTTGCTTAACAGGGTTTGCTGACGCTGGCGCAGGTCGGCGCTCACTTCGAGGATGGAGTAGGTGCTTGGCAATTGCTCCAAACGTTCCAGTTCAGTCAGAATATCCAGTGCTAACTTTCCACTGCCAGCGCCTAATTCAAGTATGTGCGGGGTGCTCAAGCTCATGACTTCGACCAGTTGCCGCGCCAGGGTGCGGCCAAATAACGCGGATATTTCCGGCGCGGTGGTAAAGTCGCCAGCCGTGCCGAATTTGCTTGTTCCCGCGCTGTAGTAGCCCAGTCCGGGGGCATACAGTGACAGTTCCATAAAGCGCGAGAACGGTATCCATCCCCCTTGCAGGGTAATGTCATGATGCATTAATTCGCACAGTTGCTGGCTGTGCTGTTGTGCTTCCGGGCTGGGTAATGGTAGTGAGGTCATGGTGAGGATGGGTTAAAATACAAAGTGTGAAGTTTAATCCCAAGCTGGATATTTTATCAATCTGAATGATTTTCGAGGAGCGGGGAATTGTGTAGGGTGCGCCGTGCGCACCATGGTGCGTGTGACGCACCCTACCAAAATACTGTACGAAAATCTGGCGCGTAAATGGAGAGGCCGATGCAAGGAAAAGTGGTACTGGTAACCGGGGGTGCAAAGCGTGTAGGTGCGGCAATCTGTCGCCGGTTGCATGCCGCAGGTGCAAACATAGCCGTTCATTACCGCTCATCGGCAACAGAGGCGCTGGCATTGCAGGCCGAGCTTAATGCGCTGCGCGTTGGTTCTGCCTTGTGTGTACAGGCTGATCTGCTCAATCTGCATGATTTGCCCAGGATGGTGCAGGAAACGGTGCAGCACTTCGGACGTCTGGATGCCTTGGTGAATAATGCCTCCAGTTTTTATCCCACCACGTTGGAAGAAGTGAATGAGGCGCATTGGACAGATTTACTCGGTACTAACCTGAAAGCGCCCTTGTTTCTAGCGCAGGCAGCCGCAGCTGAGTTGCGCCGTCGTAATGGGGCTATCGTCAATATCGTGGACATCCATGCAGAGCGGCCCATGCAAGGGCATTTGTTGTATAGCGTTGCCAAAGCCGGGCTGGCGGCATTAACCAAAGCCTTGGCGCAAGAACTGGCACCGCATGTGCGAGTCAATGCTGTGGCCCCCGGGGTGATTATCTGGCCGGAGCAGGGCGATTGGGAGAATGAATCACGTCGCAAGCAGATTGTTGAACACAGCTTGCTAAAACGCGAAGGCGAGCCGGACGATATTGCAAAGACGGTGGAGTTTTTAATCAGCAATGCGCCGTATATCACCGGTCAGATTATCAATGTTGATGGCGGACGCAGTATTAACCTTTAACAACCTAATCCTCCCGGCCTCTTAGTGTTAAGGAGAGGTTAGGAGGGGTTTAAAATTTATAAAAATCAACTATGAACGCGATAAGCCAACCCATCCATTTCGAGCATCGTTCCAGCAATTTCAACCGCCTACGTGGCAGGCTGGAGCAATACGTCGGCAAGGCTATCGGCGATTTCAACATGATAGAGGACGGCGATGTGGTGATGGTGTGCATGTCCGGCGGCAAGGATTCTTACACTATGCTGGATATTTTGCTTGCCTTGCAGAAACGCGCACCGATTAAATTCCGTTTGATTGCGATGAATCTGGACCAGAAGCAGCCGGGCTTCCCCGATCATATTCTGCCGGAATATTTCAAGTCTATTGGCGTGGAATATCACATCGAAACGCAGAACACCTATGCCATCGTCAAGGAAAAAATTCCCGAGGGTAAGACCACGTGTTCGCTGTGTTCGCGCTTGCGTCGCGGCATTATCTACAGAGTGGCAGGCGAGCTGGGTGCAAATAAAATCGCGCTCGGCCATCACCGCGACGACATGATAGAAACACTATTTCTGAATATGTTTTTTGCTGGAAAACTCAAGGCGATGCCACCCAAGCTGGTGACCGATAAGGGCGACCATGTGGTGATACGTCCGCTGGCCTATTGTGCAGAAAAAGATATCGCCAGCTTTGCGCGTACCATGGAATTTCCTATTATTCCGTGCAATCTGTGCGGCTCACAGGAAAATTTGCAGCGGCAGAATATCAAGGAAATGCTGAATGCTTGGGAGTTGCAGTATCCTAACCGCCGTCAGACTATCTTCACTGCGATGCAGAATGTAAAACCATCACACCTGATGGATAGCAGCTTGTTTGATTTCAAGGGTATCAATATAGGCGATGTGGTGGATGAAGGCGATGTGGCTTTTGACGCTTAGCAGCCTCCTACGCTCTGCTTCGCATAGAACAAGAACCCCTCCGTGGTGTATGAGTTTGATATGTCTTTTTACATAACTCATTGATTATATTGAATATTTTATTATGTACGGGTTCCCCCGCCATTAGTGGCGTATTTTAGTAGGGTGCGTCACACGCACCATGGTGCGCACGGCGCACCCTACGTAGTCTCTACTGCAATTTTAAATATCAGCTTGCGTATTTTTCCTGAGCTCACCAAGGGCGCATGTGCATCGTCGGGAAAGAAAATGCAGAATGAATTTGCCGGGGTGCTGATCCAGCTATCCGCTGCATCATTGAAAAAACGTATATCACGTTCTTCGCTGTACTCAGCTAAGGGCTGATGGCAATCTGCCAGCGGCTTCCAGCCCATCTCATCGACGCCCTCAAGTACCAGCTGAATGTCTATGTGCTTGCGATGACACTCAAGTTTTGCTTCAGCACGAGTACGTCCATTCGCTTCTTCGACGATGACGAAAAGTTGTTTGTCGATAATTTTGTGGATACCGGGCTTCAATGCATGTAGGTCAGTGTTGCGGATGAATTCGAACGCACGTGGGAATAGCGGGTGCAGAGCGGCGTAACGGTTAGCTTGTAAGAGGGTGGCAAGGATCATGTGTTTACTTTCAGACTAGAGATATTAGAACGTTTACGATTTGTTAACCATAAATCTCAATGCAGCTTCTATTTTCTTGTAGTAGCGCAAAATTGATTTCTTCAGCGTGGCTAAGCAAGCTACGAAGTGCAGAGGTTTTAGATTGATTGCCTGTCTTTAACCAGATTACTGTAGGAGGTGCTCCATACAGTGTGCTGAGTTCGTGGAAATCGGAGTCACGGGTCACAATAACGAAGTCGTTAGATTTTGCATATTTCCAAATTTCACTGTCACTAGCAGCTTCCAGTTTGACAAGTGCGATTTGTGAGCTTCCCGGATATGCAGTCTGCAACATCGGCACTATGCGCCGTGACAAATTTTCGTCGAGCAGTAACTTCATGCCGCAGTGAGGATGTACAGATTATGTTCGCGGTTGGCCGCAAAGCCGAGGCAGGCAGAGATGTCTTCAGCTTGAAGCTCGGGAAAATCCTCAACTATTTCTCCATTAGTCATTCCTTCAGCCAGCATTTCAAGTACGTCATATACCGTAATACGTAGTCCGCGTATGCATGGCTTGCCGCCTCGCTTGCCGGGTTCAATGGTAATTCTGCTGCGATAGTCCACGTCGACCTCCTTGCGGGTTGGATTGCTAGCCCGAACGTTTCATAAATTCGTATTGATCGCGCAGTATTTTGTTTGATAGGCAAATTTTGTGTAGGAGCGGTGTAGTTATTCATACACCCGACGGAGCAAAATATTGCATAGCAAACAAAAGACAAGCGAGGGCGCACGTTAATTTATGAAACATTCGGGCTGTGTGTGATTATGCGTGCCAAGCTTGCCGTAAGCAAGTTTAAAAACAGCGTTTAGATAAACCGCGCAATCATGCCTTTTTCAACATTCCCCGATAACGGTATCCGCACTCGATGCCCGCTACCCGGCGCAACACTCAATGCATCGCCAGTCATAGAGCGCATCTCGTTAAGATCAACGATGTAGTTGCCGCTTGGGTGAATAATTTCAAGTTTGTCGCCCACACTGAAACGATTTTTTACCTCGATTTCAGCCATGCCATTTTCACAGTGTACGATGTCACCGACGTATTGTTGGCGTGTGTTCTCCGAGTGGCCGCGCATGTAATTTTGCTGCTCATGGGTGTGGTGACGTTCGTAGAAGCCGTCGGTGTAGCCACGGCTGGCGAGCGCATCGAGCGCACCCAGCAAACTGTAGTTGAAGGGGCGACCGGCAACTGCATCATCAATCGCCTGACGATAAACCTGCGCGGTGCGCGCCACGTAGTAGATGGATTTGGTGCGGCCTTCCACTTTCAGCGAGTCGATGCCGATTTTCGCCAGCTTCTCCACGTGCTCTACGGCGCGCAGGTCTTTGGAGTTCATGATGTAGGTGCCGTGTTCGTCTTCCAGTACCGGCATCAATTCGTCCGGGTGATCGCCACGCGCAATCATGTAGGGCTGATCTGCCAGAGGGTGGCGTGGCTGTGAACCACAATCGGAAAGTGCGCTTTCGCTGAGGGCTTTATCAAAATCAAAATCTATTTTTTTGATGTCGCCAGTGCCGTCTTCTTCCGCATTGGCTATTTTGTAATCCCAGCGGCAAGAGTTGGTGCAGGTGCCCTGGTTGGCATCGCGGTGGTTGAAGTAGCCGGAAAGAAGACAGCGACCGGAATAGGCGATGCACAGTGCACCATGCACGAAAACTTCGAGCTCCATGTCTGGGCATTCCTGACGTATCTCTGCGATTTCGTCCAGCGATAGTTCGCGCGACAAAATCACGCGTTCCAGTCCCATAGCTTTCCAGAATTTAACCGCCGCAAAGTTAACTGTATTGGCCTGTACAGATAAATGAATGGGAACTTCTGGCCAACGCTCACGCACCATCGCGATCAGCCCTGGGTCGGCCATGATCAATGCATCCGGTTTCATTTGGATGACGGGTTCCATGTCCGCCATATAAGTTTTTACCTTGGCGTTATGCGGCATCAGGTTGCTGGCGACAAAGAACTTTTTGCCGAGCTGGTGTGCTTCCTGTATTCCAGTGCGCAACTCTTCCAGCTGGAATTCATTGTTACGCGCACGAAGTGAATAGCGCGGCTGACCGGCGTAGACCGCGTCAGCGCCGAAGGCGTAGGCGGTGCGCATTTTGGCGAGAGTGCCGGCGGGCAGCAATAATTCTGGTATACGCATGGTGTAATTTTCTTAAAACAAAAAGCTAGTAGCCTGTCGGCTTTAAACCTTTTATATATGCAACATATTGATTATATTGAATATTTATATTTAAAACCTCGGCGGAAAAGTTTTTGATTTTTACTATTCTAATCGTTTTAAAATTTCCATGCTGGGTGCGGCTTGGTTAAGGGTGTAAAAATGCAGGCCGGGAGCGCCCCCAGCGAGCAGACGCTCGGCCAGTTTCGTCACCACCTCCAAGCCAAAAGCCTGTGTGGATGCAGTGTCGTCACCGTAGCTTTCCAAAGTCTTGCGTATCCAGCGTGGAATCTCTGCGCCGCACATATCAGAGAAGCGTGCCAGTTGTGAAAATTTTCCGATTGGCATGATGCCCGGTACGATGGGGATGGTGATACCCAGTTTGTGGCATTGCTCGACAAAGTAAAAGTAGCTGTCGGCGTTGTAAAAATATTGCGTAATAGCTGAATCCGCACCGGCATTTACCTTGCGCTGAAAGTTCAGCAGGTCGTCGCGCGGTGATTTCGCTTGCGGGTGAAACTCGGGATAGGCAGCCACTTCGATGTGGAAGTGATCACCAGTCTCAGCGCGGATAAACGACACCAGTTCGTTGGCGTACTGAAATTCACCGGTGGTGGCCATGCCGGAAGGTAGGTCGCCGCGTAGTGCAACAATGCGCTTGATGCCGAGGTCTTTATAAGTTTTTAATATGGCGCGGATGTTTTCACGGGTTGATCCCACGCATGATAGATGCGGTGCGGCAGGGTAGCCGTCGGCATGAATCTGCGTTACCGTTTCCAGCGTGCGGTCACGGGTAGAACCGCCAGCACCGAAGGTGACGGAGAAAAATTCCGGCTTATGTACCGCTAGTTGTTTGCGCGCAGCATGAAGTTTTTCCATGCCTTCCGCAGTTTGCGGTGGAAAGAATTCAAAACTAATAGATAAATTTTTTGACATGATTGTGTCTTCTCTTGTTAGGGGGCATTTAGTGTTCATAACATGTGCAAAGGGGCGGATTCGCTCCGCCCCTTTGTATGTTACACCTTGCAGCCTGCTATCAATTAATAACGATAGTGATCAGACTTGTAAGGACCTTCCTTGGACACATTGATGTAGGCAGCTTGCACGTCGGTCAAGGTGCTGAGAACGGCATTGAGTGTACGCAATTGCAACACCGCTACTTTTTCATCCAGATGCTTGGGCAAGGTGTACACGCCAACTGGATATTTGTTGCTACCCTTCTTGTGCTCTGTCCACAGCTCGATTTGCGCGATAGTCTGGTTAGCAAACGAAGAGCTCATCACGTAGGAAGGATGACCGGTACCACAACCCAGATTTACCAGACGGCCTTCGGCCAGCAGGATGATACGTTTTCCATCGGGGAAAATGATGTGGTCAACCTGTGGCTTGATGTTGTCCCAAGTGTATTGCTTCAATGCGGCGACGTCGATTTCATTATCAAAGTGTCCGATGTTGCACACGATGGCATTGTTCTTCATCTTCTTCATATGATCATGGGTGATCACATGGAAATTGCCGGTGCAGGTCACAAAGATATCACCGTGTTCAGCGGCGTAATCCATGGTCACTACGCGATAACCTTCCATCGCGGCTTGCAACGCGCAGATAGGGTCGATTTCAGTTACCCAAACCTGTGCTGACAGTGCGCGCATGGCTTGTGCAGAACCTTTGCCCACGTCGCCGTAACCGGCGATGACGGCTACTTTACCGGCGATCATCACGTCGGTTGCGCGCTTGATTGCGTCCACCAGTGATTCGCGGCAGCCATACAGGTTGTCGAATTTTGATTTGGTGACGGAGTCGTTTACGTTGATGCCTGGGAACTTTAGTTCGCCGCGCTCATGCATCTGGTACAGACGATGTACACCTGTTGTTGTTTCTTCGGTTACACCTTTGATCGCAGCCAGACGTGCTGAATACCAGCCGGGCTGGCTGGCAATACGTGCTTTGATGGCTGCGTAGAGGAATGTTTCTTCTTCCGAACCTGGCTTGCTGACCAGGGATATATCTTTTTCAGCACGTGCACCGAGGTGTAGCAACAGAGTGGCATCGCCACCGTCATCCAGAATCATGTTGGCGTGCTGGTCGTTGGCCCATTCAAAAATACGATGGGTGTAGTCCCAGTATTCTTCGAGGTTTTCGCCCTTGTAGGCAAACACCGGAATGTTGTCGGCAGCAATAGCGGCAGCAGCGTGATCTTGTGTTGAATAAATATTGCATGACGCCCAACGAATTTCAGCGCCCAGTGCGGCCAGTGTTTCGATTAGCACAGCGGTTTGGATGGTCATGTGCAGAGAGCCCGCAATGCGTGCGCCCTTCAGCGGTTGTGTCTGTGTGTATTCTTCGCGGATTGCCATCAGGCCAGGCATTTCTGTTTCGGCAATAGCGATTTCCTTGCGGCCATAAGCAGCTTGGTTGATATCGGCGATTTTGTAATCGGTAAATTTGCTCATGTAATACTCCATTCAAATAAATGAATGGGCGCGGTTGCTACGATGAAACCACCTGATCCGAGCCTGACAAATCAACCTTGCGGTAACTGCTGCAGCGCCCCTCGGGGGTGGTTAGAAATCAAATTGCTTTTAAAGGCCTGCGTCTGCCCGCAACGCTGCTGCCTTATCCGTTGCTTCCCAAGTAAAGCCCGGCTCTTCACGGCCAAAGTGGCCGTAAGCCGCAGTGTTCTGGTAGATAGGGCGCAACAGGTCGAGCATATTCACGATGCCTTTTGGGCGCAGGTCGAAATGCTTACGCACCAGTTCGGAAATCTTTTCGTCCGATATTTTACCGGTGCCGTAGGTAGTCACCCACACGCTGGTTGGCTCCGCCACGCCGATGGCGTAGGAAATCTGTATCAGGCATTTGGTCGCCAATCCGGCAGCAACAATATTTTTCGCCACATAACGTCCAGCATAAGCAGCGGAACGGTCGACCTTAGAAGGATCCTTGCCGGAGAATGCGCCGCCGCCGTGCGGTGCAGCACCACCGTAGGTGTCCACAATAATCTTGCGGCCAGTGAGTCCACAGTCGCCTTGCGGGCCGCCGATAACGAAACGACCGGTGGGGTTGACCAGGAATTTGATGTTGCCCTTGATCAATTCTTTCGGCAGTACCGGTTTGATGATTTCTTCAATCACGGCTTCGCGGATGGCTTCCAGCGTCATTTCCGGTGCGTGCTGGGTAGACAGCACCACGGTGTCGATGGAGTGAGCCTTGCCATCGACATATTTAATTGTGACCTGTGATTTTGCGTCCGGACGTAGCCAGCTGAGACGGCCATCCTTACGCAATTGCGACTGGCGCTCGACGACGCGGTGCGCCAGATAAATCGGCAGCGGCATCAAGGTGTCGGTTTCGTCGCAGGCATAGCCGAACATCAGACCCTGGTCGCCAGCGCCCTGATTCATATCGTCGCCATAGGCTCTGTTTACGCCCTGTGCAATATCCGGACTTTGTTTGTCATAACAAACCATCACGGCACAACCTTTGTAGTCGAAGCCGTATTCTGAATTGTCGTAGCCGATGCGCTTGATGGTCTCGCGCGCTACCTGGATGTAATCCACATTGGCTGAGGTGGTGATTTCACCGGCCAGTACACAAAGCCCAGTGTTAACTAATGTTTCTGCCGCTATCCGTGCATGCGGGTCTTGCGCTAGAATAGCGTCTACGATAGCGTCGGAAATTTGATCTGCAACCTTGTCTGGATGACCTTCAGATACGGATTCGGAGGTAAAAAAGTATTCGCTCATTTCATTTAGCCCGCTTATGTAGTTTTAGAAAAGTCGCGCATTATAACAAATTCTTTTAATAATTCTGCTATGAGTTCAACTTTGGTCGTTAGACTGTTTAATGCGTTGGCGCGCCTGCCGTTGGGCATATTGCATCGATTGGGTGTGTTGCTGGGCTGGTTGACCTATCTGTTATCTGGCAGCTATGCTGCTCGAATGCGCGAAAATTTGGAAAATTACAATGCAGGACGTTATCCGCCCGAATTGCACAAGCTATTACGTGCCTGCGTGGCGGAGTCGGGCAAGAGTATTACTGAATTGCCTTGGGTATGGCGGCGGCCGGTTGCCGAGGTATTGGCGAATGTTCGACATTGTTACGGTCGCGAGCATTTTGATGAAGCACGACTAGGAGGCAAGGGTTTGATCGTGTTGACCCCTCACCTGGGCTGTTTTGAAATTATCGGTTTGTATGTGGCAGCGCAGATGCCAATGACTTGCATGTATTCCACGCCGAAACGTGCATGGATGGATGAGGTAATACGCGGTGGTCGGCAGCGCGGGCAAATGTTTTTGGCTCGTGCTGATATTGGCGGTATACGCACGCTGCTCAAAGCATTGAAGCGTGGCGAGGCGATCGGCCTGTTGCCAGATCAGGTGCCCGTGCATGGTGAGGGTGAATGGGCAGGTTTTTTTGGCCGACCTGCGTACACCATGACACTGGCGGGACGACTGCTGGAGTCCAGTGGTGCTGCGGTGCTGCTATCCTGGGTTGTACGCAGGCCGCGGGGCGAAGGCTATGACATCCACTTTTCACCCCTAGCCCTGAAAGCGGATATGCCGATTACACGACAAATCAATAGTGCGTTGGAAAAAATAATACGCAGCTGGCCTGCCCAATATTTGTGGAGCTATAACCGTTATAAAGCACCTGCGGGTTCGCGACCAGAAGGTGAAATAAAGGAATAATTGATGATGACGCGCTTGGGTGTTTTTATTTTATGGCTGATACATTTTTTGCCTTTCAGGCTGCAAGCCTGGATAGGTAATGCAATTGGCACTGTGCTTTACCTGCTGTCAAAAAAACGTCGACACGTAGGTGAAGTGAATTTACGTCTGTGCTTCCCACACAAAACCAAACAAGAACGTGACTTGTTATTGCAGCAGAATTTCAGGGCGTTTACACGCAGTTTTATTGAGCGCGGCATCTTGTGGTGGTCCAGCGCTGAGCGTATCAATAAGTTGATACGGGTTGAAGGTGAGGAATATTTTAATGCGAGCAAAGGTAAGCCGACAATTATCTTGACGGGACATTTTGTTGCGCTTGATGTGGGCGGCTCGTGGATATCCCAGTATGCTGATTATGTTGATATTTATACGAATCAAAAAAATAAGTATATTAACGATTTGCTACTAAACAAACGTGCCCGTTTCGGCAATCAACTATTGTATTCGCGTAATGATGGAATCAGACCTGTGATCAAGGCGGTGAAAGAGTGTCATCCGCTTTGTTATTTTATGGATCAGGATTCTTCAATTAAAGATTCCATGTTTATCCCTTTCTTTGGCGTGCCGGCGAGAACAATGACAACCTTGCCCAGATTGGTAGACGCGACTCAGTCCACGATAGTGCCGTGCATCATTAAGGTGTTGCCGAATTACCAGGGGTATGAAGTGCGCTTTTATCCGCCTTGGGAAAATTATCCCAGTGGGGATGTGCAGGCCGATACGCGGCGTGTGAATGAGTTTATTGAGCAACGCGTACTCGAAATGCCTGAGCAGTATTACTGGTTACATAAACGCTTCAAAAGCCGCCCCGAGGGCGAGAAAAGTGTCTACTAATGAAATATGCAGACTTACGTGACTTTATCGCTCAGCTGGAAAAAATAGGCGAGCTCAAGCGCATCACCGTGCCGGTTTCAACGCATCTGGAAATGACGGAAATATGCGACCGTGTGCTACGTGCACAAGGCCCTGCGATTCTGTTTGAAAATGTAGTTGGCCTCGATAACAAAAAACATGCCATGCCGGTGCTGGCGAATCTGTTTGGCACACCGCGCCGCGTGGCCTTGGGGATGGGTGAGGATAATATTTCAGCCTTACGCGAAGTGGGCAAGTTGCTGGCATATTTGAAAGAACCCGAGCCACCCAAGGGCTTAAAGGATGCGTGGGACAAATGGCCGGTGCTGAAGCAGGTGCTGAATATGTCGCCCAAGGTGTTATCGAAAGCACCGTGTCAAGATGTGGTGTGGGAGGGGTCAGATGTTGATTTAAATAAATTACCGATTCAACATTGCTGGCCGGGCGATGTTGCACCGCTGATAACCTGGGGACTGGTGGTGACGCGGGGGCCCAACAAGCCTAGACAAAATTTGGGCATCTACCGCCAGCAAGTGATTGCGCCGAACAAAGTCATCATGCGCTGGTTAACTCATCGCGGTGGTGCGCTAGATTATCAGGAGTGGTGCAAAGCGCATCCGGGGGTGCCTTACCCAGTGGCAGTTGTAATTGGCGCTGATCCGGCCACTATTCTTGCTGCGGTGACACCGGTGCCAGACTCCTTGTCTGAGTATCAATTTGCGGGATTACTGCGTGGCGCAAAAACCGAGTTGGTGAAGTGCATCGGCAGTGATCTGCAAGTGCCAGCCTCAGCCGAGATCGTGCTGGAGGGCGTGATTCACCAGGGCGAAACGGCACTGGAAGGCCCTTATGGTGACCACACCGGTTATTACAACGAGCAAGAAACTTTCCCCGTATTTACTATCGAACGCATCACCATGCGGCGCGACCCGATCTATCATTCCACGTACACGGGTAAACCACCGGATGAGCCAGCGATGCTGGGTGTGGCGCTGAATGAAGTGTTTGTGCCCTTGCTGCAAAAACAATTTCCAGAAATTATAGATTTTTATCTGCCGCCGGAAGGTTGCTCTTACCGCATGGCGGTGGTGTCCATGAAGAAGCAGTATCCTGGACATGCCAAGCGTGTGATGTTCGGCATCTGGTCGTATCTGCGCCAGTTTATGTACACCAAATTCATCATTGTGGTGGATGACGATATCGACGTGCGCGACTGGAAAGAGGTGATGTGGGCGATTACTACCCGTGTCGATCCCTCGCGCGACACGCTGCTGGTGGACAATACGCCGATTGATTATCTTGACTTTGCCAGTCCGGTATCTGGCCTAGGTAGCAAGATGGGGCTGGATGCAACCAACAAGTGGCCGGGTGAAACGCAAAGGGAGTGGGGTACGCCGATAGCGATGGATGAAAAAATAAAACAGCGTGTGGATGAGATGTGGGTGAGTCTTGGTTTGTAGCTATCATTTAGGTCTAGCAGACTGACAGAATCAACTCGCAATCCATTGATTTTTAAACAAACAAAGGCACTCGCCGCCAATAAAATATTTAATTAAATCAAATAGTTATGCTGCGCAGTAGTTCTAGATGATAGCTTGCTAGGCAATAAAAAACCCGAGGAGTTAAATCCTCGGGTTTTTATTTAATGCAATTACAGTTAGAAGTTATAAATGCCAGAAACGTATGGCATACCGCTGCCGCTGACAGAGCCTAAGTAGCCAGCACGAACGGCTATATTGTTGCTCAGGGCATATTCACCCCCACCACCATACGTCAAGCCCATGGTGCTTACATTTGGCATGAAGCTGCAAAAAGGACCGGAACAGCTAAAACCAACTCTAGCAAATCCAAGCTTGCCAAATGCAGAGAGATTTTTAACTTGTTCAATCGGGTACATGGCTACTGCATCTATGCCCATGCTTGAAAAGCTTAGCGTAGTAGTAAGAATAGCGACTGAGCCCAGCATAGTGTAATTGCCTTCAATTGCCAAACCACCTTTACCCATGAATGGGGTGAGCGACGGGTCGATTTTATAACCAACCAAACCGCCAAATGCGACTCCCAAGGTGGTATAGCCGGCATTTACGCCTGCATAAAGAGGCGAAGCTTTGGAAGCTGCAACAGCTGGTTTTACAGCAGCAGGATTTGCAATAGCAGGGTTCGCAATAACGACGGATAAGAGCAGTGCAGAAGCAATAATCTTGTTCATAATTTTCCTTTTTGGGATAAAAAAATTTGCAAATTAATGCAGAGCAAGCAGCCTGTCGGAATTAAGCAGCAACCATTCGATTGGTATATAAACAAAAACACCGACCATGAAAAAAATATTAAATACAATCAATATGTTGCACTGTATTAATATTGCTCGTATAAGTCCGACAGGTTGCTAAACGTTGTCTTATTTCAAGACATGACAATCATAGTTGAACGTATACAGTAAAGCAAGCCAACCGGCTGGTGTGTATGGGACAAATACAATATGGTGTTGTTTCGGGCATCGCTGGTAAACCACTAGCCGATCTGGTGCGTGATAGAGTTCGCCTTGTTTTTGCACTATTCGAGACGCATCTGCTAGTAATGGCGGATGCCAGCAGGAAATACTTGCAGCCTTAGCTTGAGTCTCTCAACTGAGTCATTGTTGTCCCACCCACTCAATCAGTTCATCTTGTGCGCGTTGACCTGCTGATGCATTCGAGTGGTTGATAATAAAGACGAGTATCCACTGCTTGCCGCTGTGTGATTGTAAATATCCCGCTATAGATTTTACCCACCGCTAGTGGTCCGGTTTTGAAGTGACCATGGCTGGTTACTGCGGAATTATCGAGGCGTTTTTTCAGGGTGCCATCGATACCGATGATGGGTAATGTGCCCTTGCTGCAAAAACAATTTCCAGAAATTATAGATTTTTATCTGCCGCAGGAAGGCTGCTCCTACCGCATGGCAGTGGTGTAGAAGAAAAAACAGTATCCGGGGCACGCCAAGCGTGTGATGTTCGGCATCTGGTCGTATCTGCGCCAGTTTATGTACACCAAATTCATCATCGTGGTGGATGATGATATCGACGTGCGTGATTGGAAAGAGGTGATGTGGGCGATTACTACCCGTGTCGATCCCTCGTGCGACACGCTGCTGGTGGACAATACGCCGATTGATTATCTTGACTTTGCCAGTCCGGTATCTGGCCTAGGTAGCAAGATGGGGCTGGATGCAACCAACAAGTGGCCGGGTGAAACGCAACGTGAATGGGGTACGTCTATTGTGATGGATGAGGCGGTGAAAGCCAAGGTAGATGCTATGTGGGTGAGTTTGGGCTTGGATTGGAATAAATAGATATACCATAGATTAAATTGAATATTTTACGTAAGCGAGGCAGTCCAGATTTCTATATCAAGCTATGAGTTCCGAGTTAAATCCGACACCCCGCAGGGGTACTTGTCCTATGCGAAGCAGAGCGTAGTGTAGGAGGCTACCAGTATTCTTATTTAATTTGGATGACGAATCATCAGTGGTAACATAGCTCCGTAGGTGAGGAGATTTTAGTTTGTATATTTAATTTAATAACGGGAGTCCAAATGAAGAAGATAGCATTGGTAGGCGCGGTATTGGCAATGGCATTTGTTACGGCAAGCGCATCTGCCGCAAACAGCTTGGTAGCTGGCACGGTGGGATTGGGTGTTTCGGTTAATCCTTCTAGCCCTTTAATCAGCGGTAAGTATTTTTTTGCGAAAGATATCGCTATCTTGGGCGGTTTTGGCTTTAAGTCTGCAGATACAAAGACTACAGATGTTCAGAGAACGGTAGCTACTACGGATACTTCTTCGACACCCACTCAGGTACTACTGGGCGGTGTAAGAAAGTATTTTAAAACCGATGATTTTGCTCCATTTATAGGTGGTGTAGTGCAATACACAACTATAGGGGGTGTAACGCAACGCTCAACAACAACAGTAACTAACCCAGCAGTACTTTCTATAACCAAGGATTGGTTGTTGGCAGCTGAAGCGGGTGCAGAATACTTCATTGGCAAGCAATTCAGTGTGGAAGGTAAAGTTCAGCTTGGCTATGTGTCGAAGAAAGTAGTGTCTGGTGATAGAGTTGATACATCCGAAGACTTAGGCACGTCTACAGCCGGCCTGGGCTTCAACTTTTATTTCTAAGCATATGTAGAAATAAGCCTGTTTGTTGTGCATAAAAAAGCCGGGATTATTTAATCTCGGCTTTTTATTTGCTATCAATCCCGTCATGCTAGTCTGGTGATCCAAACAGACACAAAAAGACCGCATCACTAAGAATGTAGTTTTTTATTGGTGACTTGTGAACTAAAAGCTATAAGTTCCAGCAACGTATAAGCCGCTAAAGTTTGAAGCTCCAGCTCGAACTGCAAACTTGTTATTGAGATTATATTGAGCACCGAGGCCAAACCCAAGGGCCAGCCTACTTGGAATTGCTTGGCAGGTAGCACAGACACTTGTGAAGCTAACGAATCCCAATCCCAACGAAGCGAATGCGGAAAGTTTTTTGTATGGTGTAGGGTACATTCCAACCGCGTCTACGCCCATGCTATTCGCGTATTGATTAATATAATTGTATCGGCCTTCAATAGCCAAAGTGCCTGGGCCCTTAAATTGTGTGTTTGATTTTTTGAATTTATAACCAACCAAACCGCCAATTGAGAGGTTGCCAACAGAGGCGCCCACATAAAAAGACGATTCTTTAGAAGATTTAGGTTTTGCAGTTGCAGGGGTTGCAACAACAGGTACCCTAGCAACAGCAGTTATTGCAGCGACTCTAGGGGATGCAATAACGACGGATAAAAGCAGCGCTGAAGCAAGAATCTTATTCATTATTTTTCTTTATCTTGATGAAGACTCTCAAAGCTAATGGAGAGTAATAGCTCGGGCTTTGTTGAAAGCCGCAGTATCATAGTTAAAAATATGTGAAACAGCTACCACCGGATGGTGGTGTGGTTAAAGTACAACGTATTATGGTGTGTAGCATAGCTGAAAATCACTATCCTATCTTGTGCGAAATTTATATGTGACTGTTTTTTTTGATATATTTAATAACCACCCGAAACAAATATGCATGTGCTGGGAATGACAGGTGACAGTAGTTAACACTTGCTGCCTTAGGCTGGGTCTCTCAACTGAGTCATTGCTGCTCCAGCCACTCAATCAGTTCATCCTGTGCGCGTTGACCTGCTGACGCATTCGGGTGGTTGATAATAAATACCAGTATCCACTGTTTTCCGCTGCGTGACTGCAAATATCCTGCTATGGATTTAACCCCCGCCAGTGAGCCGGTTTTGAAGTGACCATGGGTGGTGACTGCGTAGTTATAGAGACGTTTTTTCATGGTGCCATCGATGCTGAGTATCGGTAAGGAAGCCTTGATTTCTGCCGAGTAGGGACTCAGATGGATGTCTTGCAGCAGTAAGGATAAATTAAGTGCACTGAAGCGCTCTTTACGTGACAGGCCCGCGCCGTTTTCAAGCACAAGTTCGGGGAAGTCGAAACCCTTTCGGGCTATCCAGCCTCGCAGTGCGATTTCGCTGCGTTCGACACTGGCAGGCGATGGTGCGAAATTAGATAGCGTGATATCCGTCGGTGGCAGCAGAGGTGATATATTGCTTGCGGGCGTTTCCTTGCTCAGACTGAGGCTGAGGAATAGCTGTCGTGCCATCACATTGTTGCTGAATTTATTGATGTCACGAATTATTTCGCTGAGCGGTTGAGAATATTGGGTCGCAAACAGCACCGCAGATGCAGGTACGGCGCTATCTCGTGTGCTACCGTTCAAGGTGCCTCCTAGCTCTTGCCATAGTGAGCGAAACACGGCATCAAAGTAACGCGCATGGGGCAGCAGATTAATGTACTTGTCACGTTCACCGAACAGCATGGGGTAAGTGCCTTGCACCCGAATGATATTGCCAGTACCGCTTAATTGGACTTGAATATTGCGATCCCAATCACCACAGTTGCGCTGATTTTGTAGGATGAGTCGATTGTCCAGCGTGATGCCCGCCAGGGTGGGTTCGGTGAACACGTTGAGCTTGCCATTTTCTGGAATGAAACGCAGACGAATCGCATTGAAGTTTAGCAACAAGGCATCGGGACCGACGTTGTAAGCGCGCGCAGGGTCGTTGTCGAAAGCTGCGGAATCGATTTCCTGCGATGCGAATGAGGTGCGATCCAATATCAGGTCACCACGTATCTCGCGTAAGCCACGATTGCGCATTTCACGCAGCCACAACCACAGATGTTCGGCATTGATTTTGGGGTTGCCATATCCCTTGATAATTAGGTTGCCGTAGAGCACGCCATTTTCAAGCTTGCCATCGAGATAGGCTTCTGTTTTCCAGGTATAGGCCGGGCCGAGCATCTCCACAGCTGCATAGGTGGTAAGCAGTTTTATGGTTGAAGCCGGATTCATGGACTGTTTGGCATTCACCTGTATCAGCGCAGTGGGTGCATTGATTTCGTGCACCACAACGCCAACGCTGGTGAGGGGTATTTTTGCATTGTGCAGGGCTGCACTTACAGCAGGGGGCAGGCCCCCCACTACGCTGTCGCTACGCAGAGGACGAGAACCTGCAAGCAGGTCTATCGTGAACGCTGAGGTGCTGAAGATAAGAGAGGCAAAGAAAAATAAGCTGGTTAATTTCATGATATGAGCGATGCAATTCAGCTGAGTTGTTCAATTATTTGTAGTGTTCTTGAAACCAACATATCCATTTCCGATTCGCTGATCACATAAGGCGGCATAAAATACACGGTGTTGCCCATAGGCCGCAGCAAAATTTCATGTTGTAGCGCCAGCGAAAAACATCGGTTCGCAAAATCAGGATGCGGACTTTCAACCTCAAACGCCCAGATCATGCCCCTGTTGCGGAAGTGCTTTACCTTGGGATGATTGCGCAGGGGCTCGGCAATGCGATTGAAATAGGCAGCCTTGCTGCGGTTGCTATTGAGCACATCGTCCTCGGTAAAAATATCCAACGTGGCCAAGGCGGCACGGCAAGCCAGCGGATTGCCGGTGTAAGAATGCGAATGTAGAAAGCCGCGCGCCACATCATCCGAATAAAAAGCCTGATAAATTTTATCGGTGCTCATCACAACCGACAGCGGTAAATAGCCGCCGGTAATGCCTTTCGACAGGCACAGAAAATCCGGGGTGATTTCGCCCTGTTCACACGCAAACATCGTGCCGGTGCGCCCCATGCCTACAGCGATTTCATCGGCAATTAGATGCACCTCGTATTTTTCGCATAGCTCGCGTGCACGGCTTAAATAGATAGGGTGATACATGGCCATGCCTGCTGCGCCCTGCACCAGCGGCTCGATGATGAAGGCTGCTAACTGGTGATGGTGTTGCTGCAAATGCACCTCAAGCTGGCTGATACAGCGCAGCGCGTAATCGTGAGCCGTTTCGCCGATGGCAGCATTGCGGCTGTCGGGGTTGATCACAGTGGCATTTTGTTTTATTAATGCAGCGTAAGCATCCTTGAATATCGCCACATCAGTCACAGATAAAGCGCCCAGAGTTTCGCCGTGGTAACTGTGCTGCAGGCTAATGAATTGGGTTTTGTGCGGCTTGCCGGAATTGCGCCAATAGTGTGCGCTCATCTTCAGCGCAATTTCGACAGCGGAAGCACCATCCGAGGCATAGAAGCAGTGCCCCAAACCATCGGGTGCAAGTTGTGCAAGTCTCTCGGAAAGCTGCACCACCGGCTCATGGGTAAAGCCTGCCAGCATGACATGTTCCAACTTACCCAGCTGGTCGGTGATGGCTGCGTTAATGCGCGGATTGCAGTGCCCGAACAGATTCACCCACCATGAGCTGACCGCATCTAGATAATGCTTGCCCTCGGTATCATATAGCCACACGCCGCTGCCGCGTGCAATAGGCAGCAGTGGCAGAGTTTCATGCCGCTTCATCTGCGTGCATGGGTGCCACACAGCAGCAAGCGAGCGGGTAAGCAGTTGCTGGTTGTCGTGCGAAGTCGCCATTACTTCTTCGCAGGAATACTGCGCGGATTATTGGTGTTAAACCATGTTATGAATTCATTGTGCGTATCATTGTTGTTCAGGGGAAACTCGATAAATGTACCTGCGTACCGCGCATGTTTGCCTAGATGATTGACCAGCCGAACACCAAACTCCTGCGGATCAACCTGCGGTAATTTTTGCTCGTTGAAACGCAGCGGAACCAGATTGATATTCTGTACTGTGCCGTCTTGAGCCACGGCCACTTCCAGCAACGCGGAAACAGCGGCGAAATTTTTTGCCGACAAGCCGCCAACACCGACAAAATTACCCAGCGAGTAAACGATGGGTTTGCCTTTATAGCATTCTGCTGCACGCAGCACATGGGGGCCGTGCCCGACTATCAGGTCGGCACCTGCATCTATCATGGCGCGGGAGAAGGCCACGGTGTTGCCGCGATTTTCTCCCAAGAATTCCTCATCCTTATTGTCGTGCCAGATGGCGGGCGAGCCTTCCGCTCCCCCATGGAAAGTCACAATGACATAAGCCCCTTTGGCTTTGGCTAGGCGCACCAGTTCGGCGCCTTCTCGTATTTCATGCAAGGTATTGAACCTGCTCGAAGAGGCAAAGCCGAGTACGGCGATGTTCAAGCCGCGCACGGTCAGGGTTGCTGCTTCGTCACGCAGGCCGGCAACCGCAATACCCGCGTTTTTCATATTACTGAGTGTGTCTTTAAAACCGGTCTCGCCAAAATCATAGGCGTGATTGTTGGCAACGTTTAAAATTTTGAAGCCTTCTTGATACAGTAATTCAGCGTAATGAGGGGGAGAACGGAAGGCGTATTGTCTGCCGGAAGTAGGATTTTTTGAGGTTGTTTTATGCTCAGTGAGCGTGCCTTCAAAGTTGCCTATCGCTACATCAGCACGCTTGAGGACAGTGCGTACCCCAGCAAAATAACGCTCCTCCCAGTCTTTGGGAATACTCTCCACCACAAAGCTGTTGCCTAGCACGATGTCTCCGCCAAACACCATGCGGACTGGTTCAGACGAGTTTTTGGACGGTGGGCTGGTACATGACAAAGCTTGGGCGGTTGCGGAATTGTTTAATAGCAGCAATCCCAATAGCGTTGCGACTTGCATCTGGCGGATACGGCAATAGTTTGAATTCATCGGATTAAATATTAATATTGAGTTAATAAAATGTTGGATTGTCCCACGCCACCTAAACTGCTTTTGTAGGAGCACGCCATGCGTGCTCCTACAAAAGCCTCTGTTCTAATGGGTAATCTGGTTTATCCGACAGTATAAATCAACTTGCAGTAGATGTTTTTGAAGCTTGTTTCAACTATTTAATTTTGATGGAATCTTCCAGCATCTGCATTTCGGCTTCGGTAAAGCCAGCAGCACGACGCGCCTCGGTATGCAGCGGGCCGCGTAGCTTGGGGGCGTTGTACTCGCGAAGAAGAGTGCGAAAAGTGGCTAAAGGTTCCAGGCCACGTTGCTTGCAAAAATAGGCATACCATCGATTGCCGATAGCCACATGGCCGATTTCATCGTGCAGGATTGTTTTTAGGATGACGACAGCTTCATGCGCCCCGCTGGATGCGAGTTTATGCATGATGCCCGGCAGCACATCCAGGCCGCGTGCTTCCAGCACTCTTGGTACCAGCGCCATGCGCACTAAGGGGTCGTGTGAGGTAACAAGTGCCATTTCCCATAAGCCGTTGTGCGCCGCAAAATCACCATACTCATAGCCTTGCGTGCGCAGATAATTTCGTAGCAGGGTGAAATGGCTTGCTTCCTCTGCGGCGACCTGTAGCCAATCGCCGTAATACTCCAGCGGCAGGTCGCGAAATCTGTAAATTGCATCCAGTGCAAGATTGATGGCATTAAATTCGATATGTGCGAGCGAATGTATCAGGGCAGCTCTGCCTTCTGGCGTGGAAAGCTTGCGTTTGTCCACTGCCAGCGCTGACACCATTTCCGGCTTGGCCGGACGGCCTGGCACAGGAACCGGCATGACCTGACAGAGTGAAGGTTGGAGGGTGATGTCTGCCTCTACCCAGGCACGGCGAAATGCAGCAAGCTGTGCTAGTTTGGTTTCTACATTTTCACATAGCAAGCAGGAATAGGCGGTACTAAATAATTCCTTGTGCATGGTCAGGTTTGATGAGTTCAAAGAGTGTGATCGGTGAAAAGTTTGCAAATAAACTAAATGCGCCATTACACGTCTATTGACATTGGATATCTGACCTTGGATAAAAGGGACTACCGTTCAAGCGGCTATTGATTTGAATTTTTTCACAATATCGGCAGCCGGCAGCGGTATGCTGAAAATATACCCCTGATACTGTTCACACCCATAGCGGCGTAGGAAATCAAGCTGAGCTTGGGTTTCTACGCCTTCGGTGACTATTTTCATCGAGAGGCCGTGCGCCATCGCGATAATCGCTTTCACGATCGCGGCATCATCTGGATGAGTGGCAATGTCATCCACAAAGCTTTTGTCTATCTTGAGCTTGTCGATAGGGAAGCGCTTCAGGTAGCTCAGGCTGGAATAGCCCGTGCCAAAATCATCAATTGAAATCTCTAGCCCCATGTTGCTTAACTTGAGCAGCGTATCGGCGACTTCTTCGATGTTATGCACCAGCATGCTTTCGGTTATTTCAATACCAAGGAAGCGCGAGTCAACCCCGGTTTCTTTCAGGACTTCCGCTATGATTTCAGCCATGTTTTTTTGGCGGAACTGCTTGGCAGAAAGATTGATGGCAAGACGTGGCACTTCATAGCCCTGCTTTTGCCATGCTGACAGTTGTTTACAGGCTGACCGCAGCACCCATTCCCCGATAGGTAAAATCAAGCCATTTTCTTCCGCCAAGGGAATGAATTGAACTGGCGAAATCAGGCCAGAAACAGGATGCTGCCATCGCAGCAATGCCTCCATACCAACCATCTCGTTACTGATCATGTCGACCACGGGTTGATAAACCAGGAATAGTTCATTACGTTCTACAGCATGGCGTAGGTCATTGCCTAAAGATAGTTTCTCTGACGCCCGTGTGTTCATTTCTGCGGAAAAGAATTGATAGTTTCCTCTGCCGGATTCTTTGGCGTGATACATCGCGATATCGCTATTTTTTAGTAGTGTGGCCATGTCATCACCGTCATCCGGGAAGATAGCGATGCCGATACTTGCGCTGATTTGCAAATCTTTGCCCTGGATATGAATAGGCTGAGTAAGCGATTCCATCAGTTGTTGAGCGATCAAGGCGGCATCATCTGGATTTGTGATATCCGAAAGCAGAATGATGAATTCATCCCCCCCCCTGACGGGCGACAGTGTCTTCACTGCGCACCGTGGCAAGCAGTCTGTTTGCAACTTCCTTCAATACCCCATCACCAAAATCGTGACCCAAGCTATCATTGATAATCTTAAATTTATCCAAATCAATAAATAATACCGCAGCCCTCAGTTTGCGGCGGCAGTTGTGAGCTAGGGTTTGCTGAATGCGATCCTGCAGTAAAGCCCGGTTGGGCAATTTGGTCAGTGCGTCGTGGCTTGCGATATAACTGATACGCTGCTCTGCTTCTTTGCGTTCGCTGATATCTCTTGCCGTTGTTATGAATAATAATCGGTTTTGGATGTGGATTTGGCTTGTTTTAAGTTCCAGCGGAAAGGCAGATAAATTCTTGCGCATTCCTACCACCTCTCTGGTTTTTCCAAAAAAAGATGTATCTACATTTGTTGCGCTGTAGTTGCTATATTTTCCTGAAATATCAAATGCATCAGCCGTTATTAATAATTTAAAATTCTGATTGACGATTTCTTTGGCGGAGTATTCAAATATTTTCTCTGCTGCGGGGTTGATAGAGACTATTAAACCCGTTTCTTCAATGACGATGATACCTTCGTTGACATTTTCAAGCACGGCGTGAACATACGCTTCACTGTCGCGTAAGTCTGCGACGCGTGCCATTACAATAGCTTCAAGACCGGCATTAAGATCGTTTAATTCTTTTTCTACCACTCTGCGTATTTCTCGCATGGAAGAAAAGGCACGTACCAAATCGCCAAGCTCATCACGCGATGCTGGTGGTAGTTTGGCGGAAAAATCGCCTAGGGCGAGTTGATTTGCAGCCTCGCTGAGTCGCGTTAAAGGCTTAATAATAAGCAAAGAAACGGTGGTGTAAATTACTGCGCCTAATAAAGCTGCCATGAGTGAGATTGCGATTGCAACATTGCGATAGGTAGTGCTGATGGCTTTATTAAGACGATCTATCGAGAGTTCAATTTCCACACTGCCTATCGTGTCGCCGGAGAATAAAACAGGTGAAGAAAAAACTAGCCCGTTTTTTTGTGTAGTGAGATTGCTGCTGGAGCGGGCAGCCATTACTTTGCCGCTTTGATTCAATATGCGAATGTTCTGTACGTCCTGTAGCTTGACGATGCGTTCGGCGAGAGATTCTATATTGCCGTAGTCATACGCCAAAATCAGATTGGCGAGCGACTCTGCTATCAGCGTGACCTGAATGTTGCCAGAACGGTTCATGTCCTCAGTGAAACCGGTTTTTGCCTGGTATAAACGGAAAGCGCCAAACACAGTGAAAAAAATGAAAACTGCGCTGATAATAACGAGGAGCAGTTTTTCACGGAGATTTAAATTGATTGTCAGTAGTTTCATATTGTTGGGTAGAGATTATCTCGCAAGCAATTGATTCTAATATAAATTAAAATGTCGAGTTACATATTCAATATAATCAGTATGTTATATTAATTTATGCGTTTGAATCTCAAAAGCAAAGGCACCTTTACAAATGCGGCCCCAGGTTTCGGCGCAAGAATTCGTGGAAATGAAGCATGCCGTCTTCGGTAGGTGACTGGTAAGGGCCACCATCCTCGATGCCCTGCTTGTACAGCGCGCGGCGGCCATTGTGCATCTTGAGGCAGATGATGTCATCCTCCACCGCGGTTTCATGATAGGCCTTTTTTTCGGCCTCAACAAAATCACGCTCGAATAGAACAATGTCATCAGGGTAGTAAAACTCCACAATATTGGTGCAGGCATCCGTGCCGCGTGCCACCACGGTGCTCACCACTAGCGTATTGGGATACCACTCCACCATGATGTTGGGATAATAGGTTAACCAGATTGCGCCGTACTTTGGCACTTCGCCGTTGGAGTATTTGAGTACTTGTTCCTGCCATGCCTTGTAAATATCGCTGCCGGATTTCAGTAAGCCGTGGTTGATGCCGACCGTCTGCACGCTGTACCAGTCACCAAAATCCCATTTCAAATCATCACAATTCACAAACTGGCTCAAGCCGGGATGGAAGGGGCCGACGTGATAATCTTCCAGATACACTTCGATAAATGTTTTCCAGTTGAAGTTGTATTCCTCGGTCTCGACGCGATCCAGCATATAGCCGGAGAAATCAAGATCCTTCATTACGCTGACATTGGCGAGGTCTTGAAGAATATTTCGGCCACTGGCAAACAACAGGCCGTTCCAGCGCTGCAACGGCGCTTTTGTCAGATGCAAACACGGGTTTTGCGGAAAGTGCGGTGCTCCAAGCAGTTTGCCGTCTAGCTCATAGGTCCAGCGGTGCAGCGGACACACAATGTGGCGGGCGTTGCCACGACCTTCCAGCATGATGGCCTGACGATGGCGGCAGATATTGGAAATAAGCTCAACAGCTTGGTCATTGCGTACCAGTATTTTGGCGTTGTCCAGCCATTCCAGTACATGGTAATCGCCCTGATTGGGCACCATCAACTCGTGGCCGATATAGTTGGGGCCAGCATCGAAAAGAACGCGCTGTTCAACCTCCAACACCTTGGGATCAAAATACCAGCGCAGCGGAGGTTGTGCGGAGACTGGCGAGAATTGTTCGATTTTAGCTATTTCGGACATGGGTAATACTGGAGTCGCGTGTAAAAATTTGAAGAAGAGGCGAATTGTCCTTTAAATTGCTGGCAAGGTGTAACAAAAATTGTCCCAACGTGAAGCTTTTAGTTAAAATACACGTTTTCGCATTTGGAGTGGCACATGGCGGGAAAATCCCCAAAGACGCAGACCTTCGAGGCTGCGCTGGCAGAGCTGGAACAAGTGGTAGGGGATATGGAAGGTGGCAAGTTGCCGCTGGAGGAGTCGCTTGCAGCCTATCAGCGCGGTGCAGAGTTGTTGCAGTCGTGCCGCAGTCGTCTGGACGATGCGCAGCAACAGGTGCGTATCCTTGAAGATGGTAACTTAAAAGCCTTTGCTAACGGCACCGGTAAAGATTTTGCCAGTGGTACAGGAAAAGAAGTCGCCAATAATAGTTTGTTTGATAAGGGCTGATAGCGTATGTCAGATTTTCAAAGCTGGGCTAGTGCTCACCAACTTCGTTTTGAGGATGTGCTGCAACATCTGCTGCCGCGAGCCGATGTCGCACCCGAGCGTTTGCATGCGGCAATGCGCTACAGTGTGCTGGATGGCGGCAAACGCGTGCGTCCGCTGCTGGCTTTTGCGGCAGGTGAATTGGCTGAAGCTGCTTTGAAGCGCGTCGATATCGCAGCAGCAGCGGTTGAAATGATTCATGCTTATTCGCTGGTGCACGATGATATGCCGTGCATGGATGACGATGTGCTGCGCCGTGGCAAGCCGACTTGCCATGTTGAATACGATGAGGCCACCGCCTTGCTGGTAGGTGACAGTTTGCAAAGCCTAGCCTTTCAATTGTTGACCGAGCACAGCTTGAGCGACAGCCCGCTCAGCCAGTTGCAAATGGTCAAATTGTTGGCAGTGGCATCAGGCTCGCGCGGCATGGCCGGTGGTCAGGCGTTTGACCTGGGCAGTGTGGGCAAGCAACTAAATTTGCCTGAGCTGGAATTCATGCACATTCACAAAACCGGCGCGTTGATACGTGCCGCGATTCTGCTGGGTGCGCACTGCGGCAATGGTTTGGATGCGGCGCAACTCGGCCAGCTGGATCACTTCGGCAAGTGTGTCGGGCTAGCATTTCAGGTGGTGGACGATGTGCTCGATGCAGAGGCTGACACCGCCACGCTGGGCAAGACCGCGAACAAGGATGCAGTGCATAACAAGCCTACCTATGTCACGCTGCTGGGTGTTACACAGGCAAAAAAAATGGCCGCTGATTTGCATGAGGAAGCAATGGATTCGTTATCAGAATTTGGCAGCAAGGCGCAACGATTGCGCGAACTGGCCGATTTTATAGTGATGAGAAAATTCTAGGGAAAGTATTAATGTATTCATTGTTAGAAAGTATCAACGAACCTGACGCCTTGCGTCTGCTGGAACGAAAACAATTGCCGCAACTGGCAGAAGAATTGCGCGCATTCATCGTGGAATCGGTGAGCAAAACCGGCGGTCATCTCTCCTCCAATCTGGGTACGGTAGAGCTAACCATTGCGCTGCACTATGTGTACAACACGCCGCAAGACAAATTGGTATGGGACGTGGGTCACCAGACCTATGCGCACAAGATTCTGACTGGCCGCCGTGAGCGCATGAATAGCTTGCGCATGGCGGGTGGACTGTCCGGTTTCCCCAAGCGCAGCGAAAGCAAATACGATACATTCGGCACTGGCCATTCCAGCACCTCGATTTCCGCTGCGCTGGGGATGGCGGTTGCGGCACAGCTGGCGGGTAATGGTCAGCGTGCTGTCGCCATCATCGGTGATGGTGCAATGACCGGCGGCATGGCCTTCGAGGCGCTAAACAATGCGGGCGCGATGAATGCGAACCTGTTGGTGGTGCTGAACGATAACGACATGTCTATTTCCTCGCCGGTCGGCGCACTGAATAATTATCTGGCCAAGCTATTGTCGGGGCGCTTTTATTCGGCCATGCGCAAAGGCAGCGAGAAAGTATTGAAAGTCATGCCGCCGGTGCTGGAGTTTACCCGTCGCGCCGAGGAGCACGTCAAAGGCATGATCACCCCCGGCACCATGTTTGAGGAATTTGGTTTCAATTATATAGGCCCCATCGACGGACACGATCTAGATGTGCTGGTGACCACGCTGGACAATATACGTCATCTGGAAGGCCCCCAATTTCTGCATGTGGTGACGCGCAAAGGTAAGGGTTACAGCCATGCCGAAGACGACAGCATCTTGTATCACGGCGTAAGCAAGTTTGATCCGGTCTATGGCATCGTCGCCAAGCCCGCGAGCAAGCCTAGCTACACCGAGATTTTTGGTGACTGGTTGTGCGATATGGCAGCACAGGATGACAAGCTGATCGGTATTACGCCCGCCATGTGTGAAGGCTCCGGCATGGTTGAATTTTCAAAAAAATTTCCACAGCGTTATTTTGATGTGGGCATCGCCGAGCAACATGCGCTGACTTTTGCCGCAGGTCTGGCCTGCGAAGGCTACAAGCCGGTAGTGGCGATTTACTCCACCTTTTTACAGCGCGCTTATGACCAATTGATCCATGATATTGCGATTCAGAATCTGCCGGTATTGCTGGCGATAGATCGCGGCGGTTTGGTGGGTGCGGATGGTGCAAGTCATGCCGGCAGTTTTGATCTAAGTTTCTTGCGCTGCATACCCAATATGACGGTGATGGCGCCGAGTGACGAAAATGAATGTCGCCAGATGCTCTATACCGCCTATCAGATGAATACGCCAACAGCAGTGCGATATCCGCGCGGCAAAGGCCCTGGCATCAAAGCCTTGACAGAGATGAAGGCATTGCCTGTGGGACGCGGAGAAGTGCGCCGCACGGGTAAAAAAGTTGCAATACTCGCCTTCGGTTCCATGCTTGCACCGGCGTTGGCGGCGGCTGAACAACTGGATGCCACGGTGGTCAATATGCGTTTTGTAAAACCGCTGGATAGCGAGTTGGTACTACGCATGGCACGCGAGCATAGCTTGCTGGTAACCGTGGAAGAAAACACCTTACAGGGTGGTGCAGGCAGTGCGGTAGCAGAATGCTTGGCACAGCACGGAGTGCTTATACCGATACTGCATCTGGGCTTGCCCGACCGTTTTATCGAGCAAGGCGATACGGCAAAAATGCTGGCTGATTGTGGGCTAGATAGCGTAGGCATTGTCAATTCGATACGCAGCAAAGTACCTGAGTGATTTAGTGGGATATTGCGTATAATAGCTGCCCTGTTGCTTTGAATTTAATCTTGAGATCCAAACATGAAGTCTTCTGCTAGCTGCCCCATTCCTGACGTACAAGGTTTTGCCGATACCCGCCAACTGGCGATCAACAAAGTCGGTATCAAGAGCATCCGTCATCCGGTCATTGTCAGGGACAAGAGCGAAGGCGTGCAGCACACCGTCGCCAATTTCAATATGTATGTGCATTTGCCGCACAACTTCAAAGGCACACACATGTCGCGCTTTGTGGAGATATTGAATCATCACGGACGCGAGATATCGGTGGAATCTTTCGAGACCATTCTGCGCGAAATGGTGGTTAAGCTGGAAGCCGAGTCTGGTTATATCGAAATGAGTTTTCCTTATTTTGTGAATAAAAAAGCCCCGGTGTCGGGGGTGCAAAGCCTGCTCGATTATGACGTGACCTTTATGGGCGAAATTGTCGATGGCTCATACCGCTTCAATATGAAGGTTGTCGTGCCCGTCACCAGTCTGTGCCCTTGCTCGAAGAAAATATCCGATCGTGGCGCGCACAACCAGCGTTCGCACGTCACCCTCAGCGTACGTACCAGTAAATTGGTGTGGATTGAAGAAATAATCCGCGTAGCTGAAGAACAAGCCTCGAGCGAGCTGTATAGCATGCTCAAGCGCCCGGATGAAAAATTCATCACCGAACGCGCTTACGATAATCCGAAGTTTGTCGAAGACATGGTGCGCGATGTGGCAGCCGTGCTGAATGCAGATAATCGTATCGAAGCTTACGTGGTTGAATCGGAGAATTTTGAGTCGATACACAACCACTCTGCGTATGCTTTGATTGAGCGCGATAAAAGTATCTAGGGTGTGCATAACACAGCGTTGCCAACGCGTTTCATTGGACTCTGCCTAGTAACTGCTTTCTGCTAAAATTATATAATTAGATTATCCAACGCAAAGGAAAAAACATGACTTACGTCGTAACCGAAGCCTGTATCAAATGCAAATACACCGATTGTGTGGACGTATGTCCAGTGGATTGTTTCCATGTAGGACCGAATTTTATGGTGATTGATCCAGAAGAGTGCATAGATTGCACGCTATGCGTTGCCGAATGCCCGGTGGATGCAATTTATGCAGAGGATGATTTGCCGGAAGATCAGCGCAAATTTACCGCGCTGAATGCGGAACTGACGAAGCTGTGGCCGGTACTCACTTCAACCATGGACACCCCAGCCGATGCGGAAGAGTGGAAAGAAGTGAAAGACAAGTTACAGTACCTGGAACGTTAATTTTTAGTCACCCTTCCATGACCCAATTAAAAAACAGCGGCAGCAATACAGCAGCCGCTGTTTTTTTTGCTCAGGTCGCAGCGGATATATTGCAGCGGCATGCCCACTCACTGCCCGATCTGCGCCAGGTTGTGGTGGTGCTACCCAATTACCATGTAGCGGCACCCTTGGCACAACATCTGGCATTGGCTGCCAAGCTTCCCGCCTTGTTGCTGCCGCAGATGGTCACGCTCAACGATTGGGCGGAATCTATTCCGCTTACGCAAGTCATCACCCCTGATACCTGCCGTGCCTCCACCTTGTATCAGGCTTTGCGCGCGCAAAACTGGTTTCCGGGAGCTGATCTGTGGGGCATCGCCAGCGAGCTGCTAGTCTTGCTGGATGAGCTGACCAGACATCATGTACCGTTGCCGCAAACTGAAGAAGATTTTCTGGCGCAATTGGAGCATGCCTACAAAGCCAAGCGCAATGCCGCGATGCAGTTTGAAGCACGTGTGGTGCATGAGTTGTGGTACGCAATGAGCGCAAGCGGAGAGCTGGATAAAGCTCGCGCCTACCAGCAGCGCCTTGCCATATTGGCACAACAGGCCACTGCGCCGTTGACCGTATTGCTGACTTCGGATTTATCCAGACTTGAAATGCGCTTCTTGCAAGCCTATGGTGAAAATGCGACTGTCAATATTATTGATTTGCGAGATATAGCTGCAAAACAGGAAAATTGTGCGGTGCTGCATGCCGCGCTGGGTAAGGCTGAAAACATCGACGATGTGCATGCGCCTGTACTGCAATTGCGCGAACAGGCTGAGCAACTAGCAGCACATTTCCCTAAATCTGCTTTGGGGTCACGTCTACGTCTATTTGCTGCAAACGGGCTGGAGCAGGAAGCGCGCGCTGCCGATATACAGGTTAGGCGCTGGTTGCTCGCCGGCAAAAACAGTATCGCCATTGTGGCGCAAGATCGCCTCGCTGCACGCCGGGTGCGAGCCTTGCTTGAGCGTGCTGAAATACAAGTTCGCGACGAAACCGGCTGGTTACTCTCCACCATGGCAGTCAGTACGGTGTTGATGCGCTGGTTGGATACACTGCAAAGCGACTTCTATTATCAGGACATGCTCGATCTGCTGAAGTCGCCGTTTATCTTTGCCGAGCTAGCCGCGACAGAACGCAAACAGATGGTGTATCAACTGGAACAGTTGTTGCGCAAACACGGTGCAGTGGCGCATTTGGATGTATTTCTTGAGCTTGCACAAAATGAACTGCCAGAATTGGGATCTATCCTTGCACGCTTGCGCCAAGCTGCCGCAGAGTTGTCAAAAAAATCGAATACACTCAAAGGCTGGTTGCTCGCATTGGAGCGCAGCCTGGACATTCTCGGCGTGAGCGCAGGGCTGGCAGCAGATGCAGCGGGTGTGCAGATGCTGCAATCAGTACACACATGGCAGCAAGAGTTGGCAGCCGATGGCATCCGCTACAGCCGTGGAGAGTGGCGTCATTGGCTCGCCTTGCAACTGGATGCCGTCACCTGGCGCGATGCCAGCATCGACAGCCCGGTGTTGATCACCCATCTTGCAGCTACACGCTGGCGCAAGTTTGATGCGGTGTTAATTCTGGGCTGCGATGCAGGCCATCTGCCTAGTGCCGACAACGTGGCAGTGTGGTTTAACGATGCGGTGCGCGATACCTTGGGTCTACCAGTACGCGCTGTTTATCGTGCACAACAGCGCGATGATTTGCTTGCCCTGCTTGTGATGAATGACACCGTGCTCGCCACCTGGCAGGCCAGCAAAAATGGTGTAGCCAATCTGCTCAGTCCCTATCTGGAAATTTTGCGCGGCCTGCATCAACTGGCCTATCAGGATGATCTTGCAGAAAATGAATTGGCCGGGATGCTGGAGCACGCACAGGTGCGCAGCGCTAGTGCGTCACTACCAGACAGCACCCACATGCCACTGCCGATAGTCCCGCCACACCTGATTCCGCAACGCATCTCAGCCAGTGGCTATAACAGCCTAGTGGCCTGCCCTTATCAATATTACGCGCGTTATGTACTGCATTTAAACGAGCTGGATGAAATACGTGAAGACATAGAAAAACGTGATTTTGGCGAATGGGTGCATGCTATTTTGCATCGGTTCCATCAACAGTTTAACGTGCTTGCAGATAATGAAGTAATTGAATTAAAACAAGTTCTTACAAATATAAGCATAGAGGTGTTTGCGCAGGCAGTGCAGCGAGACTATTGGGCACGCGCCTGGTTGCTGCGCTGGCAACAATCCATTCCAGCCTATATTGAAGCACAGTTAAAAAGCGAAGCAGAAGGCTGGCGTTATCAGAATGGCGAAGTGGCTTTCGAGTTTCCGGTGACTGAAGAATTGCTGATGCGTGGAAGTATTGATCGCATTGATGTGCTGGAAAGTACTGCCAGTGTGGTGCGTGTGCTGGACTATAAAACCCTGAATGCGGCAAAGCTGAAGGCAAAATTGAAGCAAGCCGGCGAAGATGTGCAACTGCCATTCTATGCACATGTGTTTGAGGCCACCGAAGCAGCGTTTATCAGTATTGAGAAAAACAAGGTGCTGATGGTAGAGCCGCCGCAGGATGTGTCGCAGTTGTCGCATGCAAATATCGAGCGCTTGAAGCAGGTATTTAGTCAGATGCGTAGTGGCATACCATTGCCTGCGAATGGCCTAGCCACGGTGTGTGAATATTGCGAGATGCAAGGCTTGTGCAGGAAGGCGGAATGGGCATGAAAATTTATGGATAACCACATCGCCCTTAATCCAGCAAACAGCGTCGTGGTGGAAGCCTGTGCCGGTAGTGGTAAGACCTGGCTGCTGGTGTCGCGCATTGTTCGTTTGCTGCTTGCCGGAGTGCAGCCCAGTGAAATTCTCGCTATTACCTTCACCCGTAAAGCCGCACAGGAAATGCAGGAACGTCTGCACGATTGGCTGCACTTCCTAGCCGCAAGCAGTGATGACGAGGTGCGCGAATTTTTGAGAGAGCGCGCAATTGATAACGTCGATGATGCTGTGCTGGCAAAAGCACGCGGGCTGTATAAAGATTTTCTGCTGTCTTCATCCAGCATCACCATCAGCACTTTTCATGGTTGGTTCATGCAGATCATTCAGCGTGCCCCCCTAAATGCAGGAGTTCCAGTCGGCTTGCAACTGCTGGAGCGCACCGCAGCACTGCGCGAAGAGGCGTGGGATGCACTCGCAGATAGTTTACATGCCGCACCCGATGGTGAGTTGGCGCAAGAAATGCAATGGCTGTTCAATGAATACGGCCTGCACAACACACGAATTTTGCTAGAAAATTTTTTAGGCAAACGCGCCGAGTGGTGGACTTATACCCAGGGGCAAGAGGACGCAGTCGCGTGGGCATTGGAACAATTGCAAGATGAATTGCAAGTGGAGCTGGACGATGATCCCTATGTGGCATTGCAGGATGCAGACTTTGATTTAAATGTGCAGACATACGCCAGCTTACTGGCCAGTGGTTCGGAGGCGCAGCAGAAGCTAGCGCACAAACTGGATGCGGCAATGCGCAATGAAGATTTACCTGTGCGTTATCAGTCGCTGTTTGATGAGCTGCATACAGCCACGGGCGAACCGCGCAAACTTAAAGCGAATAAAGGACAGAACGCCGATCATTACGCCAGTTTGTATGCAGGAATTTTGCAAGTGCTGCATGGCGTGCAGGATGTGTTGATCGAGCAAGCCGCGTTGCGGCTGAACCAGGCCGGCCTACGTTGCGGTGCGGCTTTTCTGGGGCATTACCAGGAATTGAAACTGCGCCAGCAGGTAATGGATTTTACCGATGTGGAATACCAGGTCGCCAGATTGATGAAACACAGCGACAGCGCCGAGTACATGCAGTACAAGCTGGACAGCCGTTACAAACAACTGCTGCTGGATGAATTTCAGGATACCAATCCGCTGCAATGGCAAATCCTGCAAGCGTGGTTTGAAGCATCGGTGGCCGCTGGTGAACCGCCTAAAATATTTATTGTCGGCGACCCAAAACAATCTATTTATCGCTTCCGTCGCGCCGATGCAAGATTATTCGGCGAAGTTAAAGATTTCATGCGGGCAGAATTTGCCGCGCACTATCTCACGCAAAATGAAACCCGCCGCAATGCCCCTGCGGTGCTAGATGTGGTGAACGGAGTGTTTGGAAATCACCCAGAAGGTTTTGTCGATTTTGAAAATCACCTAGCCCACCATAAAAACCTACCCGGACACATCGTAGCTTTACCTCTGCACTTTCAATCAGCCCTTCTCCCTCTAGGAGTAAACGTCGAATCAAATCTGCGCAATCCATTAACTGAAGCCCGCGAAGAAGCCGACAGCGGCGCACGTGAAGGCGAGGCCGGACAATTTGCAGCAACCATCAGCGACATTGTTGAAACGTGGTCAGTGCAAGAATCAGATGGCAGCACGCGATACGCCACCTATGGCGACATCATGGTACTGGTAAGAAAACGTACCCATCTGCGTATTTACGAAGCAGCCTTGCGAGAAAAAAATATCCCCTTCCTCACTTCGCGCCGTGGTGGCCTGTTGGAGACGCTGGAAGCAGAAGACATCCAAGCACTGCTGATGTTCTTGATCGCACCCTTTGCCGATTTGCAACTCGCGCAAGTGCTACGCTCGCCAATGTTCTCCTGTTCCGATAACGACTTGATGCAGCTAGCTGCTGTCGAAGTTAAAAGCACAGTTGAACTGCCAGTGAACGTAGAGGCTTCGATTCCCCACTTTCCCAAAGGGGGGCTAGGGGGGATTTGCACTTGGTGGTCAAAATTAAACCACCTAGCAATCATCAATAATATCTCCCCAGAATTACAACGCGCCCACCACTTACTAAAAAACTGGCTAAGCCGCGCCGACAAACTCCCGGTACACGATCTGCTAGATCACATCTATTTCAGCGCCGACCTAGCACACCGCTATGCCGCAGCAGTACCCGAGGCTATGCGTACAGGAGTGCAAGCCAATTTGCAAGCATTGCTCGAAGTAGCGCTAGATGTGGATGGCGGCCGCTACCCCAGCCTGCCTCGATTCCTCGCCGAGTTGCGTGAATTGCGCGAGGCCGAAAACGAATCCCCAGACGAAGGCAAAGTAGGAGAGGTCGGCAACGCACTGCGCATCTACACCGTACACGAGGCAAAAGGTCTGGAAGCGCCCATCGTGTGGCTGCTCGATGCCAATGACACACGCAGCAAGAATGACGGTTATGGCGTGCTGATAGATTGGCCCACCAACGCTGCACTTCCTGCACACTTTTCCTTATATGGCACCCTGGCATCACAGGGAAAAATGCGTCAGCCCATGTTTGAAGCCGAACAGCAATATGCCAAACGCGAAGCCATGAACCTGCTCTATGTTGCCATCACCCGCGCCAAGCAGGTCTTGCTGGTAAGCGGCAATGGTAAGAACGAGGAAGCCGAGCAAAAGAAAAATGTACTGTCGTGGTACGACCGCATTGCGCAGAATATTGCGCAAACTGGGAATCCCTTGCTGTCTAAGGCGAACATAATAAAAACTGTTGCACCGCAAACTAAATTACTGATAGACGCAGATCTACAACGGTTGCTCCCCACTGGAAAGCAGCTGTCCATTGAAACACTGGAGCAGGGTAGGGGTACCTGGTTGCACGCCTTGTTGCAACAATTAACCACGCCGGGTGTAGTTGCTGATCAGGCAGCGTTGCAAATACGCTGCGGTATATCTTCTGCTGAGATAGATGCACTATGGCAACAGGCACAGGCGCTGTTGGCACAACCCGCGTTGCATCGCTTCTTCAATGCAACGCAGTATCTCAGCGCACACAACGAAATGCCCTATGTCAATGCTAGGGGCGAGATAAAACGTATCGACCGAATGGTGGAGTTTGATACTGAAGTGTGGGTGCTGGATTACAAGACAAGCGCAAATCATGACGCAGCACCTTACCGTGCTCAAATGGCGGAGTATCTCAGCGCTATGCAGAGCGTATATGCAAAAAAACAAGTGCGATGTGCGTTGGTGTTTGCAGATGGAAAGTTGATCGAAGTATAAAAAATCCTAGCAGCCTGCTAGTCTGAGACAGGTGCAACTATTCAATATAACAACTCAACTCCATGTCCGAAAAGTCAATCCGATTAAAAATCCCATCAGGAATTCGTCACTGCATAGACGATAGTGTTTATGTCCGGGCTTTCTAGAGATTGCGCTTAATTCGCTTTTGGATACCCCATAGTCTGCAAACGACATCAGTTCGATCATGTCATCTTCTTTCAGGTTGAATGCAATTCTAAGTTTTTTGCAGATGATGTTGTTTGTTAGCAGGGGAAGGATTTGATTTGATTGTGGTGGATTGTGCTCACTCTTACCGCGACGATAAGTGATGAGGCCATTCAGAAATAGCGACAAGTGATTATCATTGCACTCAAGATAACCGCTTTCATCATTTTGTTTTAAAAAACTGGAGATTGTTGCCAGGTCAATTTGATGCTCGGCGAGTTTGTAAATATCTGCTATGGTAGCTTCGCTGATATCAAGTACGTGTCGTATGCTGCGTAATACATCGTTATTCGTCACTATTTCTCCGCATTTTTTGTAGGTTCTGGTTTGTTGATTCGTGTTCAGTGGCATATTTATGATGCCGCCTATCCTATCAGCTGCGGCTATTAAATAGACAGCTTACGGCGGTGTCAATCTGAAAAGTGTATTTGAAACAGTCGTCAGATTTGATTAGGAAATGTAGAGGCATTGCACCTCATTTACTAAATCGCTAAATTATTTAAAACCACATGATTAATAATGACATTTTGTTGTTGCCTAACTCCCCTGTTAATGACTATTATTCGGGTTCTGCACCAACTTTGTTGGCGGTGGATATCGAATAAAAACTCACTAAGGAGAGCATGAATGTCAAATCCGTTGGATTCACTTTGGGGTACGGTTATTTCTGGGTTCGTTCTGACCCTGGTTCTGTATTTGGTTGTTATAAAAGTTATAGGGGCATAAAAATGGAATTTCTACCAGGATTAGAGCGTTGGTTTCATCTGATGGCCGGTGTAATGTGGATCGGTCTGCTGTATTACTTCAACTTTGTTCAGGTTGGAGCGGTGAAGGCTGCTACTGCTGATAAGTCTGATACCGCCCTTATCAATAAGTATGTAGCCCCTCGGGCATTACTGTTCTTCCGTTGGTCTGCCGTGGTTACATGGTTGACTGGTGCTGCATTGTTGGGTCCGAAATTTGTTCCTGCGTTCACTTTGCAGCCGGGCTCTGCGTTGATTGGTATGGGTGCAATATTGGGCACTATCATGCTGCTCAACGTGTGGGGTTTGATCTGGCGTAATCAGAAGAAAATTCTGGGCTTGGTTCCCGCAACTGATGCAGAAAAAGTAACCGCACGTCGCGTTGCTTTCCTTGCGTCACGCACCAATACTATGCTGTCTATCCCGATGCTGTTCTTCATGGCAGTCGGTTCGCATGGGTTCTGATAACAAAAAGTAAAAAGCCCTTAATTGGGCTCATTAAAAACGGCGACGAAAGTCGCCGTTTTTATTTGTGCTTCAATTGCGGATAATGTTGTTTGGGGAGATTATATCCAGCAATCCAACTGGCAGACGATTAATGGAATTGCTTGGAACATAGAATCCAGATATATAGCAACTTATTGATTATATTGAATATTATACTCGTTGCACAAATATTTAGCTATTCTAAATCAATGAGTTTCAAGCTAAGTGCGACACCCCGCAGGGGTTCTTGTCCTATGCGAAGCAGAGCGTAGTGTAGGAGTCTGCTACACAATTTTGTCTTGCTGTTTCACAATAAGACGAGGTTGTCTCGATGAATTAATTCGGGTTCGGCTACATAGCCAAGGATAGCTTCGATCTCACTGCTGGGATGACGTGATATGCGTCTGGCTTCACTGGCGCTGTAGTTAATTAGGCCGCGTGCAATGTCGTGACCGCTGTCGTCGAGGATGGCAACCACAGAGCCACGTTGAAACTCGCCGGAAATCGCGCTCACCCCGATGGGCAGCAAGCTTTTTCCTTCACTGCGCAAGGCTCGCACAGCGCCCGCATCCAGCATGATTTTGCCAGCAACCTGCAAGTGGTCTGCCAGCCATTGTTTGCGTGCGTCTAGAGCCATCTGTTGGGCGGTGAGCAGGGTGCCTATGCTCTCGCCCTGCATCAATCGTGGCAGTACGTTTTCTTCATGGCCGGAGGCGATGACAGTGTGCGCGCCGCTGCGGGCAGCACGTTTCGCCGCCAGTATTTTGGTGAGCATGCCGCCTCGACCTATAGCACTGCCTGCGCCGCCAGCCATGGCTTCCAGTTTGGGATCGCCAGCCTCGGCTAGGCTAACCAGAGTCGCATTTTTGTCTTTGCGCGGATCGGCGGTGTAGAGGCCAATCTGGTCGGTGAGGATGACCAGCACGTCGGCTTCGATCAAATTGGCAACCAATGCGCCCAAAGTGTCGTTGTCGCCGAATTTAATTTCATCGGTGACGACGGTATCGTTTTCGTTGATGATGGGGATCACGCCTAGGGTGAGTAGGGTGCGCAGGGTAGAGCGGGCATTGAGATAGCGCTCACGGTCAGTGAGGTCGGCGTGGGTAAGCAGAACTTGGGCGGTGCGCAGATTGTGTGCGATGAAACAACTTTCATATACATGCACCAAGCCCATCTGACCCACAGCGGCAGCGGCTTGCAGTTCATGCACAGCATTGGGGCGAGTCTTCCAGCCTAGGCGCTGCATACCTTCGGCAATGGCACCGGAGGAGACCACCACAACCTCGTGCCCTGATTTGCGCAGGATAGCGATTTGTTGTGCCCAGTTGCCGATCGCTTGTCTGTCTAGGCCTTCACCCTGGTTGGTGACGAGACTACTGCCGACTTTAACGACGATGCGTTTGGCTTGAGTTAATACGGTTAGCATGAATATCAGTAATCCTACAAATCACTTAAGGGATAGTTGTTACGCTTTTTCTCATCAAATATGTAAGGCATTTTACGGATGAATTATCCGTTTGCTAGGGGGTTATATAATTCCGGCGTGCTGACTGGCTCTGATTTTGTTGTAGGTACAGGATTATCGATAGCTTCCTGTGCTGCCACTTCATTCAGATATTCCATGATTGCATAGCTCAGTTCTTTGCAGCCCTCGCCACTGATCGCAGAGATAACGAAATAACGTGTTTCCCTGCCGAATTCATTCAAGAATGCGGCTATTTTTTCTTCGCGGTTTTCCAGCAGGTCAACTTTGTTCAATACCAGCCAACGCGGCTTTTCATGCAGAGACTCGTCATATTTTCTAAGCTCATTTAGAATTGCGCGGGCTTCATGTACTGGATCAACGCCATCATACATCGGGGCAATATCGACGATATGCAACAACAGACGTGTGCGCTGTAGATGACGCAGGAATTGATGGCCGAGTCCCGCACCCTCGGCTGCACCTTCAATCAAGCCGGGAATATCGGCAATGACGAAGCTCTTTTCTTCCGAGACGCGCACCACACCAAGATTCGGGTGCAGTGTAGTGAAAGGATAGTCGGCGACTTTCGGGCGTGCGGCAGAAACAGCGCGGATAAAGGTGGATTTACCGGCATTGGGCATGCCCAGCAGACCCACGTCGGCAAGAACCTTCAGTTCCAGCTGAAGTTCACGCCGTTCGCCTTCACCCGCAGGCGTTGTTTGGCGCGGCGCACGGTTGGTGCTGGACTTGAAATGGATGTTGCCCAAGCCACCTTTGCCACCTTGCGCGAGCATCGTTTTTTCACCATGTAGCGACAGGTCTGCGATGAGTTCGCCAGTATTGAGATCGGTGATGATGGTGCCAACGGGCATACGCAGAATCACATCATCCGCGCCTTTGCCGTAGCAATCCGAACCACGACCAGATTCGCCATTTTTGGCGCGGTGCATACGCTTAAAACGATAATCCACCAGGGTGTTGATATTGCGATCGCCCACCGCATAGATAGTACCGCCCCAGCCACCATCGCCACCGTCTGGACCGCCTTTGTCTATATATTTTTCACGCCTGAAACTGGCGCAGCCATTGCCGCCATCGCCTGCGATTACTTCAATTTGTGTTTCGTCTATGAATTTCATGTGTAGTCCTGGAAAGCGAATGGCCGCAGATTCAGAGAGCCAGCAAATATATTTTAAACAAGCTGACTGTTCAGTTATTGAACCTTGTCATCTGCGGTATGACTAGGCTTTCAGGTTTTTGGAGTAAAACGAAAAAAAGCCCTACCTTACGATAGGGCTTGTTCGCTTTGCAGTTGTGCTTATGCAGCAACTACAAATACTGTCCTACGCTTTGTTGCACCTTTAACCGCAAAGGATACCTTGCCGGTAATTTTCGCAAACAGAGTGTGATCCTTGCCCATGCCTACGTTGTCGCCAGCGTGGAACTGTGTGCCGCGCTGACGAATAATAATGCTGCCAGCACTGATCAGTTCGCCACCGTATGCTTTAACGCCGAGTCGCTTCGAGTGCGAGTCGCGACCGTTACTGGTACTACCACCGCCTTTTTTCGATGCCATGGATTTTCTCCTTTAGATTTAATGCCCGAGATTTACAACACGAACTTTACGATCAGAACTTTACAACTTGAATCCGTCGATGCGGATCTCAGTGTAGTTTTGACGATGTCCTTGATGCTTCATATAATGCTTGCGGCGACGCATTTTGAAGATCTTCACCTTGTCGTGACGGCCATTTGATAATATTGTCGCATTGACAGTAGCGCCAACTAGCAGCGGCTTACCGACAGATACTTTGTCATCTCCACCTATCATCAGCACTTTATCAAACACAATCGCACTGCCGACATCGCCGTCCAGGGATTCAATTTTCAGGGTTTCACCCTTGATTACACGGTATTGTTTACCACCGGTCTTAATTACTGCGTACATAACAACCTCGCTTGAATGCGGTTTTGCAACCTTGTTTTGAAGCAGTTTTACCAACTTTGATTTAAAGCAGGTTTTACCGACTTTGCTTTAAAGCAGTTTTAATAGAGCCGCGCATTATACATAAACTTTACTTGCGGTCAAAATGGTTTTTAATTTTCCGGCTTTTACGCAGCTTAACGACGCATTGAGTCAAAGAATTCTGCATTGTTTTTTGTAGCCTTGATTTTGTCCAGTAGAAACTCCATTGATTCCAATTCATCCATTGGATACAATAATTTGCGTAACACCCATATGCGTTGCAGTATATCTGCCTTGATCAGCAATTCTTCTTTGCGGGTACCCGAACGATTAAGGTTGATGGCCGGGTAAATGCGTTTTTCAGCCATGCGGCGGTCAAGGTGGATCTCCATGTTGCCGGTTCCTTTGAATTCTTCATAGATCACGTCATCCATACGCGATCCAGTATCGACCAGCGCGGTGGCGATAATGGTGAGCGAGCCGCCTTCTTCGATATTGCGTGCTGCGCCAAAGAAGCGCTTTGGGCGTTGCAGGGCATTGGCGTCCACACCACCGGTCAGTACCTTGCCGGAGGACGGTATCACGGTATTGTAAGCACGTGCCAGACGGGTGATCGAGTCGAGCAGAATGACTACATCCTTTTTGTGTTCGACCAGACGCTTGGCCTTCTCCAGCACCATTTCCGCAACCTGCACGTGACGCGTGGCAGGCTCGTCAAAGGTTGAGGCAACTACTTCGCCGCGCACAGTACGCTGCATTTCAGTCACTTCTTCTGGGCGCTCGTCTATCAGCAACACGATCAGGTGCGAGTCAGGGTAGTTGGCAGAAATGGAATGGGCAATGTGCTGCAACATCACAGTCTTGCCAGATTTGGGAGAGGCTACCAGCAGACCGCGTTGGCCTTTGCCGATAGGCGCAATCATGTCGATGATACGGCCGGTGATATTTTCTTCGGAGCGGATATCGCGTTCCAGCGCCATCTGCTTGGTCGGAAACAGCGGCGTTAAGTTTTCAAACAGGATTTTGTTTTTAGCGTTCTCCGGTGGCTCGGAGTTGACCTTGTCTACCTTAACCAGCGCCACATAGCGTTCGCCATCCTTGGGGGTGCGTATCTCGCCTTCGATCGAATCACCCGTATGCAGATTGAAACGTCGTACCTGGCTCGGGCTGACGTAGATGTCGTCCGGGCTGGCCAGGTAGGAGGTGTCCGGCGAGCGCAGGAAGCCGAAGCCATCGGGCAGCACTTCCAGAGTGCCTTCGCCGAAAATGCTTTCGCCTGTTTTGGCATAGCTTTTCAGCATGGCGAAGATCAGGTCTTGCTTGCGCAAACGGCTGGCGTTATCAATGTTCATGGCAAGCGCCATGTCTACCAGTTCGGTAACGTGTTTTGTTTTGAGGTCAGATAAATGCATAGGGGAGGGGTGTGGGGCGAATGTTTGAGAGAATGTGCCAGTGAGATCTAGTGAAATAGGTGATCCAATGTGTTAGAGGGATAGGTACTGTTAAGTCAGAAGGTAGTGCCCTTAACTATCTATTGAGCCTTCTTGTTTGTTTTGCTCTCTGTGGGAGCTTCAAGAAAGTTAATCGGATCAGATGTGGCTGTCGATAAAAGCGGTGAGTTGTGATTTGGATAATGCGCCTACCTTGGTTGCTTCAATGTTGCCATTCTTGAATAGCATCAGTGTCGGTATGCCGCGTACCCCGTATTTTGCCGGGGTTGCCTGATTTTCATCAATGTTGACTTTGGCTACATTCAAGCGTCCTGCGTACTCTTGCGCTACCTCGTCGAGTATCGGTGCAATCATACGGCAGGGTCCGCACCATTCAGCCCAGTAATCAACCAGCACAGGTAGTGGAGACTGCAATACTTCGGCAGCAAAGGTTGCATCGGTAACGTAACGGATATGTTCGCTCATAAGTGGGTCTCGCTTTAAATATTATTGACGTAAGATTGTACTAAAAGTATTTGTAATGCGGAGTTCAGTGGGAGGTAAAGCAGATACGAATGACGTATCCTAACCAAAAACGGACGGCATGTGTAGTATTTGTGCATGTTGAATTCGACAATTGAGTAGAGTATAGCTGTAACCATTTGTTTTGTTGGATTTGTAACGGGATAAAAGTTCGATAAAATAATGAGACAAACAGGTGTAGGAAGGGGTTTTCCGCTCACATATGCCATATATGCAGAGTTGAATGATCCAAGTCGTCCAGTGTGATTGAGTATTGCGGAGGATTTTCCGGCACTGCAAATGAGTTGCTGATAAATATGCTGCCCGGGCGCATCTCTCGTTTTACTTTGTTCCAAAGTTGCTCCATGGGTACCGGTGACAAATAAGCGAACACCACGTCGTATTCTGCAAGATCGCACGACCAAAAGCTTCCCCAGAGCACTGTGCAATCGGGGTGGTTGCTCAATTTGATTCTGAGCCGGCTGAACAAATAAGGCAGCGGTGCATTCTCCACGCCGAAATAACGACCATCCGGACGCACTGTGGCCAAGTACGTCAATACCCCCCCCATGCCTGAGCCGATATCCATGAAACTGAAATGCTTGTCTGTATCAGGCGGGGGGAGCAACTCTTCTAGGGTTTTCCATACGCGCTTGCTGGAAAGATAGAGCGGAACCTGGCTGCGAAAGGTGCTCCAGTAAACCAGCAGCATCAGCAGAAATACACTCAGGTAAATGCCTGAGGGTATGTTTAAATTTAGCATCAGCACCAGTGACGGAGCAAACAAAAGTTGAATCAGCAACCACCAGCGCGCTAATCCGCTTACATGACTCAAGGCGGCGGCAAAAACACCGCACAATGTGGCGAACACAAAAGGTGTCACTGCAAAGCCTATGATATTGATACTCAGGGCTGTGAGGAAGAACGCAGCAAGCTGCAATATCAGTGCGGTAACAGCAGGGGGTAGCTTTCGCCAGGACTGTATATTCATTCTGGATTGTCCATGCCTAACGCTGCAACCCCGTTTCTACTTCTTTGCGCTTAGCAACACCTGCCAGGCGTTCCACCAGCGTAAGGGCAAAATCCATCGCGGTGCCGGGGCCGCGTGAAGTGATGATTTTCCCATCCTCAACCACTGCATCGGTATGTTGATGAACCTTGGGGAAATTATTCAGTGCGCCGGGGAAGCTGGTGGCGCGCTTGCCATCAAGCAGGCCTGCTATCGCTAGAACAGAAGGGGCGGCGCAGATGGCGGCAATATATTTATCCTGTTGCGACATTTTTTTAAGCAGAGCGAGGATGCGTGCATCGGCAATTAAATTGTTGGTGCCGGGTTGGCCGCCGGGTAAAACTATCATATCGAAGGATTGCTCAAGTGCAGCATCCAGCGTGGTATCGGGGATTAGAACTGTGCCGCGACTGGCGCGTATCGGCTGTGCATCGAGGCCCGCGCTGGTCACTGTAATGCCGGCACGGCGTAATATATCGATCACCGTGACAGCTTCAATTTCTTCACAACCTTGGGCAAGCGGGATAAGGACTGCGTGCATAAATTAATTTAGGCTGCTTAGTCGCGAAAATTCTGATATTGCAGAGGGAAGTCGGTAATTGATTTTTTTGGTGAAGGCGATAGCGTCCTGTAGGTCGTCGCGATTTTTGCCGGACACTCTAACAGTATCACCCTGAATGCTGGCCTGAACTTTCATTTTGCTGTCTTTAAACATCTTGACGATTTTTTTTGCCAGTTCGATTTCCACACCTGTTTTTATCGTGCAGTTGCGTTTTACTTTATTGCCGCTGACTTTTTCGATCTTCTCGCTGATTTCCAAGCATTTAATGTCGACGCTGCGTTTGGTCAACTTACCATTCAGAATATCCTGCACCTGATCCAGCTGAAATTCATTGTCGGCCCACACAGTAAGCACCAGCTCAGCCTGCTCGATGCGCGCATCGCTACCCTTGAAGTCAAAGCGAGTGCCAACTTCCTTGTTGGTCTGTTCCACTGCATTTTTAACTTCGGTCTTGTCTACTTCAGAGACGATATCAAATGTAGGCATGGTTGCTTGTCCTTAGTCAAAACTGCAAACGTAATCGACGGTATCTTTTGCGTGTATCTCGAAGCTGCTATTTTCGGCCACGCTGAACTGCATTCCGGCAGTGTAGGTCTTGAAGGCAGCTTCGCCTGCTATTTTTACCTCACAACTGCCGCTGGTAATCTCCATCACTTCTGGCGTGCCGACGTTAAAGGTGAGCTGGCTGCCAGGCATAATCACGCCTACAGTTTTGCGCGTACCATCGGGAAATAACACTGAGTGCGATACGCATTTGCCATCGAAGTAGACGTTTGATTTTTTGACGACGCTGATATTTTCAAATTTGTCGGACATGATGTTCTCTAATTATTTGTTCTGTTTTAGTTTGGAAGCGATGCGCATGCGCAATGCATTCAGCTTGATAAAGCCGCCTGCATCTTTCTGGTCGTATGCACCCTTGTCATCTTCGAAAGTGGCAATGGTCGGGTCAAACAAAGAATCGGTCTTGGAATCACGAGCCACAACTATGACATTGCCCTTGTACAGTTTGACGCGTACCCAGCCGTTAACTTGCTGCTGGGTGTGATCGATCAGGGTTTGCAAGGCAACACGCTCAGGGCTCCACCAATAGCCGTTGTAAATCATGCTGGCGTAACGCGGCATCAGATCGTCTTTCAAGTGTGCTACTTCACGGTCGAGTGTGATCGATTCAATGGCACGATGTGCTTTCAGCATGATGGTACCGCCGGGTGTTTCGTAACAGCCGCGTGACTTCATGCCGACATAACGGTTTTCCACCAAATCCAGACGACCGATACCGTGCTTGCCACCCAGTGCATTGAGCTGGGTAAGTACGAGTGCCGGACTAAGTGCCTTGCCATTTAGAGATACTATATCTCCTTGTATATATTCAATATCTAGATATTCTGCGGCATCGGGTGCTTGTTCAGGCGACACAGTCCAGCGCCACATGCTGTCTTCCGCTTCGGCTGCGGGATTTTCCAGATGGCGACCTTCAAAACTAATGTGCAACAGGTTCGCATCCATGGAGTAGGGTGAGCCACCCTGCTTATGCTTCATGTCGATGGGAATGCCGTTCTTCTCGGCATAATCCATTAGTTTTTCACGCGATAGCAAATCCCACTCGCGCCACG